>DATKRM010000086.1:0-15235 GCA_035532195.1 Solirubrobacteraceae bacterium
GCTGATCGCCTCATCGACCCAGATGCTGCGCACCAGCAGCAGACGGACCCCCAGGGACAGCAGCATGGCCCCGCCGACGATCAGCCAGGTGGCCCGGTCAAACGCCCAGGTCCGCCGTTGCGCGGCCGCGGCCTGGGGCTCGGCCGCCGGCCCGTGCGCGGACCCGCGCCGCGTGGGCCGGAGGACGACATCGGTGGCTGGAGCCTGGGTCGCCATGTCTCGCTATCCCTCCGTCTAAGTGGTCTGGGTGCTCGTGGTCTGCGTGGGCGTGCTGCTCGACCGCGTGGGGCCGCTGCGATGCGAGCCGCTGCTCACCGGAGTGGACTCCTGGTTCGGGTTCGAGTTGCTCTGACCGGAGGGGCTGCTCTGGGTCTGGCTTTGGTCCGAGGGCGCGGGCTGGCTCGGTGGCGTTGACTGGTCAGACGGAGCCGACTGATCGGCCGGCGCGGATGACCCGGTCGACGGGCTGGGGCTGCTGGGCGCCGGCTGGCTCTGCGGCGTGGGGGCGCTGGGCGCTGGGGTGGCGGTCGGCGCTGGCGAGTTGCTGGGCGGCGCGGGCAGGGCGCTCAGGGGCGCTGTCAGGGGCGCCGCCGGCAGGTACGGCCACGTGGGGGTCGGACGGGACGGCGAGCCCAGCTTGGTGCCGCGAACCGCCGCTCCGGTCAGGGCCACGGCCGGGATTGGCCCGGCGCCCGGGAGGGTGAAGAACGCCGAGGCGGGACGAGCCGGTGGAGCCACGAGCGGCATCGGCGGGCTGTCCGCGTGGAGCGCCAGCCTCGGGGTCCCGCCCGGCTGGCTCGGGGCCGCGTGACCGTCGAGCCCGTGCTGCGATGGCAGCGAGCCCAGCCCTGCCTTTACCCCGCCGCCGATCGCACCCAGTGCCAGCAGCGCGGCCAGGCCGGCCACGGGGGCACTCAGCGCGCCCGACGCCTTTCCGACCGACGCGGGGGATACGGGTGCTCGCTCGCGCTGACCGGCTTCGTCGCCCAATCGCGGTGCCAGCGCGCGCTCGCTGATCGGGTGCCGGCGCGGGAGCGGGAATGGATGTTCACTTCGGGTAGCCATGGTCGCCTCCGGGGTCGGAACTTGGGGCGGTCGCGATGCGAACCGCCACTATGGGCGCGCGCCTAGATCGACGCGCCCCAGTCGCGTCTTCTTGTCTGTGTGACCTGCACCACCGCCAGGCGGCGGTGCCCCTGCTCGTTGCTACGACCTACAAGAAAGACCCACCGTGGCCCGCGGGTCTCAACGGCAGTTACCGCAAGCTAGCGAATGCCAAACCTGGATTTACAAGCGGTGGGTCGGAGCCAACCCCGAGGGGCCATGAGTCCGGAATGCACCTCCAGAAGGTGTGATCAAGCGCACGCTGGAAGGCGCGGTTGTGAAGTTCGCGCCTATCCTCAGCTGTCGTGACATCTCACCAGTACATCTTCAGCACGTACCGACTCTCCCGCCGCTACCCGCCGGACCGGGAGGTGCTCAAGGACATCTCGCTGTCGTTTCTGCCCGGCGCCAAGATCGGCGTGCTCGGCTACAACGGCGCCGGCAAATCAACCGTGCTCAGGATCATGGCCGGGCTGGACAGCGACTACGACGGGCAGGCGCAGCTGGCGCCGGATGCCACCGTCGGCCTGCTGGAGCAGGAGCCCGAGCTCGATCCCGACAAGGACGTGCGGGGCAACATCGAGGAGGGCGTGGCCGAGACCAAGGAGCTGCTGGATCGCTTCAACGAGCTGTCGATGAACTACTCCGAGGAGAACGCGGACGAGTTCGGTCGGGTGCAGGAGCGGATCGACGCCGTGGACGGGTGGAATCTGGACACCACCCTGGAGATCGCCATGGACGCGCTCCGGTGCCCGCCGGCTGATGCGGACGTGACCAAGCTCTCCGGGGGCGAGCGCCGCCGGGTGGCGCTGTGCCGGCTGTTGCTGCGACGGCCCGATCTGCTGCTCCTGGATGAGCCGACCAACCACCTCGATGCCGAATCGGTGGCCTGGCTGGAGCGCCATCTGCAGGAATATCCGGGCACCGTGGTGGCGGTCACCCACGATCGCTACTTCCTGGACAACGTGGCCGGATGGATTCTGGAGCTGGATCGCGGGCGGGGGATTCCCTATGAGGGCAACTACTCCGGCTGGCTGGAGCAGAAGCGAGCCCGGATGGAGCAGGAAGCCCGGCAGGAGGTGGCGCGCAAGCGGACGATCGAGCAGGAGCTGGAATGGGTGCGACTCAACGCCAGCGCCCGGCGCAACAAGCCCAAGGCGCGGCTCAACGCCTACGAGGCGCTGCTGGCGCAGGACGCGCGGGCGGGCGCATCGCTGGACAGCGTGCAGATCCACATCCCGGCGGGTCCCAGACTGGGTGAAGTCGTCCTTGAGGCTTCGGGCGTGGGCAAGGCCTACGGGGACCGGGTGCTGTTCGAGAACCTGTCGTTCAAACTGCCGCGTGGCGGGATCGTCGGCGTGATCGGGCCCAACGGCGCCGGCAAAACCACGCTGCTGCGGATGATCACCGGGCAGGAGACACCGGATTCCGGAACTCTTAAGCTCGGGGAGACCGTGAAGCTCGCCTACGTCGATCAATCGCGAGAGGCTCTGGACCCGGACAAGAGCGTGTGGCAGGAGGTCTCGGGCGGTCAGGACCAGATCAAGCTCGGAGAGCGCACGATCAACAGCCGGGCTTATGTGGCCGGCTTCAACTTCAAGGGCACCGATCAGCAGAAGAAGGTGGCGAACCTGTCCGGTGGTGAGCGCAACCGGCTGCAGCTGGCCAAGCTCCTGCGTGACGGAGGCAACCTGCTGCTGCTGGATGAGCCGACCAACGATCTTGACGTCGACACGCTCCGTGCGCTGGAGGAGGCGCTGCTGGCATTCGCCGGCTGCGCGATCGTGGTCTCCCACGACCGCTGGTTCCTGGATCGCGTGGCCACCCACGTGCTGGCCTTCGAGGGCGACTCTCAGGCCCGCTGGTTCGAGGGCAACTTCGAGGCCTACGAGAGCTTCCGCCATGACCAGCTTGGGGCCGAGGCGGACCGGCCGAAGCGCATCACCTACAAGAAGCTGGTTCGGGCGTAGTTGGCGCAGACGCCGGGGCGCCAGCCCGGCCAGGGCGTAGCACGCAGGTAAAGCCTTGCCCCCACCCACCTGATGGGGGATGCTTCTCCTCACAACCGAGTTGAGAGGAGCAGGCATGGCGATCACCGAGGCCAAGCCCCAAGAGGCCGGTAGCGACAAGGCCGCGATCGAGGAGCTGCACGAGACCTTCAACGCCCAGAAGGCGGCGTTTCTGAAGGACACCTATCCGAGCGTGGCCGAGCGCCGCGCACGGCTCGAGGCGCTGACCGGGATGGTCGCGTCCAACCGCGATGCCATCCACGAGGCGCTGCGCGAGGACTTCGCCTCGCACCCCGATGCGCTGTCGGACATGGCCGAGGTGCTGACGGTGATGGGGCGGGCCGCGTTCACCCACCAGCACCTCGAGGAGTGGATGAAGCCCAACCCGCGGGAGACCGACCCGAATCTCCACGGCACGGCCCGGGCGGCGATCAACTACCAGCCGAAGGGCGTCGTCGGCAACATCTCGCCCTGGAACTTCCCGTTCGACCTGTCGCTCGGCCCGGTGGTCGACATGCTGGCCGCCGGCAACAGGGCGATCCTCAAGCCCTCCGAATACACGCCCGCCTGCTCAGAGCTGCTGCGGGAGATGGTCTCCGGCACGTTCGACCGCGACCTGGTGGCGGTGGTCACCGGCGGGTTGGAACTCTCCAAAGAGTTCCCCACATTGCGCTGGGATCACCTGCTCTACACCGGCAACACCGAGGTCGGCCGGCTGATCGCCAAGGCGGCCGCCGAGAACCTGGTGCCGGTGACCCTCGAGCTGGGCGGCAAGAGCCCGGTGTTCGTGCTCGACGACGCCGTGGATGAGAACGCGGTGCGCAACATCATCGGCAGCAAGATGATCAAGAACGGCCAGATGTGCATCGCGCCTGACTACTGCCTGGTACCGCGCGAGCGCCTGGACGAATTCATCGAGCTGGCCCAAGCGGACTACCGCAACAGCACACCGGACTACGCCGGCAGCGATGACTGCACCGGGATCATCTCGGAGCGGCATATGGAGCGGGTCAACCGGCTGCTGGACGAAGCCCGCGAGGGCGGCGCGACGGTGGTCGCGTTGGGCGACGACGAGGGCGATGCCGACACGCGTCGCGTGCCGATGTCGCTGGTCATCGACCCGGACGACTCGCTCAGCGTGATGCGCGAGGAGATCTTCGGTCCCATCCTCCCGATCAAGCCCTATGACTCGGTCGAGGAGGCGATCGGCTACGTGAACTCGGGTGAGCGTCCGCTGGGGCTGTACGTGTTCTCCGGCGATGAGGAGGTGGCTCAGGACGTGCTCGATCGGACGGTGTCCGGCGGGGCCGCGGTGGGCGCGTGCGCGGCCCAGGGCGCGCTGCCCTCGCTGGGCTTCGGCGGGGTCGGCTATAGCGGCTCGGGGCGCCACCACGGCCTCGACGGGTTCCGTGAATTCTCCAACCCGCGGGGAGTGGTGTTCCGCGGCGAGGGTGGAGCCCTCGAGGCGTTCCTGCCGCCCTACGGTGAGCAGACGGACGCGCTGCTGCGCGGCGTCTTCGGATCGTGAGCGCCGTCTCGTCCAGAGCGGTCCTGATCACCGGCTGCTCGTCGGGGATCGGGGCCGCCACGGCGGCCCGGCTGGCCGAGGAGGGATGGAAGGTCTACGCCACCGCCCGGCGCCCCGAGACGCTTTCAGACCTCAAGGCCGAGGGCTGCGAGACGCTGGCTCTCGACGTGACCGACGAGGCGTCAATGCAGGCCGCGGTCAACGCGGTCGTGACCGCGGAGGGTGCGGTCGGCGTGCTGGTCAACAACGCCGGCTACAGCCAGTCGGGCGCGGTGGAGACGATCCCCATGGACCAGCTGCGCCAGCAGTTCGAGACCAATGTGTTCGGCCTGGTGCGGATGTGCCAGCTGGTGCTGCCGGGCATGCGGGGCCAGGGCTGGGGCAAGATCGTCAACATCAGCTCGATGGGCGGCCGACTGGTGTTCCCCGGCGGCGGCGCCTACCACGCCACCAAGTACGCCGTGGAGGCGCTGTCCGACGCGCTGCGCTTCGAGGTGCGGGGGTTCGGCGTCGATGTGATCATCGTCGAGCCCGGGTTGATCGTCACCAACTTCGGCGAAGTGGCCGCCGGGTCGGTGTCAGAGGCTTCGGACGGCGGTGCGTACGGCCAGTTCAACAACGCCGTGGCCAAGCTGACGGCCGAGGCCTACAAGGGTCCGATGGCCAGGCTGGGCGCGGGTCCCGACGCGGTGGCCAAGACGATCTCCCGGGCCCTCGGCGCGCGCCGCCCCAAGGCGCGGTATCTGGTCACGGCCAGTGCGCGGCTGATGGTCGGCCAGCGCCGCCTCACCCCGGACCGGGTGTGGGACGTGATGATGCGCTCGCAGTTCCCGCAGCCCAAGGGGTAGGGGGTCGAGGCCGCCCACCGCACGCCGCCGGCGCCCTGCCCCGCTAACGCCCCGCCACCGCCTGCGACGCCTCTACAGCAGCCTTTCCAACTCCCCGCGCAGCTCGCCCGCGCCGGCCGCCACCGCGTCGGCGTCTCCCAGCGCGTCTATCGAGTACGGCCCGGTGGCCACGGCCAAGCTCCGCACCTCGTCCGCCCGGGCGCAGGCGATATCCCGCGGCGTGTCGCCGATGACCACGGTTCGCTCGCGCGGATGGGGGGCCCCGACCGACCCGGCGCGCCGGCGGGCCACGGCGGGGAGCATCGTGCGGTCCTCGGAATCGGAGCCGAACGCCCCCTGGTCGGACGGGAACCAGCGGCCCAGCCCGGCGCTCCGGAGCTTGAGTCGGGCCACCGGCTCGTAGTTCCCGGTCAACAGGCCGAGCAGCACATCCGGCTGGCCGGCCAGCCAGGCCAGGACGTCGGGGATGCCGGCCAGCACGGTGTGAGACAAGTCCTGGGGGCACATCCGCGCGTAGGCCCGGCAGCACTCCTCTCGCACCTGGTCGGCCCGCTCGTCGATCTGGACGGCGGAGACACCCGCACTCAGCAGCAGCGCCCGAGCGATCTCCGGGTCGGTGCGGCCGGCTGGCGGGATGGGGATGCGGACCTGGCGCGCATCGACGCCGTGAACGATCCGCAGCGCTTCGTGCAGCGCTTGGGCGTGCGCGGTGGCGGCGCCACCCAGGAGCGTGCCGTCGATGTCGAACAGCAGCAGGAGCGGGGCGGCCACTTAGCGCTCGAACGACGTGTCCGGCTTCAGCCGCTGGGCGAACGCCGCGATCAGCCGCGCGGCCGCATCCACATCCGCGGTCGAGACCATCTCCACCGGCGAATGCATGTACCGGCTGGGCACGGAGACCAGGCCGGTGGGGACGCCGGAGCGGCTGAGGTGGACGGCATCGGCGTCGGTGCCCGAGCGGCGGCCCAGGGACTCGACCGTGAACGGGATGTTCTCGGCCTCGGCCGCCGCGTACAGGAGCTCGAACACCTGGGGGTGCAGCATTGTCCCCCGGGCGATCACCGGCCCGGAGCCGAGCTTGTGCTCGGTCATCTCGCCCAGCTCGACCCCCGGCTGGTCGGTGGCGAAGGTCAGGTCGACCACGATGGCCACGTCGGGAACGTGGGCGAACGCGCTGGTGGTCGAACCGCCGAACGACGTCTCCTCCTGGGCCACCGCCAGGGCCAGCACGTCTCCCGGCGCCCCACCGGCCGCCGCCACCAGCCGCGCCGCCTCGGCGGCCACGTAGCAGCCCACCCGATTGTCGAGCGCCCGGGACACCACTCGGTCGCCCGGGTAGTCCAGTGGCTCGACGTCGATCACCGCCACGTCGCCGATCCGCACCCGCTCGCGGGCCTCGTCCTCGTCGGCGGCGCCGATGTCGATGTGAAGCTCCTTGAGCTCAGGCACCTTCTTGCGGTCCTCGTCGCGCATCAGGTGAATCGGCTTGCGGCCGATGATCCCGGGCACGGGCCCGTTGCGGGTCTGGAGGCGTACCCGCTGGCCGATCAGGACGGTCGGGTCCCAGCCGCCGACCTGGCCGAACCGGAGGTTTCCCTCCTTGTCGATGTGGGTGACGTGGAGGCCGATCTCGTCGATGTGGCCGATCACGGCCAGCTTGAGACCGTCCGCGGTTCCGGGAACCCGGGCCGCCGACGAGCCGACGGTGTCGGCGGTCACCTCGGCCGCGAACTCCTGGGCGGCCTCTCTCCACACCTGGGCGGCGGCGACCTCGTGGCCGGACGGACCGGCGGCGGTGATCAACCGGCGGAGGAGCTTGGGAGTGCCGGAGGCCATGTGGGAAGGGAAGTTAGCGACTGCGCGGAGCGCGGTGAGCGGCGGTGCCCCGGTCCGGAGCATCGACAACTACGGGCGCCTGGTGGCGCCGGCCGGGCATCCTCGAGCTCTCCGCGCTGCGCTCCCACGGCTACGTGGCGTTGGCGAACTCCACCGGCCACCCGCGGTTCTCGATCTTCCCCCGGCTACCGCGGGGGCTGACGATCGACCACGCCAGCGTGTGTCAATCGGCTGACACGAGCTGGCGCAGCACGAACTGGAGGATTCCGCCGTGGCGGAAGTAGCGCTGCTCCTTCGGGGTGTCGATCCTCACCGTCACCGGGAATTCCTGGTCGTCGGCCTGCACCGTTAGCTCACGCGGGACCTGCTCGACGCCTGACAGGCCGGTGATCGTGAACTTCTCCCGGCCGGTCAGACCGAGCGAGGACACCGAGTCGCCGGCCTGGAATTGGAGCGGGAGCACGCCCATGCCGACCAGGTTGGAGCGGTGGATGCGCTCGAAGCTCTCGGCCAGCACGGCTCGCACGCCGAGCAGGCGGGTGCCCTTGGCCGCCCAGTCGCGCGAGGAGCCGGAGCCGTACTCCTGGCCGGCCAGCACGATCAGCGGCACCCCCGCCTCCATGTAGCGCATGGCCGCGTCGTAGATGGACATTTGCTCCCCATCCGGCAGGTGCAGAGTCACCCCGCCCTCGGGAAGTGGATCCCGACCACCCAGCTGGTTGCGCAGGCGGATGTTGGCGAACGTCCCCCGCATCATCACCTCGTGGTTGCCGCGGCGTGAGCCGTAGGAGTTGAAGTTTTTCGGCGTCACCCCGTGCTCGATCAGGTAGGCCCCGGCCGGGCTGTCACGCTTGATCGCTCCGGCGGGCGAGATGTGGTCGGTGGTCACGCTGTCGCCCAGCCGGGCCAGCACCCGGGCGTCGACGATGTCGTCCACGGGGGAGGGATCGCTCGGGAGTCCCTCGAAGAACGGGGGCCGGCGGACGTACGTCGATTCGGGATCCCAGACGAACGCATCGCCGGTGGGGACATCGAGCGAGTTCCAGCGCTCATCGCCGTCGAACACCTCGCCGTAGCTCTTGCGGAACATGTCCGACTGGATCGCCTCCTGGATCGTCGCCGCCACCTCCGCCGAGCCGGGCCAGATGTCCTTGAGGTACACGCCCTGGCCCTGCTGGTCCTCGCCCAGCGGCTGGTCGTAGAGGTCGATGTCCATGGTTCCCGCCAGCGCGTAGGCCACCACCAGGGGCGGCGAGGCGAGGTAGTTCATCTTCACGTCCGGGTTGATCCGGCCCTCGAAGTTGCGGTTGCCCGACAGCACGGACACCACGGCCAGGTCCTCGGCTCCGACCACGTCGGAGATCTCGTCCGGCAGCGGTCCGCTGTTGCCGATGCAGGTGGTGCAGCCGTAGCCGACCAGGTTGAACCCCAGCTCGTCCAGGTACTCGGTGAGGCCGGCCCGATCCAGGTACTCGGACACCACCTTGGACCCGGGCGCCAGCGAGGTCTTGACCCACGGCTTGACCCTGAGCCCGCGCTGGACGGCGTTGCGAGCCAGCAGTCCGGCGCCCACCATGACCGACGGGTTCGACGTGTTGGTGCAGCTGGTGATCGCGGCGATCACCACGTGGCCGTGGTCGAGCTCGGTCTCGCTGCCGTCGGCCAGCGTCACCGGCACGCAGCTCCGGCTGCGCTCGGCCACCTGAGCCCCACCGGTGTCGCCCACCGGCGCGTGATCCACGCCGTTCTCGACGTGGGTGGCCACCGGGTCGCTGGCCGGGAAGCTCTCTCCGAGCGCCTCGTCCTCGGGGTCCTCGTCGGGCACGTAGCCCTCCAGAGCCAGGCGGAACGCAGCCTTGGCCTCGGTTAGCGCCACCCGGTCCTGGGGTCGCTTGGGCCCGGCGATGCTGGGCACCACTTCGCCCAGGTCGAGCTCCAGGGTCTCGGTGAACGTCGGCTCCTCGGCGCCCGGCTCGTGCCACAGCCCCTGCTCGGAGGCGTAGGCCTTGACCAGCTCGATCTGCTCGGGCGGGCGGCCGGAAAACTCCAGGTAGCGGAGCGTCTCGGCGTCGATGGGGAAGATCGCGCAGGTGGACCCGAACTCGGGGGACATGTTGCCGATCGTGGCCCGGTCGGCCAGGGGCAGGCTGGCCAGTCCGTCACCGTAGAACTCCACGAACTTGCCCACCACCCCGTGCCGGCGCAGCATCTCGGTCACCGTGAGCACCAGGTCGGTGGCCGTCGAGCCCTCCGGCAGACCCCCGATCAGCTTGAAACCGATCACCTGGGGGATGAGCATCGACAACGGCTGCCCGAGCATCGCTGCCTCGGCTTCGATTCCCCCCACGCCCCAGCCCAGCACGCCGAGACCGTTGACCATCGTCGTGTGGGAGTCGGTGCCCACCAGGGTGTCGGGATAGGCCTGGCGCGTGCGCGAATTGAGGAACACCACCCGGGCCAGGTACTCCAGGTTGACCTGGTGCACGATGCCGGTGTCGGGGGGCACCACCAAGAAGTTGGAGAACGCGGTCTGGCCCCAGCGCAGGAACGCGTAGCGCTCCCGATTGCGCTGGAACTCGAGCTCGGCGTTGCGCTGGAAGGCCCCGGGCGATCCGAACACGTCCACCTGCACCGAGTGGTCAATCACCAGCTCGGCCGGAACCAGCGGATTGATCCGGCTGGGATCGCCGCCCATCTGGCTGATGGCGTCGCGCATCGCGGCCAGATCGACCACGGCCGGGACCCCGGTGAAGTCCTGCATCAGCACCCGGGCCGGCGAGAAGGCGATCTCCCGGGACGGCTCGGCCTTGGCATCCCAGCGGGCCAGGGCCTCGATGTCCTCGGCCCGGACGGTCTCGCCGTCCTCGGTGCGGAGCAGGTTCTCGAGCAGGATCTTCAACGAGAAGGGCAGGCGCGCGACGTCGTAGGAGGCTTGGAGCGCGTCGAGGCGGAAGATCTCGTACGAGCGGCCGGAAACGGTCAGAGTGGCCTGGGCATCGAAGCTGTTGTCAGACACATCTTTCACTCTATTAGCCCGCAGGGCTCAAGCCGTGGGTGCCCGGAGCCGAAAACCAATTGCATGGGCCACCGAGGACTGGCTGTCCTGATCGTGCTCGCCTGGCTGGCCACCGCGCCCGCCTCGCTGGCCGACGTGTCTGACAGCACCAACTGGGCGGGCTACGCGATCCAGCGGCCCGGCGTGGCCTTTCATACGGCCAACGCGTCGTGGACACAGCCCGCGCCCACGTGCCGGCCCGGGTCCTCGAGCTACTCCTCCTTCTGGGTCGGCTTGGGCGGATTCAGCTCCGGCTCAAACGCCCTGGAGCAGATCGGGACCGAGGCTGATTGCACGCGCTCGGGACGGGTCAGCTCCAGCGCCTGGTACGAGACGGTTCCGGCGCCCTCCTACGAGGTGTTTCGTCAGGTCCGGCCGGGTGACCAGATGGCGGCCAGCGTCACGGTGTCTGGGCACGCGACGACTCTCGTGCTGCGCAACCTCTCGCGGGGATGGACCTTCACCGAGCGGGTGCGGATCGAGCTGGTGGACGTGTCTTCGGCGGAGTGGATCGCCGAGGCCCCATCGGACTGCGGGAGCAACTCGTGCCAGACCTTGCCGCTGGCCAATTTCGGGTCGACCACCTTCACCTCGCTCAGCGCGACCACGGTGCGGGGGCACCGTGGGTCGCTGTCGGATCCGCGGTGGCAGCTCAGCAAGATCCTGCTCCGTCCATCGGGCCGGCAGTTCGCGGTGAACGGCCGGCTGGCCGGGGGTGCTACCCCGTCGGGGCTGGCCTCGGGCGGGAGCTCGTTCGGGGTGAGCTATGAGCTGGTGTCGCTCCAGCTGCCCGGCACGGCCCGCGATATTTGGGTCCGCGCGGGACGGGTGGTCAAGCCCGCGCCGGCCGCCGGCCCGTAACTCCGACCTGCCTGATTGAATAGGGCCCGGATGCGGCGCCTCGTCCCCTTGCTGACATGTTCGCTGGCGGTGCTGGCTTTGACGCTGGCCGTGGCTGGAGCTGCCTGGGCCTCGGGCTCGGCCGCGGGTCAGCAGTACACCGACCCGCTGGCCGGAAACACCCCGCCGAGCTCGTCCAATTCGCAGGGCTCGGGTTCCTCGTCCTCTTCCCAGGGCTCCGGCACGTCGTCGCCCTCCAGCAGCAGCTCAGCTTCGTCCTCCTCGCAGGGCTCGGGCTCCTCGCTGTCCTCGAGCAGTCCGACCAGCTCCGGCGCGACCAGCACGCCGACGTCGAGCGCGTCCACCGCCTCGGCGGGTTCCGGGCGCACGCTGCCGTTCACCGGGCTGAACATCTGGGCCTGCTTGGCGGCGGGACTGGGGCTGATGGGCTCCGGGCTGCTGCTGCTGGGCGCGCTGCGCCGCGCCTGGTGAGCGGCGCCCCAGGCGCCCCGGACACAGTCGCGATCAATGCCCGGGCCGCGGTCCGGGCCCACGTCGGCGGAGTCGAACGTCTGGCCCGGGAGATGGTGCGGCGCCTGCCCGCGCTGCGGCCTGAGCGCTACCGGGTGATCTGCCCCCCGGCCGCCTTGGCCCATCGGGCCGGGCACCTGTGGGAGCAGGTTGTGCTGCCCGCCCAGACCGCGGACAGCCGGCTGCTCTACTCGCCGGCCAACCTGGCCCCGGTCGTCTCGTCGCGAAACGTCCTGGTCATCCACGACGTGGCCGCGCTGCGCCATCCCGAGGCCTATTCGCGGCTCTACGTGAACTACCAGCGAGCCATCCTGCCGCGGCTGGCCCGGCGGGCGCAGATGCTGCTCACGGTGTCCGAGTTCTCTCGGCGCGAGCTGATCGATGTCCTGGGCGCGCCGGCCGACCGGGTCCGGGTGATCCCCGAAGGGGTGGACGAGCAGTTCGCGGGCGGCGCCGATCCGGCCCGGGCGGCCGCCCGGTACGGGCTGACCCGGCCCTACGTGCTGGTCGTGGCCACCGAGTCAGAGCGCAAGAACCTGGGCCTCCTGGCGCAGGCGGGGAGGGAGCTGGCCAAGCAGGGGATTGAGCTGGTCCTGGCTGGTGCGGGCCGGCCGTACCTGCGCGGAGCCACGGCCTCGGTCCGGCGCCTGGGCTACGTGGCCGAGGAGGAACTGCCCGGGCTGTACGCCGGAGCCCGTGCCCTGGCCATGCCGTCGCTGTATGAGGGTTTCGGGTTGCCCTGCCTGGAGGCCATGGCCTGTGGCGCCCCGGTAGTGGCCGCGGCGGCCGGGGCTCTGCCGGAGACGGTGGGCCGCGCCGGGCGGTTGGTGGATCCGCACGACGGGCCGGGCTTCGCCGAGGCGCTGGTGTCTGTGGTGGGCGACCAGGACGTCCGGACGCGGTTGATCGCCGCCGGCCGGGAGCGGGCGCGGCGCTTCACGTGGGGCCGGACGGCCGAGCTGACCGACGCGGCGATCGACGAGCTGTTGGCCCGGGATTGAACGGGCGCTCCGATTCCGAGTGTGCCGTGTTGAGGTCAGCGTGCCTACACTCGGGCCCGTGACCCGATCTCGCCTGATCTGGCCGTTGCTGATCGCTGCCCTGGCTGCCGGGGCGGTTGCCTGGCCGGCCCACGCCGGCTCGACCCGCGCCAAGCCGGCCGGGTCGCGAGTCCCCCAGGGCTTCGCCGGGATGGTCGTGGACGAGCCGGTGTGGCCGGATCCCTGGATCAACCTCCAGAAGCAGGTGGACGCGATGGTGGCCAGCGGCGTGGAGAGCCTGCGCGTGGTGTTCGACTGGTCTGCGGCCCAGCCCTACCAGAGCTGGAATGACGTCCCGGCCAACCAGAAGGCGCGGTTCGTGAACGCGGGCGGTGTGCCCACCGACTTCACCGCGTTCGACCAGCTGGTGACCGCGGCCAGCCGGGATGGGCTCCAAGTACTGCCGGTGGTACTGGCGGCGCCCAAGTGGGATGGCCAGAACAAGAAGGGAGCGATCATCTCGATCCCCAAGACCCCCGGGCCGTACGCCGCCTTCGTCAGGGCGCTGGTCAAGCGCTACGGACCGACCGGCTCGTTCTGGCAAACCTACCCGTACCAGACCAGGGTCCCGATCCGGATGTGGCAGATCTGGAACGAGCCGAACATCTATCCGTTTTGGCCCTTCCAGCCGTTCGAGGCGCGCTATGTGGCGCTGCTCGCCGCCTCCCGCAAGGCGATCAGGAGCGTTGATCCCACGGCCAAGGTGGTGCTGGCCGGGATGCCCAACTACTCATGGATCAATCTCCAGCGGATCTACAAGATCCCGGGAGCACGGAACCAGTTCGATGTGGTGGCCATCCATCCCTACACCAAGGAGCCGCGGGGAGTGATCACGATCCTGGGCTATGTGCGCCAGGCCATGAACCAGGCCGGAGATACGACCAAGCAGATCATCGCCGACGAGATCAGCTGGCCGTCGTCCATCGGCAAGACCAATCACAACACGGGCTATGACTTCGCCAGCACCGAATCCGGCCAGGCGCAGAAGATCAAGCAGGTCCTGCCGATGCTGGTGGCCAACCGCAAGCGTCTGGGCCTGGCCGGGTTCTACTACTACGACTGGGCCGGGCAGGAGCGCCGGAATGACCTGGCCTTCGACTTCGCCGGGCTGTTCCGGGAGAGCGACGGCCAGTTCATGGCCAAGCCGGCTTGGGTCTCCTTTGCGGAGGGTACCCTGGCCATGGAGGGCTGCCACTCCAAGGGCCACAACGCGGCCAGCTGCAATCCGTAGGCTCAGAGCCCGATGCTCACGTTTCGGTACGTGGCTGCGGATGAGGAGCCCGCAGCCTCGCTGCTCGACGCGATGCGGGTGGAGATCGCCGCCATGTACGACGACCTCGACCTGGACGGGGCCGGCATGCCGAAGGCCGGCCCGACCGAGCTGGGGCCGCCCGGGGGCACATTCTTGGTGGGATTCGATGACGCCGGTCGCGCCGTGTGCTGCGGGGGAATCAAGCGGCTCCAGGACGGCGCATGCGAGATCAAGCGCATGTACGTGGTCCCCGAGGGTCGGGGCCGCGGCGTGGGGCGCGAGCTACTGGAGAAGCTCGAGCAGGCCGCGGGGGAGCTGGGCTATCGGGTGGTCCGTCTGGACACCGGGCCCCGGCAGCCCGGCGCCGAGCGCATGTACCGCCAGGCGGGGTATCGCCCGATCGGCAACTTCAACGCCAATCCGGTCGCCAGCTTCTTCGGCGAGAAGCAGCTGAGCTAGGGCGACGTGTTGTGTCTGGGTGTCCTGATTTGTAGGCTCGATCGGTGGGCGGGTCATCGCTTCCACTACCTCCGGCTGAGCTGGCCGCCCGGGTAGGCACTGTCGAGGGTGCTGACCCGCTTGAGTTCTATCTGGCCGAAGGCGCCCGCCTGCGACGAGTCATCGAGAGCTTGCTTCCGGAGGACTGGGATTGGGAAAACAAGCAAGTTTTGGACTTCGGTTGTGGCTCAGCACGCGTGCTTCGGCACTTCGAGCCGGAAGCGCGAGGCGGACGCTTCTGGGGATGTGACATCGACGAGCCGAGCATCCGGTGGGCCGAGAGCAAGCTAAGCCCCCCGTTTCGATTCTTCGGGAACGGCCTAGTGCCGCCGCTACAGCTTCCCGTCCGCACGCTGGACTTAATCTGGGCGATGTCGGTCTTTACCCACATCACCGATCAGTGGTCTGCTTGGTTACTGGAGATGCACCGTGTCCTGGCTCCAGGAGGGATTCTCATTGCAAGCTTTCTCGGGGAGGGTATGTGGGCCCCACTAGTTGGCGAGCCCTACGTGGAGGACGAGGTTGGCATGACAGTTCTGCACCATTGGGAGGGACCGGACGCATGGGTCTTCCACTCGGAATGGTGGCTGCGCGAACATTGGGGTCGGGCTTACGAGGTGCTCACAGTGCAGGACCCGCCTCGTGGTCCGGACGGGACGCCGGAGATCACACACAGCTACGTGGCTCTTCGTCG
>DATKRM010000087.1:0-5754 GCA_035532195.1 Solirubrobacteraceae bacterium
AGCCTCGGCGACGATTTCTCCGGTGGCCTGATCCACCTCAACAAGCGCGACGTGACTTTCCTCTGCTTCTCGCGCGCGCCGATCGATCGACTGAACGCCTACAAGCAGCGGATGGGTTGGGAGTTCCCGTACGTCTCGACCTACGGGACCGATTTTCCGTTCGACTTCGGACTGGCAATGACGCCCGAGCAGGCGCAGGCAATCCCTCAGATCAAGGAAATGGTCGACAACCCGCCCGAGTGGATGGAACAGTGGAGCCAGCAGGTCGGAGCCAAGCTCGAGGACGGGCTCCGCGAAGGGCCGGGTTACATCGCCTTCGCCCGTGAGAACGGGACCGTGTACCACACCTACACGGTCATGGCGCCCGATCCGTTCGTCGCGCCATTCCACTCGTTCCTGCTCAAGCGGACACCGAAGCCGCAGCCCGAAGAGCCCCGCACCTGGCGGAAGGACGAGTACCCGGACTGATCAGCTCTCCACAGCCTGGCACCCCAGCTCGGTCAGGTAGCGCTCGAACACTGGCCGGTCGCGCTGAGCGTGGAACGGATCGCCACCGTCTTGCAGCAGCAAAGCCACTCGCTCCAGCTCGAACAGCAGCGCCAGCTTGCCCGGGGGGTCATCCCACTCGCCCGAGTCGTAGCGGGCCACCCACGAGGCCAGGGCGGCCAGCGCCTCGACCTGCACCTGGTCCTCCCACCAGCCGGATCTGATGGCCAGCCGGTATCTAGCGCGCAGCATGCACGCTTCGCTCCACAGCTGTTCAAACCACAGCCACCGCTCGCGCGGGTACAACCCATGCCAGTGCAGTGGCCAGCGGACGTTGGGGGCCTCGTCCTCCCAGGCCTCCTCCTGCGGGTCGAACGCGCTCATGAGCCCGCCGCCAGCGCGCGCAGCCGCCGGTCTCGGAACCACATCCGGAGCCTGAGCCGCGTCGGGGCGAGCCGGCCGTAGATCAGCAGGGCATGGCCCTCCGGCAGCTGCCGCAGGGCCTCGGCGGCTAGCAACGGACGCCGCCGGCGCCCGCTCGAGCGGGTGGTCCCGCCCGCACCGACGGTGCGGGTCACCTCTGGGACCTCCGCCTCGCCGACCAGACCGGCGAAGTAGCGCAGCGTGTCCAGGTCGGCGACTCCGGGTAGCAGCATGCGCGCGCGGTGGCTGTTGATCACGGTCTCGGCCTGCCGTCCGTAGCGGCTACGCGCCTGGGCTAGGTCGTGGAAGATCGACAGCAACTGGATGTTGTGGCTCGGGGCCGTGGACGCGATCTCGCCCAGGTTGGGCAGCGGCGCCACATTGCCCGCTTCGTCGAGGCACAGCAGCAGCGGCCGCTCCAGGCGGCCCCCGGTCAGCGTGGCCCGCTCGTAGGCCCGATCGACGATCTCGCCCAGCAGCGCCAGAAAGATCGGCCGGAGGAGCTTGGAGGCGCGCGCATCGCCGACCAGATACAGGGTCGCGCTGGAGTCGAGCAAGCGCTCGGCCGTTATCTCGCAGCACCGGGCCGAGCGGGTCACGCGGGTGAACCGGTAGGCCCGGAGCAGCGACTGGGCCGTGGCCTCGATCGAGCTCCGAGTGCGGTCGGCCTGGGCCTCGAAAGCCCGGATCGCGTCGTAGGCCGCATGGGCCTCCGCCAGTTCTTCCTCGTCCCGGGCCTCGCCGGTCATCTGGGCCAGGGCGGCGTCCAGCTCGCGCGCGCCCTGTCCGTAGGCCCACCTGACCAGCGCCTCGATGCCCGCGCCAGTCTTGGCCGCGGTATAGAGCAGCGGAGCCAGCCGCTGCTCGGCGGCGACGGTCCAGAAATCGCCGCCCTCGACTGATTTGGAGGCGAGCTCGGCCGCACCGGCCAGGCGCCAGGCCACCTCGAGCGCTCCATCCCAGGTGCCGGCCTGGCCCAGCGGCGACCAGCCGTGGGTGCCCGTCCCGGCCAGGTTGAACGGGTCGAACACCATCACCTCACCCAGAGCTCGCCGGCGCGCCAGCGTGGCGCTGAGCAGGTCGGTCTTGATCGAGGAGGCCACGGCCGAACCCGTCCACTCGAGCAGGGCGGGAACTGCCAGCCCCGCAGACTTCCCTGACTGCGGAGGCCCAAAGGCCACGAGCGCGTGCCGCTGCTCGGCGTACAGGCGCCGCGCGCCGACCTTGCCCAGCACGAGCCGGCCGTCGCGGTGCCCCTTCCCGCGCAGTGTTCTCAGCTCCGCCCCGGCGGCCCAGCGGGCGCCATGGCCCGGCCGGCTAGCGGTCACGGCTGCGGCTGCGCGCCGGGCCACACCGGCCACGGCCAGACCGCCGGCCAGCACCAGCGCCAGGGCGGCGTAGGTAGCAGAGGCCCCGGGGAGCCGGGCCCGAGCCGGCTGCGGCCAGGCGTTGGCCGGATCGGGGAGGTGCGACGGCAACCGGTACAGGACCGACAGCACGTGTTCCGGTCCGGACGGAGGCCAGCCGCGCCCGAACAGGGCCCCAGCCAGACCACCCCACAGCCACACGATCGCGGCCACGGCCAGGCCAGAGCCGATGATGGCCAGCATGAAGCCGTCGGAGACACCTGGCTGGGAACGGCCCGTCATCCCCCGATCACCTCGGCGTCGGCGGCCGCCAGCAGTTCGCGTCCGCGCCGTTGCAATGACCGCAGGTACTCGAGATGGGCGTCCCAGTCGGGCAGGCTGGAGAGCTCCTGGGCTAGCTCGAGCGTATCCAGGTGAGCTTCGAGCAGCTCGTCGGCGAGCGTCGCCAGTCCAGGCTGAGTCATTCTCGTCGCAGCTTGTCGGCGCTGATCCGCATACCCACGTCGGTGTTGGTCAGCCGGGTCTCCAGGCTCGAGCGGTAGTGCTGGACGACGAACGAGCGGCTGGCCACGCGCCACAGGGCCTGTCCGGCGGAGAGCATGGAGATGAGCTGCGCCTCGTTTTCAGACAGGCCGAGCAACGTGCGGGTCAGGGGCACCTGGCTCTCGTCCTGGTGGTAGACGATCCGCGTGGAGGCATCGGCGATCAGGCCCTCGGCGATCCGGGCGGCTCGGGACCCGGCATCGCCCGCGGCTTGGAGATCGGCCAGCTTGTGGAGCACGACCAGATTCATCACGCCGAACTGGCGTGCGAGCTTGAAGTTGGACTGAAACCACTCTCCGAGCCCGGTGTGCTGGACGATCTTCCAGGATTCGTCGGCCACGTTGATCAGACGCTCGCGTCCTGGCTGCTCAGCCATGCGGGCCAGCAGCGCGCTCATCCAGGCCGTGGCGCAGGCCATGAGAATGCCCACGGCCGGTGAGTCCTTGACCGCGTGGAGGTCCAGGACGACCAGCTTGGCCTCGAGGTCCAAGCCAGGCGTGGTGGGGCCGTCGAACATGCCCCGCAGCGGCCCTTCGCACAGATCCTGGAGCGCCAGGGCCACCCGGCGGGAGTCCTCGGCCAGTTGGTCGGGGGTGGTCCGGAGGCGCTGGGCCATCTCGCCCGTGGGGGCAAACAACACCCGGGCAATCTCCGGCAGGGTTGGTTCGCCCGCGGCGCGCAAGCGCACCGTCCGTAGCCCCTCCCGTAGCGCCGCGTTCTCGACCTGGGTCAATCGAGCCCCAGTGGCGGTCAGGGCCACCGCCCGCAGCAGCTCAACCTGAGCGTGCTCCTCCGGCCGGGAGGCCAGCGGGTTGAGCCGGACTCCTCCGCCCGGAACCAGGGAAATCGGCTGGACCTCGGCCTGGAGACACAGCGGACCGTACTCACGCTTGATGTCCAGGACGAACGCCCGGCGGCCGAACAGCAGCATTCGCCACAGCAGCGTCTTGACCAGCGCGCTCTTGCCCTGCCCGAGCTTGCCCAGCACGATCACGTTGGGATCGTCGAGCAGGCCCTCGCCGTAGAGGACCCAGGGGTCGTAGCAAAAGGCACCGCCGCTGGAGTCGCGTCCGACGAACACGCCGCGATCGCCCAGGCCACCCGCCGCGGTGAAGGGGTACAGCGCCTGCGCATGCCGCGTGGTGCAACGGTGGCCCGGGCGCTCGATCGTCCGCAGGCTCATCGCAGCCCTCGGCACAGCGGCAGCGTGAACGTGAACGCGTCGGCCTGCTGGCCGTACATGCGGTGGAGCTCCAGCCGGGCCCGGGCGGCGTGCTCGTGGACTTCGGCGCAGGCCCGGCGCAGATCATCCGGATCCCGTCCGGTGACGGTGATGAACCCGGCGAAGCGAACCTCGCCGTGTCCGGCCGCCAGCTCGGATTCGCGACGCACGGTCGCCTCCTCGGCCTGTCGTTGCCGCGCGGTATCGGACTGACCAAACCGCCGCCGCAGCTCGCGGTCGGCCTGATCACGGGTCACCGCCGCCTCCGCATCTCGGGTTGACCGGTCGATGGGAATCGGCTCGAGGGTGACGGCCACCGTCCGCACGGCGCTCGAGCGCCCCAATAGCGCGTCCATGAACATCGGTGACACCTCGACCCGGGGCCAGGCCCCGATCCAGTAGGTCGTGTGGAGGGCTCCATCGCTGCGGTAGTGCTCCCAGCTCTCCTGGCAACCAACCGGCCACGCCTCGGCCTCGGGGAGCCCGTCCCGCTCGGGATCGGCGGTCTCGAGCACCGCCAGCTCCGAGCCGGAGTAAGGATCGAACGCGGTACGTGTGGCCCGGGCCAGCTGCCCCGGGCTCAGCGCGCCGAGCACGCTCACCTCGGCCGCCTCCAGCCCTTGGGCCAGTCGTTCGGTCTGCTCGATCAGTGCGCGGGTCACGCCGTCCGAGCCTCGGTCGCGCACGCGGGCGGCATCAACCTGGACCGCGACCAGGATCTCGTGCTCCTGAGTGACCCGGGCCGTGGTGTCGATCAGCTCCAGGTAGGAGTCGATCAGCGGAGTGCCCCGGAGGGGGATGTGAGGGTCGCGCTCGGCGGCGACCCAGCGAGCCAGCTCGTCTCCCTGGGCGGGAACCGTGCGCTCGATCCACTGGATCCTCCGGACCGCCGTGGCGGCCGCGCCCGATAACACCAACCCCCACCGGGCGAGCCGGCGCTCCTGGGCCTCGGGATCGAGCAGCGTGAACGACACCACGCGGCAGGCCAGGACCGCGGTGAGGCGCTTGCCCCGGCGCTCGGAGATCACGCCGATCGAGCGGTCACGATAGGGCGCCTGCGCGATCGTCACCTCGCGTAGGGCTGGGGGCGGCTTGGCCTGCCTCGACCCGCTCGCCGGCCCCGGCGATCGAAACCAGGTTCGCCCCAGGCTGCGGCGGCCGAGGAAGCTGGCCGCGATCGGGCCCCATTCCTGCGCGGTGCGGCGAGCGACCGGGGCCACCGCCACGAGCACGGCCAAGCCGAACAGCCCAGTGGCGATCACCGCTCCGAGGGCGCTGGGAGCCTGGTCGAGCACCCCGATCGCGGCCAGCCCGCCGGCCAGGATCACGATCGCCTGGCCGGGCCTGATGGCGCCGAAGATGCCACGGCGCTCGAGCGGCCCAAAGCGGTAGAACACCCGCTCCCCGATCACAGCGTGCCCTCGGGCGGGGGCTGCGGAGGCGGCGTGGGATCGCGGTCATCCCCCGGGCTCTGGCCGGACGGGGTCGCCGGTCTGGTGCTCTGGGACTTGGGCTGCTGGCTCGGTTCCCTCGACGGCTGCGATCGCTGCGGACCCAGCACCCCCTCGGGCCCCAGAATCACTGGCTCCCAGGACAAGTCGTCCTGCTGCCAGATCTCCGGAAGCTCAGGGATCCGCGGGCTCTGGGGACGGTCGGGTGCCGCCTGGGAACCCGGCTCTGCCTGCCCCTGCCCGGCGCTGCCTGACCCGGCCG
>DATKRM010000088.1:0-4659 GCA_035532195.1 Solirubrobacteraceae bacterium
GCGAGCATGTGTGCATCTCTGCCGGTGTCGCGCATCGGTTCCGCAACGCATCGCCCGATGATGTTCAGGTCCGCGCGACGCTGCGCCCAGCGATGCGCACCGAAGAGCTGTTCGAGCAGCTCTTCCACCTCGGCGCCCAGGGCAAGGTCAACAAGCTCGGGGCCCCGAGCCCACTCACCACGATGCGACTCATCCGTCAATTCCGTGCTGAGTTCTTCTATCTAGCCACAGTGCCCGTGTGGCTTCAGCGACTGCTCGCCGGAGCGCGAGCATGAAACTCTACGTCTGCTGGGGAACCTTCCAAACATTCGGGCCCGGGCACCCGTGCCGCAACGCACTCGATGCGCTACAGGCCGCCGGCTACGACCCCGAGGTCATCCGGAGCTACGGGTGGGGACTGCTCCCCGCCGCACTCAACCGCTCCGAAGGACGGCGCCTCGCACGCAGGGCCACGGGGAAATCATGGATCCCGCTACTCCTCACCGACGACGAGCTAATCGCCGGCAACACCAATATCAAGGAATGGGCCATCCACCACCCGGCGGACAGCTCAACTTTCCTGTTGGGCAACAGGCCGAGCGAACGCTGAACTGGACCCCTGGCGGGACGGCTTCCCTGCTCGGCGCGGCAAGCAGGACGCCCAGTTGGCCTCTGCTCCGGTGGTCGTCGGCGACCTCCACGTTTAGGCATCGCTCGCGGCCCCCGCTGAAAGACGCCGTACCGGGACAAATTCGGGACACGCTTTGCAAACCCCCAAGCCCGCCGGGGTGTCCCGCCGGGGTGTCCCGCCGGGGTGTCCCGTCGGGGCCGGAGGAGGGACTCGAACCCCCAACCTCTTGATTACAAATCGCGAGATGCAGGCGCTCTGCCTATTGCTGCGGGCTTTTGAGGTGTTCTCGAGGGGCGACTCGCGCACCGGGACCGGCCGATTGCGCCTGCGCTCACGGCGCGCTCGCCACTCCTGGAGAGCACCGAAGCAGACGCCAGCGGCGCCGACGACGTAGCCGATCACCGCTCCAATACTCAACGAGTTCGAGGCATGGGCAGCGTGGTGGACCACATGGTGTACGGAATGATCCAACCGGGCGGAGCCTATCCGGGCTCAGTTAGCCAGCACGCCGATGAATCTGGCCGCCAGCCGGTAATTGCAAGCCTCCTGCAAGCCTCAGGCAGCAGAAATGGGGCTGAAGAGAGGCCTGGACCAAACGCCAAAATCGGCGGCAGGCGGCAGCAGAGAGCAGCGGCCTCGGACAGCTAAGCGAGCATGGGGTTCACGCTCCATCGAGGGTTCGAATCCCTCCCTCTCCGCTTATCAACACGCGCAGGGGTCCGGGTGATGCGCCGACTACTATCCGGGCGCTCAATGCGGGGACGCTGGCGATAGATCATGCTCTTCCCGACGTTCACGTTCGCGGTGTTCATGCTGATCGTGGTGCCGCTGTCTTGGCTCACGATGCCCAAGACATCGCGGTGGCGGCGGGCGATGATCGTCGCCAACTACGTGTTCTACGCGTGGTGGAACCCGAGCTACGTGTTCCTGCTGGCCGGCTCGACGCTGATCAACCAGGTCCTCGGCCACGCCATCTACCGCAGCCGCACCCCGGCGCGGCGCAAGGCGTTCTTGATCGCCGCGGTGGTGGCGAACGTCGGGGTGCTCCTGTACTTCAAGTACTGGGACTTCTTCGCCAGCTCGGCCCAGAACACCCTGGCCTCGATCGGGATCCACGGGTCGATGCCCCTGCTGACCACGGTGCTTCCGGTCGGCCTGTCGTTCTACACGTTCATGGCCCTGAGCTACGGGATCGACATCTACCGCGGGGAGTTCGCGCCGGTCAGCTTCTCTCGCTTCGCGGTGTTCCTGTCGTTCTTCCCCCACCTCGTGGCCGGCCCGATCGTCCGGCCCAAGGAGCTGCTGCCCCAGATGGAGACCCCGCGCGATCCGCGGCGAGTGGACACGAGCCGGGCCTTCTCGCTGATCGTCCTGGGGCTGTTCCTCAAGGTGGTCATCGCCACGGCCTGCTCGCCGATCGTGGACAAGGTGTTCGGCTCGCCCAGCTCGCACTCCGCTCTCGAGGCGCTGGCGTCGATCTATGCCTACTCGGTCCAGATCTTCTCCGACTTCGCCGGCTACACGTTCATCGCCATCGGGGTGGCGCTGCTGCTCGGCTTCGAGTTCCCGCAGAACTTCGACAACCCGTACAGCGCCACGTCATTGCAGGACTTCTGGCGGCGGTGGCACATGACCCTGTCGCGCTGGTTGCGCGATTACGTGTACATACCGCTGGGCGGCAACCGCCACGGCCGTCCGGCCACCTACCGCAACCTGATGGCCACCATGCTGATCGGCGGGCTGTGGCACGGCGCGGCCTGGACATTCGTGATCTGGGGCGGGATTCACGGCGTGGGACTTGCGGCGGGTCGCTGGCGCAGGGAGCGCCGGCAGGCCCGAGGCGAGCCCGAGCCCGAGCTGACCGGTCGGAGACTGTGGCTGGCTCGGCTGGCCACCTTCCACCTGGTCTGCTTTGCCTGGGTGTTCTTCCGGGCTACCAGCCTGGGCGGGGCATTCAGCGTGCTGGGGCGGCTGTTCACCGGCTGGGGGTTGGCCTCGCCGGCGATCACGCTGCCGCTGGTGGCCGCGATCGTGGTCGGCCTGGCTGGTCAGCTGATCAACCCCCGCGCCTGGCGGGTGGTCATGGTGCGACTGTCCACGGCGCCGGTGGTGGCCCAAGGGCTGGCGCTGGGCTTTGTGCTGATGATCATCAACACGATCGGCCCGCGGGGGATCGCCCCGTTCATCTACTTCCGGTTCTGAGCCATGGCCACCGTCGAGATCCCGCCTCCCAAGCCGCGTCGGCCCGCAGGCCAAGCCCGACGGCGGCTACCCCACGTCCGGGCACCTCGGGAGTCGTGGCAGGACGGGCGACGGCTGGCCCCGGCCGGAAAGGGGTTCATCGTCCTGGTGATCGCGCTGGTGTTCGCGGCGTTCCTCAACGCTCGGGGCATGCACAAGACGGCGGCCGAGCAGAAGCCGGGTGCGGCTCGCGACGTGGCCCTGTGGCTGACCGCACGGCTGGTCGACGTGAGCTCGGCCTTCGACCTGGACGCGCCGCGGTCCGCGCTCAAGGGGGCGCTGGGGCGCTCGGGTGATGACAACGTCAATGGCCAGGTCCACTTCGCCCAGGCGGGGAGGGCCGGCGCTGCGGGGTCCGCCGGGGCCGCGTCTGCCGCGGGCCAGCCGCCACCGATGCCGCTGTTCGGGCCGGCCAAGCCGGCTCGGGTTTACATCACCGGCGACTCGCTGATCACCGATCCAGCCAGCAGCTTTCTGGACCTGGCTCACCAGAGCAGGGTCATCAATGTGGTGAGCGTCGACGAGCACGCGGCCACCGGGCTGGCCCAGCCCGAGATCTTCAACTGGTTTGACTACCTGCCCCAGCAGGCCAAGCAGCTGCGCCCTGACGTGGTCGTGATCACGCTGGGAGGAAACGATGGCCTCGACCTCGAGGGCTCAAGCGGCGGGCAGAGCTTCGGCAGTCAGGCCTGGCGGACTGAGTACGGGCGCCGGGTGGGTGGGGTGATGAATGACTTCACCAGCGTGGGGGCACGGGTGGTCTGGGTGGGCCTGCCGATCACCCGCGACGCCAGCCTGGCCGCCCACTACCGCGTGATCAACCAGGTGGATTACCAGGAGGCGCGGATGCGCCCCGGATACGTGACGTTCGTCGATCTGTACAGCCGCTTCTCCAACAAGAACGGCCAGTACTCCGACTACCTACCCGGGGTGGGCGGACAGGTGGTTCACGTGCGGGCGTCAGACGGGATCCACTACGACACCGGCGGCTCGGACATCGTGGCCCACGCCATCGCCCACGCGATCCCGTTGCTGGTCCGGCTTGAGACCAGCGACCCAGATTTCGCCCCGCCGCAGCGCTAGCCGCAGCTGAACGTGCCGGTGGCACTGCCGGCGCTGAGGGCCTTCCCGCAGAACGACCCCTTGCTCCGCCCCGGATCAGGCGGAACATCCGCTCGGCCGCGATCACGGGCGCTGGGCGGTGCTCGTGAACTCAGCGGCGAGGTCGAGTGGTCCGGTGCCCGGAGGTGGCGCACAGCGAGCCGGGAGGAGAGGTGAAGAGCTACACCATTCACTCACCTGCCGGTCGCCTTTCTGAGGATCTTTAGGAGTCCCAGGGATCCCCCGCCAGCGGGTCCCATGATGGTTCCCGGTGGTCACTGATTCGGATTCTCCGCTTCACACTCCGTGGTGGCGCGGAGCAGCCAGGCAGGTGCATGGTCAGGCAAGTTGTTCTCCACCGTTACTTTCGGAACCAACCGCAGCCAGCTGAGACGCTGGATACCCGGCACTGCGCAAGTGACGGTAGGCGCATGGACCGGTTGTTCTCCCAGTCTGTGGACCCAGACGTGGACCCACAAGTCTGAGAGGCCTCCACTCCCCAAGCCCGCCGGGGTGTCTGGGTTCACGACATATGTCCCAGGTGATGTGTCCCTCATGAGTCGGGACATAGGTCACACCCTGAGCCAGGCCGGGTTTCGCGGAGGCTTCGAATCGAGGACGATCTGTCCTCGGGTCAGGAGAAGCTCCGCGTATGCCACGACCACGGAAGTACCCCGAAGAGTTGATCCAGCGCGGTGTGCGGCTGG
>DATKRM010000089.1:0-8588 GCA_035532195.1 Solirubrobacteraceae bacterium
CGCGTGGGAGGAGGACACGATCGTCAACGTGTGGTCGTCCACCAAGACGATGGCCGCGCTGTGCGCGTTGATCCTGGCCGACCGCGGAGAGCTCGATCTGGACGCGCCGGTGCACACGTACTGGCCCGAGTTCAGCCAGGCGGGCAAGGAGGCGGTCGAGGTGCGCCATCTGCTGAGCCACACCGCCGGCCTGGCCGGTTGGCAAGAGCAGCTCGACCCGCCTGACCTGGCCGACTGGGAGCGGTGCACCGGGCTGCTGGCCGCCCAGGCGCCATGGTGGGAGTCGGGGACGGCTTCCGGATATCACGCCCTGACCCAGGGCTACCTGATCGGCGAGGTCGTGCGCCGCATCACCGGCGTGTCGCTGGGCCGGTTCTTCGCTGAGACCGTCGCCGAGCCGCTGGGAGCAGACTTCCACATCGGGCTGGCCGCCGATGACGACCAGCGGGTGTCGCCACTGCACGCGCCCGAGCCGGGGAATCTGCGTGAGGCCGGCATTCCGGAGCTCGGAATCCGCACGTTCAGCAATCCGGTGGTAGGAGCCCCGACCGCCATGCAGGAGTGGTGGCGCCGGGCCGAGATCCCGGCGGCCAACGGCCACGGGAACGCCCGCTCGGTGGCCGCCATCCAGTCGGTGGTCTCCAACGGCGGCGAGGCCCGCGGCATCCGATTGCTCTCCGAGGCGACGGTATCCCGGATCTTCGAGGAGCAATCGAACGGACCCGATCTGGTGCTCGGGGTGCCGCTGCGCTTCGGGATGGGGTACGGGCTGGCCAGCGAGACCATGCCCATGGGCCCGCACTCGTTCAGCTGGGGAGGCTACGGCGGCTCGCTGGTGTTCAACGATCTCGATGCCCGCATCACCGTCACCTACGTCATGAACCGCATGGAGCCCGGGCTGCTCGGCGACACCCGCGGGGCCTCGATGGTGATGGGCTCGATCGCGGCGCTGGCCGCGGGCTAGCCTGAGGCCTCGACGACCTGGCCGTAGGACCCGCGGTTCATCAGCGGCGTGATCGGCGGCACGCTGATCGCCCCCTGGGCCGAGAATGTGGTCTGCTCGGCCGGCTCATTCCAGCCGGCGGGATCCGATCCCTGGGTCGCCGTCAGCTCCGCGGCGGCGTCGCTGGCTGCCCTCCGGAATAGCGCCATCCGGTTGCGCATCCAGCCCTGGTAGCGGTCATGGCCATGGAGGGCCGCGGCCAGGACCTGATAGCCGGGGAACTCGAACTTGTAGGTCGGCGCGGTCAGGTTGTCCACCGAGGTGAGGTGGCCGGTCGGCGTGTCGAGCCCGCCGAACCGGTACCACACCGAGCCCAGGACGGGCTCCAGCCCGTCGCGCAGCAGGTGCTCCATGAACCGGTCGAAGAACGCGATCGCCGGGGTGGAGTAGGTCGGCGGGTTGGCCTGGAGGTTGACGTGGTCGCGGTTGCCGTCCCAAGCACCTAGGTACGCGCGGATCTTCGCCAGCTGAGGGCCGGTGGCGGTGCGTAGGGCGGCCCGCAGTGCGGGCAGGAACACGCGGGCGGCGTCGTCCACGTAGGCCACGTCCCGGGGCACCTGCCCCAGGGTCTGAAGGGTCAGCGGGGCCCGGCGCGGGACGTCCTGGGCCAGCGGCGCCACCTCCCAGTAGTCACCCCACTCGCCCCCCTCGCTGCCGGTGAGCAGGTTCTTCGACCCCCAGCCCACCGCCGGCTTGTTGTTCCAGTTGACTACGTAGCCGGAACGCGGGTTGATCACGTGCGGATGGGCCGGCCAGGGCTGGAATCCCTGCCAGTCGTAGCGTCCATCGCCGGGCAGCGGCAGCCGGGGGTCGGCGTTGGCTGGGCGCCGCGGATAGGCGCCGGTATGCCAGTAGGCGATGGTGCCGTGGTCGTCGGCGTAGAAGAAGTTGAACCCCAGCGACATGTTCTGCAGCGACTGGCCAAACGCCTGCGAGGTGTGCTGGCGGCCCGCCGCATCCCAGGCGCTGAGCGACTTGACCAGGCGCCCGTCGACCACCGAGTGGCGGACATACAGGTGGTGGCCCGAGTCCGGTCCGGCGATGGCCGGGCCCAGAGCCGTGCGGTACACGGTGATGCTGGCCGGAGTTGAAGGGCAGAGCTGCGGCGCCTGGCCGGAGGCCAGCGAGGCGGCGTTGCTCGGCGGGTTGCTGCAGGGGATCGTCTCGGTCTGCGACTGCACCCTCAGCCGGCGCCCGCGGTACATGTAGGTGGAGTTGTCGGGGCTGAGCTGGACCGTGTACGTGTCGGCGTTGGCGTCCAGCGCCGAGGTCACCGTCCAGGCGGCGTCCTGGTTGCGGCCGATGACCATCAGCGGGATCGCCGGCACCATCACTCCACGCTCGTCCCGGCCCGGGCTATGGAGCTCCACCTCCCAGAAGAAGCCGGGGACTGCCCACCCAGTCTGCGGTCCCCCATACAGCATCGCCTTGTGGTCACGGGTCAGGCGCCCGGACACCAGCACGGCGTTGGAGCCGAAGCGGGGGATGGCCAGCAGCCGCTGGAGGCGGCGCAGCGCAGACGCGGACTGCGCCACGTGCGCGGCCACGGGTTGAAGCTGGGCCAGCGGCGGCAGGGCCGACGGGGCCTGGTTGGCGTAGGGCGAGGCCTTGAACCGGCTTTTCACGCGCCGCCCCAGCTGAAGGGGAAAGCGCCCGTCGCGGGGGTCGATCGAGGTGGGCGCGTGCGGATCGTTGACCGGCAGCAGGTCGTTGAAGATGACCTGTGCCCGGCGTTCTCCGTAGCGCCGCACGAGCTGCTCGAACAGCACCGCGTTGACCAGCTCACCCCCGTCGAACTCGCCGAAGAAGCGCCCGGCGTACTCCCCGAAGCCCAGCACGTCGGCCACCGTCCAGGGCTGGATAGGGACATCGCCCAGCAGCGCGAACTCGGCCGGCTGGGTCAGCGGGTTGTTCTGAACCTGGGCAATGTAGGCGTTGAGTCCGTCGACGAACCGCTGTAGCCGAGCCTGGTCGGCCGCCGGCAGGGCGCCCCACTCGGCCTGGAGGCCGGCCGGACCCTCTGTCACCTGGCGCACCTGTTCGTCCATGGGGATCCCCGAGGCACCGATCAACGACGCCAGCGTGCCGTGGCCCACGTGGCGGAAGGCCTCCATCTGGAACAGGCGGTCCTGGGCCATGGCGTAACCGATGCCATAGAACAGGTCGGAGTCACTGCCGGCGGTGATCGTGGGTACAGCCCACGTGGCATCGCGGGTGATCGTCACGTTCTGGTCGCCTGGAGGGGGCGTACCCTGGTCCTGCCCCGAGAACTGCATGGGCTTGTATTGCCAATTGGCATACAGCGGCTCCTGGTCCTGTGTGTTCGGCCCGTAGGTGGGTGCGGCGCCGGACGTGGCGGCGGTGAAGGCGGCGGTGGTGGTGTTCCCGGACTCGCCGGGCGGCACCACGTTGACCGCGGTCAGCCGGTCGGGTGTGGCGGCGCCTGCCGGGGCGGCGAGGGCGCCCAGCGCGACCGCGCAAACCAGCCCCAGTGCCAGGATGCCCCGCATGACGGCCCGAGACTAGCGGCGGTAGATCAGCCCGGCGCCGCTGCGCGGGCTCAGGGGCTGACCGAGCCGGCGTTCGCGCCGCCCCTGTGGACCCTCACCACCAGCGGCTTCTCGAATTCCCGCCCGTACTGCTCGCCCACGTTCATCTGCTGACCGGGCAGCATGACCATCCGCTGCTCGGAGACGATCTCGTCGATCGGGACCTGCTGGCGGGCGTTGTCGGACTCGAGCTGGAACATCAGGTGCAGGCCATGGGTGCCGATGTCGCCCTGGTAGAAGCGCTGGTCGCCGGGCGCCGGAATCCCGTCGGCCGGCGTCCAGCACTTGCGCGGCTGCATGCCGTTGGTCGTCGGATCCAGGTAGGTGCGCGGCTCGTTGCTCGAGCCGGGATTGACTCGCGGCCCCGGATCGGAGCCCGTCCCGTCGTCGAAGCAGGAGTCATCACGGTAGTAGGGGAGCGCCAACATCGACTGCGCCAGCCCGCCGGGAGTCACGTCCTTGACGTTGTCAAGCTGGGTGCGGTCGATGATTGTGCCCCACGGGCCGGCGGTCTCGTTCCACTGCAGCGACGCATTCAGGCCCTCGAAGGTGGGATCGGCCACGTTGATCGACTGGTGGTAGGGCCAGGCCGAGCTGCAGATCCCGGTCCCTTGATAGAGCTGGCGGTAGGTCTGGTTGGGATCGGTCCCGTCGAGCGGGGTGCCCGTGCCTTGGATGCCGGTGCCCTCGTTCTGTCCGTTGTAGTTCTTGTTGCACGGGTCGTCGAGGTTGCCAAACACCGTGTCGTTGCGGCCGTCTACCGCCACCCCACCGGGGACGTTGGGGTTGTAGTAGCGGGTCATCCGCCCAGCCCGGAAATCCCACTGCGCGTAGATGCCGTCCAGCGGCGGGATCACGTGCACGCGCAGCCAGGACTTCATCCGCATCTGATCGGCGTAGAAGGTCTCCATGCGCACCACGTTGGTGCCCGAGTCGGCGCCCCAGGTGGCCCGGATGGCCCGCACCGGACCCACGCGCTCGCCCATCAGCGTGCTGGAGCCGCCCCAGTGGGTGTCTTCTTCCTCAAAGCCGCAGCACGGGGTCTTGGAGGACGGATCCTGGGCGAACGCCCTCGCCTTCCAGCGGTCGACCAGGTTGGGCCCGAAGTTGGCGCTGGTCAGGCCGGCGTCATTCGGGGAGATTCCGATACCGGTCATCAGCCAGCGGCCGTCGTAGCGGTAGTTGAAGCGCTGCGTACTGACCGTCGCGGTGTCGAGCGGGCGGTGGCGGGCGATCACCGGGTTGCCGTTGGCGTCCAGGATCGGCGTACCGTACGGGTGCCCGGACGACGGGGCGCCGCAGATGTCGCCCTTGGGGGCGTTGCCGTAGCTGGAGTAGTCCGACTGCGAGAACACGAACTCGTCGGCCGGCTGGGCCGAGCCCGCTGCGTCGCGCGCGTAACGGACGTAACCGTTCGAGGCGTTGTAGGCGGGCTTGGGGCCGTGGGGCCCGGCGACCATCACGTACACGTAGCGCTGGCCCGCGGCCAGGTTGAGCGGATCGCTGATCTGCACCGCTCGCATGGCCGTGACGCCCTTGGGCAGGCGGGCTTGCTGCGGTGCCTTGGGGCCACTGTCGGAGTACATGAACGACACCTCGTCCTGGGTGTCGAAGTATGGGATCGGCGCCTGGGCCGGCGGCTTGTACAGGGCGTGACATGGATCGTTGGGGTCCGGGTAGGCCCTGAAGCCCTCGTTGTCCCACTGGTAGGTGGTGTGCTGGTCCGAGCCCGAGTAGATGGCAAACCCGGACGCGTCGTTCTCCAGGTAACGCGTGAACACCTTGTCCACCTGGAACGGGATCTGGACGAAGTGGGGGCGGCGGCTGGCCACCCAGCGGTAGCCCAGCAGCTGATTGGGATAGACGCCCTTCACCGGGAGCTGGTTCTGCACTCCACTGGTGTCCACCTCGGGCGGCGAATACTCGTTGTGGTTGCAGTTGTCTGTGTTGCCGCCGGGGGCGCACGACACGAGGTCGGTGAAGGGAGCCTTGGCGGTCTGGTTCTGGGGCACCGCGAGGCCCGGGAAGTCGGCGCCAGTCATCACAATCGGCTCGACCGCGCGGTCGGGGGCCACGGTCGGATCGACCAGGGGCAGGGACGCGGGCAACGCTGCCGACGCGCTCGGGATGACTACGACGAAGACGGCTGCCGCTACCGCGGCTGCGGTCAGGGCCACGATTGGCCTGCCACGACGAACCAGTCTGGACACTCCCTGCTCCTTTCCCGCCCTGCCGGGCACGTTATCCAGGGCCAAAGCTAAACCAGATAACGCTCTGTGCCCCTGGTTTTGGGGATGAAATTCGGGTGAGGGGTGGGATGGCGGCGTTCGTCGGGCGCCGGGCACCATGCGACACACGACCCACCCCCGCGAGGGGGGCGGGTCACCGCATGCTCGGATTCCGAGCACCAGTTGGCTCACCCCATCGCCCAGTGTCGGGGTGTGTCGTATAACCGCCACCCGCGACCGGGGCCGGGGGGCCGCGCCCCCGGCCGCGCCCCGGCCGCGCCCCGGCCGTGGACGCCGGCGCCGTGGACGCCGGCGCGCCTACGCCCCCGCCCGCTCGGCCGCGATCTCCTGCAGCCGCCGGCGCAGGCTGCCGACCTGGAACACCGAGCGGAGCGCCAGCACCGCGGGGAGCCAGAACGTGAACACGCGGAAGGTCACGGCGGCCAGCAGCGCGCTGGAGAGTGGCACGCCGGCCAGCGTGAAGCCCCCGGTCAGCGCCGCGTCGACGCCCCCCGCGCCGCCGGCCGGGAGCGGGATCATCTCCGACAGCAGTCCCGTGGAGTAGCCGACCAGCAGCGGCACGAACGCCACGTGGGCGTCGAACGCCTGCAGCGCTGCCCAGGCGCACAGGATCTCCCCGGCCCAGAACCCGGCGGCGCCCACCACGGCGCGGGCCCGCAAGCCGGCCGGCGCGCCAGTCAGCTCTCGCAGGTACACCAGGGCTCGAACCGCCACGGCCAGGCCACGTCGCAGGAGCCCCGCTCCGCGCATGAACCGCTCCCGACGTTCGGGGGCGCTGATCCACCGGGCGGCGAGGAAGCAGGCCGGGGTAACCACGAGCCAGCCGGCAGCCACCTCCCACGGGGGCCGGTGGGCCAGTCCGGCCAGCACCAGCACCGAGGCGACGCACGTGGCCAGCGCCAGCAGCGCCCAGCGCAACGTCTCCAGCGCGATCACCCGGGCGCTGGCGTGCTCGGCCGACTCGCCGGCCTGGCGCAGCACCCAGAAGTCGACCGACAGGCCCCCCAATGTGGTGGCCACGCTGAACGCGCCAAACGCCAGGAAGATCACCCGCAGCACCACGGGCATGGGAATGCGCGGGCCGCCCGACAGCCGCGCGATCGCCTGGTAGCACAGGACGTAGCCGGCGTACGAGATCACCTGCCCGGCCGCGCACACGGCCAGCCACCCCAACTCGGCCCGGCGCAGCCGGGACGCCAGACTCCCGAAATGGGCCGCCTGCCCGATCAGCGCGACCACTCCGGCGGTGGCGATGATGGCCAGCGCCATCAGCAGAAGCAAGCGCCGGTGCATGGCCGCGCTGAGCCTAGCGCCAGCGGCCGACCTGACACGATGCCCAGGTGCGGGTGCTCGTGCTAAGCGCCGAGATCGGCGAGGGTCACGTCACTGCGGCCCGCTCGCTGGTCGGCCGGCTCCAGGGTCGGCCCGAGGTCGAGGAGGTCGAGCTCCGCACCGACCTCGACGTGCTGGGGCCCCGGCTCGGCCGCTTCCTGACCCGCGGCTTTCATACCCACCTGGAGCAGGCGCGCTGGACCTACGAAAGGTCCTATCAACTGTTTTTCCTTCGGTCGTGGCCGCGGCACCTCGCCCAGCGGATCCTCGGCATCCTGAGCGCCGGCGGGCTGCAAGCCACAATCTCCGACTACCGGGCCGACGTCGTGGTAACCGAATTCCCGGTGCTCAGTGCGGCGCTGGGAGAGCTGCGAGCGCGCAAGAAGCTCGCGGTCCCTGTGTGCTCCTCGATCTCAGACCCCGCCGGGCTCTACTACTGGGTCCATCCCGGAGTGGACATGCACCTGCTCTCCTGGCCGGAGGCCCAGGCGGAGGCTGATCGCATCGCGGGCCCCGGCCGGGCCGTGGCGGTTCGGGCGATGGTGGACGAGCGCTTCCACCAGGCGCCGCCCCGCGAGCAGGCTCGGACCGCCCTGAATCTGCCCCTGGACGGCGAGATCGTCACGATCTCCGGCGGCGGGTGGGGCATGGGCGATGTCGGGCGGCTCGTCGAAACGGTCCTGCTCGGGCGGCCCCAGGCCACGATCATGGCGCTGGCCGGCCGCAACCAGGGCCTGAGGGCCGCTCTTCAGAACACCCACCCAAGCACCGACCGGCTGCGGGTCCTCGGCTTCACCGAGCAGATGCCCCAGCTGCTGACGGCCACCGACGCGCTGATCCATACCACGGGCGGCACGACCGCGCTGGAGGCTCGGGTGGTGGGCTGCCCGATGATCAACTTCGGGCGCGGAGTGGCCCACGTCCGGGCGCACGCCGAGGCCATGGCCGACCGGGGCCTGGCCGAATGGGCGCAGCGGCTGGAAGAACTGCCCGGCGCGCTGGAGCGGACGCTGCAACGCCCCCGGCCCCAGCCACTGGGCGGCGGCTATCCCGATCCGGCCGAGGTGGTGGTGGCCGTCGCGCGGACGAAATCCCGCCTGGGCCTCGACCCGGCGAACCAGCGAGCCGCGGCGGCCAGCGCCTCAGCGCCCGGACGCGGCTTGTAACCGAGCTCGCTGCGGGCTCGGTCCGAGGAGAAGAACAGGGGCAGACGGGCCAGCCGGACCTCGTCGAGGACCAGCAGGCGTGGCTCACGACCCAGCACCAACCGGGTCAGCTCAGCTCCCAGCGCGACGCCGTAGGCCACCGGCCAGGGCACCGCCACCCGCGGCGGCCTGAGCCCCACGGACTCGCCCACCACGGCGAAGGCGTCTCGCAGCTGGAGGTCCTGCGAGCCCAGGATGTAGCGCCGCCCGCTGTGCCCGTACTCCAGGGCCAGGCGATGTCCCTGGGCCA
>DATKRM010000090.1:0-18561 GCA_035532195.1 Solirubrobacteraceae bacterium
GAACACATAGCCTGCGACAACGAGGGTCTCCAGCGAAGCGTCCATCTCGTGCTCCAATCACGAGTTGACAGGGCTGGAGGCCCTCTTCTTATGTCAACACCCGCATCCTCCCCAGCGGGCCAACCCACATCAAGCCTCTAGACCTAGGACCGCCCCCGGGCCAGCACGTGGTCATACAGGCCCTGGACTGCGACGTGCAGCCGCTCGGCCGAGAATCGCCGGCGAACGTCCTCAGCCGCCGCGGCGCCTAGGCGCTCCCGCCGGGCCGGGTCGTCGATCAGCTCGGCCGCGGTCCGGGCCAAGGCGCTGGCATCGCCCGGCGCCACCAGGCATCCCGTCTGACCGTCGCGGATGATCTCGGGCAGCCCACCGTGGGCGGCCGCGACCACGGCGCAGCCGGCCGCCGCGGCCTCGATCGCCGATCCGGGCAGCGGATCGGGGGCGGTCGAGGGGACGGCGACCAGGTCTGCCGCGCCGAGCACGTTGGCCAGGTCATCACGGAACCCGATCATGTGCAGCCGGTCCGACACGCCCAGTGCCTCTGCCAGCTCCAGCACCCGCCCGGTCCGGTCCTCGGCCCCGGGCCACGCGTCACCGGCGATCAGGCCGATCGCGCCGCGCTCGCTCAACTGCGGCTCAGCCAGCGCCCGCACCAGCACGTCCTGTCCCTTCCACTCAGACACTCGGCCCAACACCGCTATCGCCGGGGCCGCGGAATCGAGTCCCAGTGCCGCGCGGGCATCGGCGCGAGGCGCGCGCTGGGGCTGGAGCGCCAGCCCGTCCGGGATCACGCGCACCCGCTGGGCCACGCGCCCGAACTGGGCCGCCGTGGCCCCGGAGACGCACGGCAGGGCGTTGGCGGTGAGCAACAGCCGGCGGTAAGCGGGCCACCAGCGGGAGAACCGGCTGTAGATCTCGCGCACGTGCCAGATGTGCGGACGGCCGGTCAGCACGGCCGCGGGAGCTCCGCCCAGCACCACCGAGGTGTTGGAATGAACCAGCGCCGCCTGGCGACGCGCTATGAGGCGGGCCAGCCAGGCCGCGTCGGACGCCGTGCGCCCGGCCAACTGGGTCAACCCGCCGGGAGACAGATGCTCGCGCCGCAGGACGCTGAGGTCGCGCACTAACACTTCGACGCCGCTGGCCTGGAGGTCGTCGCACAGGGGCCCGCGGGCTGGCAGGACGACCAGAGGCGTGAAGCGAGTGGGGTCGAGCCCGGAGGCGAGCAGGTGCAGCTGACGATCGGCTCCGTAGCGTCCGCTCGAGGAATGCAGGTAGAGGACGGTCCGCGGCCCCACGGCCATGCCTAGAGCTCGACGGTCAGCGCCTCGCCGAGGGACTGGTCGATCACCTCGGGATGCAGCACATGGGCCAGCAGCTCGAGCCCGTCGACGATTCTCGGGCCCGGCCGGGAGAAGTAGGCCGCGGCATCGACCGCCACCACCTCGCCGGCGCCCAAGCTGGCCAGCTGCTCACGGTGCATCTCCGCCTCTCGATAGGCCAGCTGGGCGTCGTAGCCGCAGGGCATGACCAACACCAGATCCGGTGTGGCGGCCTGCACCTCCTCCCAGTTGCACTCGCGCGAGGGCTCAGCCGGGAAACCGAGCACATCCTCGCCGCCGGCGTACTCGATCAGCTGCGGGGTCCAGTGCCCCGCGGCATACGGGGGGTCGAGCCACTCCAGCGCGGCTACGCGGACCCGCCGCGCCCCGCGGACCTTGAGGCGGACCCGATCGATGCGCTCGGAGGCCTGGCGGATCAGGTCTACCGCGGCGTCCTTGCGATCCGTGGCTTGGGCCAGCGTCCGGGCGTCGCTCAGCACCTCCCCGACCGTGGTGGGATCGAGCGAGATCACCTGAGGCCGGGTGGGGAGCTCCTCAGCGATGGCCCGGACGTCCTCGTAGGACACCGCGCACACCTGGCACAGCGCCTGGGTGACGATCAGGTCGGGTTCCAGCTCGTGCAGGAGATCCGCGTCCAGCTCGTAAATCGACTCGCCGGCCAGCGTGTGCTGTTTCACCGCGGCGTCGATCTCGGCTGAGCTGAGCCCGGTCGGCAGCGCGTTGCGGGTCACCTGGGACAGCTCCCGGGCGGCCGGTGGATAGTCGCACTCGTGGGTCACACCGACCACCTGCTCGCCCAGCTCGAGCGCGAATAGCATCTCGGTAGCCGATGGGACCAGGCTGACGATTCGCATCAGAGAGGTTTGCCCGGAGGCACAGGACGGGAAAGTGAGGACCGACGACCGCTCACTGGCAAGGAGACGAGCCGCATGGCACAGCTTCTCAGCGAAGACGACATCGGGTCGAGGCTAGAGGACAGCCCGTGGACACGTGAAGAGGACGAGATCGTCAGGGAACGGCGGTTCGAGGACTTCGCCGAGGCCATGGCCTTCGTCAACCGCGTGGCCGAGGCTGCGGAGGAGGCAAATCACCATCCGGACATCCTCGTCCACGGCTGGAACAAGGTCCGGCTGTCGCTGACCAACCACTCGGCGGGCGGCCTCACCGACGCCGATTTCCAGATGGCCAGGAGGATTGACGAGCTGGGTTGAACGGCTGCTACCGTTCGCCGCGTCGCTGCATGAACGACGACCCACCCCGAAGTAGCGGCGCCATCACGGAGGTCCCCGGCGTAGCGCCGGCACCGCGGTGAACGTCCTGTTCGCCATCCTGGCCGCCCTGCTGGTGGTCATTAACGCGTTCTTCGTGATCGCCGAATACGCGCTGGTCCGGTCGAGCCAGGCGCGGCTGGAGGCGATCCGCGACGAGGGGGTCCGCGGCGCCAATCTGGCTCTGACCCAGGTCGCGGAGATCGGTGACTACATCGCCACCTGCCAGGTGGGCATCACGATGGCGTCGATCGGGATCGGGGCCCTGGGTCAGCCGGGGATCGCCCATTTGCTGGAGGGCGCTCTGGGCGGAGGCAAGTCGGACGCCGCGGCGGTGGCCATCTCGGTGGTCATCGCCTACGCACTGATCATCACCGCCCAGAGCATTGTGGGGGAGATCGTCCCCAAGCTGTACACGATCCAGCACGCGGAGAGGCTGGCCATCCGGATCGCCCCGCCGCTGCGGTTCTTCCGCCTGCTGTTCAACCCGTTCATCCTGGTGCTCAATTCCGCCTCGCGGTCGCTCCTGCGGCTAATCGGCACCGACCCCGACGCTGAGGCCGAAGGGGGCACGCCGGAGGAGCTCAAGCGGCTGATCGCCCAGTCCACCTCCGGCGGCCAGATCGACGTCGGCGAGGCCAGCATGCTCACGGGGGTGTTTCACCTGCACGAGCAGGAGGCCCGCAACGTGATGACCCCGATTCCCGCAGTGGTCACGATCGACCTGGACCAGACCGTGGAGGATGCGCTCAAGCTCTGCGTCTCCACCGGGCACTCACGCCTGGTGGTGACCGAGGACGAGAACCAGGATCGGGTCAAGGGCATCGTGCACGTCAACCAGCTGGTCAAGCTGCTGATGGCCAGGGGCGTCGATGCCCACTTCGACCAGCTGGTCCGTGAGGCCCCGATCGTCCCGGAGACCAAGCCGCTCGACGACCTGCTGGCCGAGCTTCAGCGGGAGCGCACCGAGCTGGCGATCGTGATCGACGAGTACGGCCGGACGGCCGGGATCGTCACGATCGAGGACATCATCGAGGAGGTGGTGGGGGAGATCTCGGACGAGACCGACCCGGCGGGCGGAGCCGTCCGCCGCCTGGCCAACGGCGACTGGTTCGTGCGCGGTCACGTCGCGGTATCCGACCTGCCCGACTACGGCCTCGAGCTCCCGGTTGATACCGACGCGTACAACTCGGTGGGAGGGTTCGTGTTCGCGCAGCTTGGGCGACTGCCCAAGCGTGGCGACACGATCGCCGCCAACGGGTACTCGATCCGGGTCGAGTCAGTGCGCCAGAACCGGATCGAGGCGGTGCGTATCCGTCAGCGCGGCGTACGGCCGAGCACGCCGGCGGCGTAGGTCCCCGCGCCTCAGATCCGGGACGACGTCCCGACCGGGTGGCGATACTTTGCGCCAGTTGTTACATTTCCGTCACGGCAGTGACGCCGGAGCAATAGCCAAGGCGAAATTGGCTTTCCGGTGGTTGAGAGGAGAGATGAAGCCGGTCCTCAGGGACCGGCTTCAGCCCTTTGTCGGACATGCGGCTGGGGACCAGCAGTCCGGTCCGGCATACGGACCGCGCACAAAAAAGAGCCGGCCCGGGGAACGGGCCGGCTCTGTGCTTCTGGGGAGGAGGTGCTGCTATGAGGTACGTCGCAGCGGAAGGATCGGGCTCGGAGATGAATGAGCCCTAAAGAGTTGTGACCTATCGGTGAAGAAGGCCGATCAGTCGTAGGTGAAGAACCCGCGGCCGGTCTTGCGGCCCAGCGCGCCGTCCTTGACCAGCGCCAGCAGCGGCTCCGGAACGGTGGCGCCGATCGACTCGCCGATGGCCTGTGAGACGTCGAGGCCCACGTAGTCGAGCAGGGCAATCGGGCCCATGGGCATCCCCGCTCCGAGCGACATGCAGCGGTCGATGTCCTCCGGCGGCATGCCGGTCTCCGACATCAGCTCCACGGCGCTGAACAGGTACGGGAACAGCAACCGGTTGACCACGAAGCCCGGCGAGTCAGGCACGTTCACCGGGGTCTTGCCGATGGCTACGGCCATGTCGTGGGCCCGGCGCCTGGTGGCATCGCTGGCCTCGGCCGGAAACGCTAGCTCGACCAGCTTCATTCGCGGCACCGGGTTGAACGGGTGAAAACCCACGAACCGGTCCGGGTGACCGCTGGCCTGGGCCAGTTCGGACACCGACAGCGACGAGGTGGTGGTGGCCAGGACCGCTTCCTGGCCGGCGTGGCGGGCCAGCTCCCCCAGCTCGGCCAGGATCTCGGCCTTCATGTCGTGGTGCTCGACCACCGCCTCGACCAGGAACGTCGAGGTGTCGAGCTCGTTGATGTCGGTCACGATCCGGACGCGCTCGGGGTCCACCTCGCCCTTCAGCAGCTTCTCGCAGTTGCGCGTGATGGTGGCGCGCGCGCGCTGGGCCGACTCTGGCGAACGCGCCCAGAGCACGACCTCGCCGGCCGCGGCAGCAGCCGCAGCCAACCCACACGCGATCGCCCCTGACCCCGCAATTCCCACTCGTTCCTCCAAAGTAGCTCCTCCGGTTGGCCGACCCAGGACCCGTGTGGTCCTGATCGCCGGGGTACAGTACTTAAACGATTCCGACACGGGCCGGCGCCTCGGCGCGCCCGGTATTCAATGCTTTTGAACAAGGAGTGCAGATGCCTGAAAATGGCCGCGAGGTAGTGATCGTCGAGGCAGCCCGAACCCCGATCGGCCGGGGGCACCTCGAGAAGGGCTACTACAAGGACACCCACCCCAACGAGCTTCTGGGTTCGGCGTATCGCGCCGTGATTGAGCGCGCAGGCATCGACCCGGCTCTGGTGGAGAACGTGATCGCGGGCTGCGTGGCCCAGTTCGGTCCCCAGGGGCTCCACGTGGGCCGCAACGCCTGGCTCCAGCAGGGGTTCCCGATCGAGACCTCGGCCACCACCATTGATCTGCAGTGCGGGTCGGCGCAGCAGGCGGTCAACCTGGCCGCTTCGCAGGTCGCCTCGGGCGTCCACGACGTGGTGATCGGCGGCGGTGTCGAGCACATGGGCAAGCTGCCGTTCGCGGCGACGATGAAGACCCAGCAGGAGTTCGGCCCGGCGTTCACGCCCGAGCTGATGGCTCAGCACAACATCGTCGGCCAGGGCCTGGGCGCCGAGATGATTGCCGAGGAGTACGAGGTCCCGCGGCCCGAGCTCGACGAGCTGGCGCTGCGCTCGCACCAGCTGGCTCACCGGGCCACCGAGGAGGGCCGGTTCGAGCGGGAGATGATCCCGATGCAGGTCAACGGCGACACTTACGTGACCGACCAGGGCATCCGTCCCGACACCAGCCTGGAGGCGCTCAGCCAGCTCAAGACGGTGTTCAAGGAGGATGGCGTGATCACCGCCGGCAACTCGTCGCAGATCTCCGACGGCGGCGCCGCGGTGTTGCTAATGACTCCCGAGAAGGCGAACGAGTTGGGCCTGCGGCCCCGGGCCCGGATCGTCGATCAGACCACCGTGGGCTGCGACCCGGTGAAGATGCTGGAGGGCCCTATCCCGGCGACCAAGAAGATCCTGGAGCGCAACTCGATGTCGATCAACGACATCGACCTGTTCGAGATCAACGAGGCCTTCGCCCCGGTGGTCGCGGCCTGGCGGCGCGTGCACAGCCCCGACATGGACCGGGTCAACGTCAACGGCGGCGCCATGGCCCTGGGCCATCCCCTGGGCTCCACCGGCGCGCGGCTGATCACCACATTGCTGCACGAGCTCGAGCGCTCCGACCAGGAGATCGGGTTCGTGACCATGTGCTGCGGTGGCGGTCTGGGCACCGGGACCCTGATCCAGCGGGTCTGAGCGGACGGCCGGGGCGCGACGCCGGTCGCGCCCCGGCTGTTCCGAGCGACATGCAGATCACCAGAAACTCGCTGGACAGCGTGACCGGCCCGAGCGACTGGTTCACGGGCACGGTTTACATCGACCCGGTGGCCGTGGCCGCCCCGCCGTCTCGCGTGAGCGCCAGCAGCGTCCATTTCACCCCGGGAGCGCGAACCGCCTGGCATACCCACCCCAACGGGCAGACGATCTTCGTGACCGAAGGCATCGGCCGCTGCCAGCGGCGCGGTGGCCCGGTAGAGGAGATCCGCCCCGGCGACCGCGTCTACTTCGAGCCCGATGAGGACCACTGGCACGGCGCGGCCCCCAACCGCTTCATGACCCACATCGCCATGCAGGAGGTGGACGACACGGGTAGCCCCGTGACCTGGGGCGAGCACGTGAGCGATGCGGAATACGGCGCCGCGCCGGCGGCGGGGTAGGAACCGCTGCGCCCTAGCCCTGCTGCTCGGTGGGGCGGATCAGGAGCTCGTTGATCGCTACGTGGCGCGGGCGAGTGACGATGTAACAGATGGCGTCGGCGATCTCCGAGGCCTCCAGGCGCTCAATGTTCCCGAACCGCTGGCCCAGCATCTCCTGAATCTCCGGCCGGTTGTGGGAGACCAGCTCGGTGCCGACCGCTCCCGGCTCGACCAGCGCCACCCTCACGTGGCGCTGGGTTACCTCCTGGCGCAGCGACTCGCTGAACGCACCCACGCCGTGCTTGGTCAGGTTGTAGACGCCGGAGCCCAGGCGGGCCACCCGTCCGGCCACCGAGCTGATGTTGACCATGTCCGCCACGCCGCGCGGGCTGTCCTCGGCCGCCCTGAGCAGGTGGGGGAGCGCCGCGTGCGCGCAGTAGAGCAGGCCTGAGACGTTGACATTGACCATGTTCTGCCACTCCTCGATGGGCGCGCCCTCCACTGGGCCGAGCAGCATCACGCCGGCGTTGTTGACCACCGTGTCCAGACGACCCAACTCGGAAACGGTGCGCTCCACCGCGTCGTGGGCTTGCTTCAGGTGGCTGACGTCGGCCTCGATCACCAGCGCCGCGCCACCCTGCTCTTTGATCCGTTCGGCCAGCCCGTCCAGACGGTCCCGGCGGCGAGCCACCAGCGCCACCGCGGACCCCAGCTCGGCCAGCGCCAGCGCCGTCGCCTCCCCGATCCCGCTCGAGGCGCCAGTGACCAGCGCCACCGTCCCGTTTAGGTCATTGTTCTGAGTCATGGCCTCCATTATCCGCGCTGCCCGCCTGCAGCTGCACGGCCAGCCCTTGCGGGTTGAGCCAGTCGAGCTGCCCGATGCAGGCGAAGGCGACGTCCGGGTCGATATGGCGTTCGGTGGCGTCAACCCGATCGACCGCTACATGGCCGAGGGGAGCGTGGCTGCCCAGGCTCCGCTGCCGCGCACGCTGGGCTCGGAAGGAGCGGGGACGGTCGAAAACCGGCCGGTGCTGGTGCACGGGGGAGGATTGGGGGCGGTGCGCGACGGTGTATGGGCGCGGGCCGCGGTGGTGCCGCGGGATTCCGTGCACGATCTGCCCGAAGGAGTCGAGTTGCGCCACGCGGCCGCCATGGGTGTGGCCGGGTTGACCGCGTGGCAGGTGGTACACGAGCTGGGACAGGTGAGCGGGGAGGACCGGGTGCTCGTGCTCGGCGCGTCGGGCGGCGTGGGCTGCGTGATCGTGTCGTTGTGCCATTCGCTGGGCGCCGTCGTATGGGGCCAGACCGGCTCTCAGGACAAGGCCGCGGCGATCCAGGAGGACGGCGCCGAGCGGGTGGTCGTGGCCGGGCCGGATGAGTTGGGCGAGGCGATCGCCGATCTGCAGCCCACGGTGGTGTTCGATCCGCTGGGCGACGGGTTCGTGCGGCCCTCGGTGGAGGCATTGCCAGTGCGCGGCAAGATCGTCAGCTTCGGCACCTCGGCCGGGGCCGAGGTCCAGTTCAACCTGCAGACGCTGTACCGCAAGCACGGGTCGATCCTGGGCTACGGCGGGATGGGGCTGACTCCAGAGGAGCGCCGGCGAGGTTTGCACAATGCGCTGAACGCGCTGCGAGACGGGCAGCTCCGGGTGCGGATCGACGAAGTGCTGCCACTGGACCAAGTGAACGACGCGTTCCGGCGGCTGGTCGAGCGCCGGGTGCGGGGCAACCTGCTTTTGGACCTCTCCTAAGCCTGCCAGCGGAAGCCGACGGCCTCAGGTGCCGGCGGCAGCGGGCTGGAGGGAAGGCCGGGCGGCGGGTCGTCTACGTTGTAGCCGCTCGGCGCCAGGTCATTCGGCGTGTCGGGGTGAAACAGCGAGGCCAGATACTGGGCCTGACCCCGGCCGGGCCCCAGCTCGAACTGTCCGCCGCCGTAGGCACCGATCCCGCGCTCGGCGCAGTAGTCATAGGTGTCGCATAGCGCCTCAAGTCCCCCCACGCGTGAGGGCTTGATGTTGACCATGCGCGGCGGAAAGGGCAGCGCCTCGATGTCGGCGATGCTGTGGATCGGTGCGTCCCAGGTGATGCGGTCGTGAGCGTCGGCCAGCACCGCCGCCGTCTCAGGCGTGACCACGTCGGGATCCTCGAGCCAGGCGTCGGGGAACGCCTCGGCCACGCGGCGATACAGCACCGGGTCCGGCGGCTGATCGACGACGGTGCCGCGGTAGAACGCCTTGAAGTCCACCGAGTCCACGGAGCCGGTGGCCACCAGCTCTTCGATTAGCTCCGGCGTCCAGGAGCTGGTGGGGTCCAGCTTGAAGCGCAGGGTGGGATACCGACCCAGCCGCCGGGTGATCGGGTCGAGGTTCGGCGGCTCGCCGAGCCGTAGCGAGACCACGAACGTGAGGGGCACCGGCGCGCGTCCCAGCGCCTCGTACAGCGAGCGTCCAGCTTGCCGGAGGGCGAGGTCCAGCCCGGCGCTGTGGAACGTCCAACGGCGATACAGACGCGAGACCTCCCGCTGCGGCGGCTCGGGGAATAGGTCCAGCGCGTCGATCAGCTGGCAGAACTCGCCCAGCGTGTAGCTGCCGCGGAGCTCGTGGACGGGACCGGCCTCCTGCAGCAGTGTGTGGTCGACGGCGTCGTAGACAACGTCCTCGCCCCTGCCCTCCTGGCCGGCGCCGGACAGGTGCACGACCGTGGTCAGGCGCTCGAACCCGCTGGACACCTGGGCCTTGAGGCCCTCCAGCCTGTAGCTCTCGACCTCCAGCGGCAGACCGGACAGCAGCTCGTACGTGCTCACTGCTCCCGCGCCCCCGCACCCTCGAGCCGGGCCACCAGTTCCTCCAGCCGAAGCTCCTCCAGCCCCTGGCTGACCGCGTCCAGCTCGGCGGCGCAGTACTCGACCAGGTCACGCCCCTCCTTCACCAGGTCCAGGGTCTCTCGCAGGCCGGCCTCGCCTGAGTCCAGGCGCCGGATGATCTCCTCGATCCGCGCCACCGCGGTTTCGTAGGTTCGCTCGGTCACTCCTTGACCTCCGCCGGGACGCGGCCATCGTGCAGGCGCATGGTTACCTCGCCGGCGGCTCGCACGTCCGCGGCGGAAGCCAGGGGCGAGCCGTCCCGGTCCTCGACCAGGGCGTAGCCGCGGGCCAGCGTGCGCTCAGGATCGTGGGCGGCCAAAGCCAGGGCCCAGCGTTCGAGGTCCGCCCGGCGTCTCACGTGATCCGACGAGGAGGCGCGAGCCGCCGTGCGGGACAGCACCAGCAGGTGGACTCCGGCCCGGGACCGGCCCTGCTCACACATCCGCCGGGCGCTGGCTCGCAGCTCACGCAGCTTCTGGTGCAGCTGACGGCGGTGGCGGGCCACGTGCTCGGCCGGGGCCCGGGACAGGTGGCTGAGAGCCCGGGCGCGGTCCAGGATCGCCCGGCGCCCGTGTCCGGCCAGGCGCTGGGCCTGTCGGTGCAGCTCAGCTCGGGCGGCCCGACAGTCGATCGGCACTGCGGCCTCGGCGGCATGGGTGGGCGTGGAGCAGCACACCGCAGCCACGTCGTCGATCAGCGTCCGGTCGGTGTGGTGACCCACCGAGGAGATGACCGGCACCCGCAGCAAGGCCACGGTCCGGCAGAGCGCCTCGTCACAGAACGCGAACAGGTCGGCCAGCGAGCCGCCGCCCCGGGCCACAATCACCACCTCGATTTCCTCCAGCGCGGCCAGCTCGCGCAGCGCGGCGGCGATCCGCGGAGCGGCGTGGCGATCCTGCACGGGGGCAAACGCCCACACCAGTCGCCCCGCCCAGCCCCGACGCCGCAACCCGGCGATGACGTCGTCCCGCGCCTTGCCCCGCTCTCCGGTCACCACCCCAATGGTCCGGGGAAGCGGTGGCCGGGCCAGGCGCTTCTGCGGTTCCATCAGGCCGTCCGAGGCCAGTCGCTTGCGCAGGCGCTCCAGCTGCACCAGCAGGTCGCCCTCGCCGGCCACCCGGAGCTCGGACACGGAGAAGCTGAAGGCGGGCGACGACGTCGAGCTCCCTGGGTAGTAGTCACAGCCGCCGCCCACCACCAGGCGCAGGCCGTCGGTCAGCTGGACTCCCAGCCGGTCGAACTCGTTCTGCCACATCGAGCAGGGCAGGGCGCCCTGGGCGTCACGCAGCTCGAAGTAAACGCGCGCGCGGCCGCGGCGAAAGCCCCACACCTCGCCACTCAGCTGCACTCGTGCGAACTCGCGCAGGCGATCGCGGAGCCGCAGCGCGTAGGTGCCGACCGGGTAAGGACCCGGGAGCTGGCTGTTGGCCAGCCCGGACTCGGCGATGCCGGATGGCTGCTCCATCTCGCATTCGAGGCTATCGCCGGCCGCGGCGCTTGCTGCGGTAGCCCAGCTGCACCGACACCTTCGCGCCGGCGACGCCGCTGAGACCAGGGGTCGGGCGCTGGGACTCAGTAAGGCCGAGGGGCGGGTCCGCCAGGTCTCACCCAGACCTGTCCTTTTTTCATCCCCTGCCGCGGGAAGAAGCACGGAAGTTGGGCGTCGTCAGGGTCAGTGTGGACCGGCGCGCTCTGACGTGCCTCGACCGCGGGAGGCAGCAAATGCATAAGCCTGTGAAGTGGTTCGCCGGGGCGATCTTGGCCGGCCTGAGTGTGGGCGCTCCAGCCGCGAGCGCCGACACCAACGGGCCCACCACGCGAGATTGCTCGTTGCTCGTACCGGCCGTCGGGTCGACGTTCGCCGGGGTGGATCCGGACTTCATCCAGATCTCGGGCGTGTCGGTGGCGTCCAGTGGGACGCTCTCCACGACTCGCGACCCGGTGACCGGACTCCAGAATCCGGTCTCCCTCACCGCCTCGGAGTCGCCCGACGCCGGCGACAACACGCATGCGGTGACGTTCATGGCCACGGTGAGTGCACCGGGCGTTCCCAGTCAGACCCTGTCGGGGTCCGGCATCGGGAAGGTCGTGCTGTCGCTCCCGCTCACGGGCGCGGCTACCGGCAGCAGCTACACGATCTCGTGGTCGGCCACGTTCGACAACGGAGCCCACGCGTGCCCGGGCCCGGTGACCCCGGCCAACCTGATGCCGAGCCCGTTCACGGTCAAGGCGAGCTGACATGCGATCCCTTTCCCGGGCGCTCCTGGGTGTCATCGCGGTTCTCCTGGCGGGTCCGGCCACGGCTTCGGCCGCCCAGCAGCAGGCCTACGCCGCGGGGTTGAACTACGCCACACCGGCGATCGTGGTCAACCAGGGGGACACGCTCAATTTCAACAACATCGACGTGGCCACCCACACCCTGACCTCGAGCACGCCGGGCCTGTTCGATTCCGGGGTCGTGTCGGCTGGCACCTCGACCCCGGTGGCCGGGGTGGACAAGCTGGCGCCCGGGACGTACCAGTTCTTCTGCTCGTTCCATCCCTGGATGCATGGGGCGATCCAGGTGGTGGCGCCGGGGACGGTGCCCAGCCCACCCAGCCCGCCGCCGCTGCCCAACCCCAACAATCCGCCCAACCCGGTGGACCTGCTGCCGCACGCCGCACCGGCGGCGCTGACGGGCGGCGACTGGCCGTTCTACGGAAAGGACCTGGCCAACTCACGGGACGGTGCAAGCGCTGGCCCGGCAGTGACCCAGGCTCCGTTCCTCAAACCGGTGTGGAGCTTCAAGTCCACCCAGGGCGACTTCACCGGCACCCCGGTCGAGTCGGGCGGGACGGTGGTCGGGCTGTCCGGAAACGGCAGCGTGTACGCGCTGGACGCCTCGACCGGGAAGCTGCTCTGGCAGCGTGACCTGGGCCAGCCGGCCAATGCCACCCCGGCGATCGCCGACGGCACCGTGTTCGTGCCCCTGGCCGTTGTCAACGGCCCAGAGGTGCTGGCGCTGTCGCTGGCCGATGGCTCGACCAGGTGGACCGCAGTTACCGACACCCAGACCGGAGCTGACTCCTACGGGAGCCCGGTCGTCTGGAACGGCAAGGTGTACATCGGCGTCTCTGGCCAGAACGGGGATCCGGCTCTGCCGCTGCGTGGCGCCGTGGTGGCCCTGGACGAGCTGAGCGGCGCCAAGACGTGGGAGACCTTCACGGTCCCACCCGGGTTCAACGGCGGCGCCGTGTGGAGCACACCGGCGATCGACGCGGCCACCGGCCACCTGTTCGTGGGCACGGGCAACGCCTACACCGCCCCAGCCGCCAGCACCACGGATGCCGTGATGGCGCTAGACGCGGGCACGGGGGCTGTGCTGGCCAGCTGGCAGGCCACCGCGGGCGACGTGTTCAGCCCCAACAGCCTGACCGGGCCGGACGCCGACTTCGGCGCCTCGCCCAACCTGCTGAGAACGACCGGCGGCCGGGCGCTGGTGGGCGAGGGGCAGAAGTCCGGTGCCTACCGGGCGCTGGATCGCTCCACCCTGGCGCCCGTATGGAGCCAGACGGTCGGCCCCGGGAGTGCCGTGGGCGGCGTGATCGGGTCCACGGCCTACGACGGCTCCCAGGTCTACGGACCGGTGACGCCGGCGGGCGAGGTCTGGGCGCTCAGCCGCGACGGAGCGGTCACCTGGGCGTCAGCCGACGGCGGCCCGCTGCACTACAGCCCGACCAGCGTGGCCAACGGCGTGGTGTACACGCCTGACCAGAACGGCTTCTTGACCCTGCGCCAGGCGGCCACGGGCGCCGTCCTGGACAAGGTGCCGCTGGGCGCCATGACCTATGGCGGGGTGTCGATCGCCGGCGGCTACGTGTTCGTGGCCGTCGGCACCCAAAGCTCGAGCGGCTACGTGGTGGCTTATCGCGCCGATCCCCCGGCCGCGGGCGGCGGGTAACGCTGACGAGTTACGAGGACTCGAAGGCGGCGGTTCGGCTCGGCCGGGCCGCCAGCCACTCCACAGTCTGGGCCAGGCCCTGTTCGGTGGCGATCTGCGCCTCCCAGCCGAGCAGGCGCTGGGCCTTTTCCACCGCCGGCCAGCGGCGCTGCACGTCGACCTCGAAGCTCTCCAGGTGCTCGAACACCAGCTGGTCCGGGTCGTTGCCACAGACCCGCCAAATCATCCGTGCGATGTCGGCCACCGACAGCTCCTGGGCGGCCGAGATGTTGAAGTCCTGGTTCTCGGCGGCGGGGTGGCCAAGCGCGGTCACGATCCCGTCGGCGATGTCGTCGATGTGGGTCAGCGTGCGGGTCTGCTCGCCTGAGCCGAAGATCTGAAGCGGCGTCTGGCCGGTCAGCGCCTTGGCGATCAGGTCGGGGACGGCGTGGGCGATTCCCGGCTCGTCCGGGACCGGGAGCTCGCCCGGCCCGTAGGCGTTGAACGGGCGGCAGATCGTGTAGCTGAGCCCATGCTCCTGGTGGGCGGCGCGGGCGTAGACCTCGCCCGACAGTTTCGAGAAGCCGTAGGCCGAGCGAGGCGGCGGGCACTCGAGCAGGTGCTCCTCGGTGGTGGGGAACTCGGTGGCCCGCTCGAACACCATCGAGGAAGACACGTACAGGAAGCGTTCAACTCGCTGCCCGATCGCCGCGCTGACCGTGGCGCCGGTGAGCGCGTTGTTGGCCTCAGTCAGCGTGAACGGAAGCTTGTGGAAGTTGGCGATGCCCCCGACGATGGCCGCCAGGTGGATCACGTGGCTGCACCCATCCAGCGCGGCGCGCGCGACCTGGTGCTCACGTAGGTCTCCGGCGTGGATCTCGGCCGACTCGCGCATCCACGTGGGCGCGGGTCGCTGGTCTGAGACGCGGACCTCCCAGCGTGGATCCGACAGGAGGCGGCGTACCACCGCGTTTCCAATCGTGCCCGCGCCCCCGGTGACCAGAACGCGGCTCACGCCGTGGCGGCGGTGCCCAACATCGCCGCCGACTCGGCAGCGTACGCGAACACCTGGGCCGTCCCCAGCGCATTCCACGGGTCGACCAGGAGGCAGTCCGCGGCGGCGCTCGAGACGATCGTACGCAGCGCCGCCTGGCCCTCGAACTCTGAGTGGTTGGTGGCGATGATCACCACCTCGGCGTCCCGGACCGCGTCAGCCAGGGGCGTGGTGGGCGTACGGGCGTGGGGATCGCACACGGCCACGTCGGCCAGTTCGCGCTCGAGCATCCGGATCAGCTTGGGCGACAGCGAGTCGCGCTCATCGTCGGTGTCACGCTTGAACGTCAGTCCAAGCACCGCGATCTTGCGCGAAGCCAGATCGCTGACCCGGCGTTTGATCCCCTCCACCAGGAACAGCGGCACCGCCTCGTTGACCCGGGAGACGGCCAGCAGCATCCCGGGTGCGTTGGAGCGCTCCTCGGAGAACACGAAGTCCTTGCGCAGGCAGGTTCCGGCCGTCAGGCCGGGCATGGCGATCCCGCCGCGAGGGTAATCGTGGTTGATGAGGTCGATGACCTCGAACACGTTGGCGCCGTACGCCTCGCAGTCCATCATCAGCAGGTTGGGCAGGGCGAACGTCGTGTAACGCAGGATGTTGGTCCAGATCTTGGCCAGCTCGGCCTGTACCGGAGTGGTGCGCACGATCGGCGCGCCGAACACCGAGAACGTGCTCGCGGTGCGGTCGGTGGACGCGTCACCCACGCCGCCGATGATGCAGGGTAAGGTCGAGATCTCTTCCAGGAACCGCCCGGCCGCGATCCGCTCCGGGGCGTGAGCCACGAACACGTCCTCGCCCACCCGCAGCCCCCGGCGCTTCTCCAGGTAGCCGGCCACGAACTCGGTGGTCCCGGGGGCGATCGTGGAGCGCAGGATCACCGCATGTCCGGGACGCAGCAACGGCAGCAGGTCGTCCAGCGCGGCCCGGACCTGACGCAGGTCGGATTCCAGGTGCGAGAACGACGGCGTGCCGATCGTGATCACGATGTCCTCGCTCTGGGCGGCATCGGCGGCCCGATCGGACAGCGTCAGCTGTCCGGTTTCTCTGACCCGGTCAAGCAGCTCCTGGGTCCCCGCCTCGCTGAATGGCATCCGGCCGGTCTGGATCGACTCCAGCACCTGCGGGTCGTGGTCCACTCCCAGCACGGGCAGCCCGCGGTCTGCGAAGCACAGAGCCAGCGGCAGGCCCACGCGCCCGAGCCCGATGATCGATATCGAACGCCCCGAGCTCACGGCTCGACCAGACTGGGCAGCGGCTCGAGGCCCTCTTCGGGCTCGGGTCCCCGGATCTCTCCGGCGAAGGCCAGCTTGTCCAACCGCATGATCTCCCGCTCGCCTTCCACGCGGGCCGGGTGGTCTGCGGGCAAGTCCGCGATCAGCTTGCGGATGCGCTCGCGAAGTTGGAGTGCGAAGTGGGGAGTCGAGGCGCCCATAAGCTGCCTGACGTCGTCGACGGTCACGTCGCGGCCTGGGCGCGAGCGGTCTGGATTCTCGGCTTCGCTCATTTCTGCGGTACGACCTCCAGGAGGGTATCCATCTCGGCCTGCACCGAGACGGAAATCGCCTGGGGATCGCCGATCACCCAGCCATGGTTGTAGACCGCTGCCGTGGGTCCTTCCTGTGTGAAACCCGGGGTGGCGTAGTTGAGGAAGTAATTGAGCACGGCGGAGGGAAGCGAAGACGGGTCGTTGACCAGCAGGAGCGGCCCGAATTGGCCGCTGGCCGAGAGCGGGGCGGCCGCGGCCGCGTCGAGCGTCCGCTGGGCGTTCACCAGTACATAGCCGTGACCCGGGCTGCGCAGCGCCCAGCCGAAGCTCCCGGGTACGTGCGCGCAGGGCTGGCCGGGGGTGCACGGCGGATCCCGGTAGGCGGCGAACGCCACCGAGTTGGCCGCCGGTCCCTCGGCGCCCACGCGCTTGACCGCGCCCAGGCGCTTGAGCTGCTTGACCACAGCCTGCGAGATCACGCTCGGCGGGCCCAGCACGTAAATGCGAGGGCTCTGGTGGGCCAGCAGAGCCTGACGCGTCTCCGGCGGCACGCTCGAGCCGGACACGAACAGGATCGGGTCGCCGCTCTCGGCGGCGAACCCGGCCGCCGGCATGGCGTAGGCCGGGTCATCGGCCGAGGCGACGATCACGTCGGAGCTTGTCCTACCAGCCGCGGCGCTGGCGAAGCGGTCGATCGCGGCGGCCAGCGCGAACGGGTTATCACCCGGGATCTTCACCGCGCGCAGCCCGCCGGGCTGCGCCACGTTGCCGACCATGATCACCTGGGCGCCCGCGGTGGAGCCGGAGCCCGGGGGAGCCAGAACACTCAAGGCGTCGGCGGTGGCCGAGGGGAGCGAGGAGCTTCCGGAGAGCAGGATCGGAGCCTTGACCGGCGAGGCCATCAGCACCGACGACGCGAGCGTGGCCTGCCAGTCGTCGGTGGGGGCGATCGTGACTACCGGGGGGTGGGTCCCGCTGGCCTCCGAGGGATAGACGGCCAGCGCCACGCCAGCCGCGTCAGCCACTGGGTCGGACCCGGACACTCGGGTGGTGTTCTTGGTCGCGATGGCGGGAAAGCCGATCTGCTGGGCCGCGTGGGCGGTGCTGCCGCTGATCTTCACCGCCGGGCCCTTGAGCAGCTCGGTCTTGGACCCGCAGCCGGCCAGGACTAGGGCCGCCGCGGCCGAGAGCCAGCGTGAGGCGTGGCGGGTGGTGTGAAGGGGATTCATCGCGGCGCCCACGTTATCGAGCGGATCTTGTGCGGGGCGTCAGTGACCGTTGTGGTACTCGGCTGAGCGGGGAGGCATACCACCGGCAGGAGAAACCGGCGTTATGACGAATGCGGGTTGAATTGTCTATATTGCCGCGACGCCTAATCCGCTGGCCTCTGAGCTAGCGGAGCGGGGGACCCAGTTACTGGGGCTAATCCCACGGTGAATCCGCGGGAGGCGCAGCTCTTTCAGCGCCAGCCCGACAGCTAACCCCGCAGGCTCCAGAGAGAGACTGAGATGCGGGTAAACCACGTCATATCTTCCGGGATCGCTGCCGCGGCACTGCTGTGCGCTCCGGCCGCAGCCCAGGCCGCGGGATCGGGCGGATCTGGCACCGGCGGCGGCTCGACCCAGGCCTCTTCGGCCCAGACCGGCGGCGCCGGGGTGGGGGCCGGCCCAGTGCGCAGCACGTCCTCGCAGCCTGAGGTCCAGGGCTACCAAGCCAAGATCATCCACGGCGTGGCCTACGCCCCCTCCTACGCCCCGATCCAGGTCAAGCGCGCGATCTGGGCCGGCAACCAGATCCGGAAGAAGCCGTACTGCTACGCCGGTGGGCACGGACAGTGGAACGACTCGTGCTACGACTGCTCGGGCACTGTGTCCTACGTGCTGCACGCAGCCGGACTGCTCAGCGAGTCGATGGACTCCACCGGCTTTGAGAGCTGGGGCAGGAGCGGTCGGGGCCACTGGATCACCGTCTACACGAACCCGGGTCACGCGTTCATCCAGATCGCGGGGGTCCGGTTCGACACCTCGGCCGCGCAGGATCCCAACCCGCCTCCCGGCTCAGGGCCCCGCTGGCGCCCGCTGGTCACGGACTCCAGCGGCTTCGACGCGCGCCATCCGGGTGGGCTGTAAGCCGCGGTCGCGCTGGGTGGGCCGGCGCCCGTCCGGGCTCGCGTGAGCGCTGGCGCGCTAGCTGGCATTGAGCGCGGGCACGTAGCCCGCGCTCAGGGGCCGGCGCGCGAGCGGCCATAGCGCGACTCACCCCCCGGCTGACCGCGGGGCCCGTCGCCCCACGGTCGCATAGCGACCGCTCCAGGACGCACCCCCGTTGGACGCTGGGGGGTCCGTCGTGTAATGGCC
>DATKRM010000091.1:0-15614 GCA_035532195.1 Solirubrobacteraceae bacterium
CCCGACGGGTCGACCTGGTCAGCCCCGTCGATGGCGATGTCCAGATGAGCCGGCGCGTCGAGGCCGGTGAAATCCAGGACCTCGAGCCCCAGCCGAGTCGCCTCCTGAGCGGTGACCGGGGAGGTGGCCAAGCAGCGGATGCTGAGCCCGCGCTCGGCCAGCGGGGCCAGCAGGTACATCGCGGTCGAGCCCGTCCCCAGACCGACCATCATTCCGTCCTCGACCAGCTTGGCGGCGGCTTCCGCCGCCAAGCGCTTCTCGTGCTCGATGTCCTCGGTCATGTGTGGCGACCCGTATACCACGGCGAGAGGACGCGAATGTCGATTTCCGCCCACCCCGTTTGTCTAAGGGCCACAATTTCTAGACTCGCGGCGCCACGCCCCGGTTCGACGGAGACAACCTCGTGCTCCTGGCCGATCAGGACCCGTCGCGCTGGGACTTCGAACAGATCCAGGCCGGGCGGGCCGGGCTCGACCCGGAAAGAAAAAGGAGCGGGGGTGGTCTGCACACCGCCCGCTCCTGTATTTCCTGTGCCCCCCGGTCCGGGCCTACCTCGGCTTACTCGCCAGTCCTGGCTCCTGCGCCCGTGAGCCCAAACGCCCTCGTTGCGCCCCTCCGGGGTGTGTCCTATGTCCCTACATGGCTTAAGTGTTCGGCAACAGCCATTGCCAGGTCGTTTCCGTAACGTTTCCGTCGCGCGGCGCGCGCGGCACACCCTGACCTTCTGACCCCCGCCCTACACTGGGCCAAGCAATGCCAGGTACCGTAATCGTGGGCGCCCAATGGGGTGACGAGGGCAAAGGCAAGATCACCGATCTGCTCGCCGAGCGGGCGGACGCCGTGGTGCGTTTTCAGGGTGGAAACAACGCCGGTCACACGATCGTGCGCGGTGGCCAGACCTGGAAGCTCCACCTGATCCCCTCGGGGATCCTGCATCCGGGCAAGCTGTGCATGATCGGCAACGGGGTGGTGATCGATCCCAAGGTGCTGACCGAGGAGCTGGAGGAGCTGCGGCGCCGGCGCGTGGACACCAACTCGCTGCGCATCTCGGCCAACGCGCACCTGATCATGCCCTACCACCTGATGCTCGACCACGCCGGCGAGGCCAAGCTGGGCAAGCTCCAGATCGGCACCACGCGGCGGGGAATCGGCCCATGCTACGCCGACAAGGCAGCCCGGCTCGGCATCCGAGTCCAGGACCTGCTGGACGAGAAGATCCTCAAGCAGAAGATCGTGGCCGCGCTCGAGCCCAAGCGGCTGACGCTACGGCCATTCGCCAAAGACCCGCGTCTCGACCTGCAGGCGATGACAGAGGAGTACCTGAACTACGGCCATCGGCTGGAGCGGCTGATCGCCGACACGACCCGGCTCACCCACGAGCAGCTGGACGCCGGCGACAGCGTCCTGTTCGAGGGTGCCCAGGGCACGCTGCTCGACATCGACCACGGCACCTATCCATTCGTCACCTCGTCCAACCCGATCGCCGGGTCAGCGTGCATCGGCGCCGGCGTGGGGCCCAAGGACATCGACGAGATCTGGGGCGTGACCAAGGCTTACGTGACGCGTGTGGGCTCAGGGCCGTTCCCCACCGAGATCGACGGCCCCGAGGCGGACGAGATCCGCGAACGCGGCCACGAGTTCGGCACCACGACCGGACGGTCGCGTCGCGTGGGCTGGCTTGACCTGGTGGCGCTCAGGTACGCGGCTCGCCTCAACACCCTGACCGCGCTGGCGGTGACCAAGCTCGATGTCCTGTCCGGGTTCGACCGGCTCAAGGTGTGCACCCGCTACCGGGGGGCCGAAGGCGCGGAGTTCGAGCACTTCCCCTACCACCAGACCGTGCTTCACCACGCCGCGGGCGAGTACGAGGAGCTTCCCGGATGGTCCGAGGATCTGCGGGAATGCCGTGAGATGTCAGACCTGCCGGTGGCCGCCCGCGAATACCTTCAGTTCGTCACCGACTTCGTCGGGGTTCCGCAGTCCCTGATCGGGGTGGGGCCGGGGGCCGACGACGTGATCTGGACCGCCGGGCCTAACGCCGCGACGGGTGGCCCACTCCGGGCCACGGGGCCAGTACAAGTACCAGCCTCGCGTCGCTGAGCGCCCGCACCCGGTGACGCTCGCTGGGGCGGAAGTGAGCCAATAGCCCGGGCCCGCCGGCCACCACCTCGTCGCCTTGGGCCACCTCCACCTGGCCGTCGGACACGAACAGAAATGCCCGCTCGTGCACCTGATGCTCCTGGAGCTCCTCGCCCGCCGGGAGGTGGATTGCGATCACGCGCGTCTCCTCGTCGGAGCGCAGGATGAGAGGATGGTGCGGCTCGACGGCCAGTGCACGTGTGTCCCAGCTCTCCACGAGTGGTGTTCTAGTTCATTGCCAGCGCTCGATCAAGTCCTGGTCCGGCACCCGCCGCACGACTCGGGCCGGAACCCCCATCACAACCTCACGCGGCCTGACGTCCCGAACCACCACTGCGCCGGCAGCGACGAACGCTTCCTCGCCGATCTCCACGCCAGGAACCAGGACGGCGCCCCCACCCACCCGACAGGCCCGACGGAGCACCGGGCCGGCCAGCGGATGACCCCGGGGATGACGTCCCATGGTGTGATCGTTGGTGGTCACCACGCCCGGTCCCAGGAACACGTCGTCCTCCACGACCGACCCGGCGGTCAGGTACACCGAGGTCTGAATCAGCACCCGCTGACCCACCACCGCTTGGAAGTCGACCGTCGAAGCCCGACCGACCACCGTTCCGGCCCCCACCAGCGCCCGCTCGCGCACCTGGGACTGGTCGCCGATGATCGCCCGCTCGCCGATCCGCGAGCCGGCGTACACCACCGCGCCCGCGCACACCGTCACCCCCGCGCCCAGGACCAGCGGCCCCAGCTCCTCGCCCGTAGCACCGGCGCTTGACCCGGGACGGAGCCGCGGGCGCTTGCCCACCACAGCGCCGGACTCGATCAGGCAATCGGCCCCGAGCCGCACCCCGGCATGTACCACCGCACCCGGCTCCACGATCACGCTGTCCTCCAAACGCGCCCCGTCGTGCACGAATGCTCCCGGCGCGATGTCAGGCGTCACTCGAGCCCCCTCGAGTCTTCCAGGGAGCGCTGCAGCCCCTCCAGCACCCGCACCACCCGCAGGCCATTCTCGCCATCGGACCGGGGCTGGCGGCCCTCGGCCACGCACTCCACGAAATGCTCGCACTCCAGCCGCAACGGTTCGACGTTCGGGATCCGGGGCGAGAAGATGTCGCCGCTACGGGTTATGTACTCGCCATAGCCCTGCGCATCCTCGTCGAAGCCCTTGTCGTACACCGTGAGCTTGCCTTCCAGCGCCATGTCGTCAAACGTGGCCATCCGGCCCGAGCCGACCACGGTGAAACGGCGTTCCTTGTGCGGGTCAAGCCAGCTCAGGTGCAGATGCGCGGTCAGACCTGAGGGGAAGCGCATGAAGCAGAACACCACGTCCTCCACCCCCGGACGGACGTAGGACTCGCCCTGGGCCGCTGACTCCTGGGGCTCCTCGCCGGCCAGGTAAAGCACCACCGACACGTCGTGGGCCCCCAGGCTCCACAGCGCGTTCTCGTCCGCCCGCAGCTTTCCCAGGTTCAGTCGGTTGCCGTAGATGTAGTAGATCCGCTCCCCCAACTGACCTGAATCCGCCAGCTCCTTGAGCTTCTGCACGCCCGGGTGGTACTCGAGCAGGTGGCCGACCATGAGGATCCGACCACTGGCGCGTGCGGCCGCCACCGCCCGCTCGGCGTCGCTCACCGACTGGGCCAGCGGCTTCTCCACGAAGCAGTGCTTGCCCGCCTCCAGCACGCGGATCGCCAGTTCCGCGTGGGTGGGGACCGGCGTGGCCAGCGCCACCGCGTCGAGCTCTGGGTCATCGAGCAGCCGCTCGAGCTCGCCGGTGAGACGGACGTCGGGAAACCGCTCGGCAAACCGGGTCCGAGCTTCCTCCGAAGGGTCGCAGCACCAGGTCAACTCGGAACCCGGGAGGGCGGCGAAGTTTCGGGTCAGGTTGGGCCCCCAGTACCCCAGACCCACCACCCCGATCCGGACCGGGCTCACGCGCACCGCCTCATTGCAGGTGCAGTGTAAGAGCGTCCACGACGCGTTCCGCGGCCCGCCCGTCCCCGTACAGCGGCGGCCGCTCCTCGGGCGACGGACGCTCCAGCTCTTCCAGCGCGCGCTCCAGATCGAGGTCGACCAGGACGTTCCAGCCCATTTCCACGGTCTCGACCCATTCGGTCGAGGGGCGCAGGGTGACGCACCGCACCCCCGCCAGGTAAGCCTCCTTCTGGACCCCTCCCGAGTCGGTGAGTACGGCCCGGGCGTGGCACAGCAGGGCGGCGAACTCCGAGTAGCCGAGCGGCGGCGTGACGACCAGTCGGTCGCTGCGCTGCAGGCGCTCGAGTAGCCCGGCCGCCCGCAGCCGCCCGCCGGTCCGGGGATGCAGCGGCAGCACCACCTGACGGGGTACCGCAAGCAGGATCTCTACCAGGCGCTCCAGCCGCTGCGGCTCGTCGACGTTGCCGGCGCGGTGGGCGGTGGCCAGGACGTACTCACCGGGCTCGACGCCCCGGGCCTCGACCAGATCGGCCCTGGCCCGGGCCGCCGGCTGGACCTTGAGCGCCACGTCCACCATCACATCCCCCACCAGCTCGACCGCGCCGTGGGCGTTCTCCCGGCGCAGGTTCTCGACCGCGACCTCGGAGGAGCACAGCAGCAGCGAGCTGGCGTGGTCGGCCAGCACCCGGTTGAGCTCCTCGGGCATCGAGCGGTCAAACGACCGCATGCCCGCCTCCACGTGGGCCACGGGCACGCGGACCTGTGCCCCGGCCAAGGCGCCGGCCAGAGTCGAGTTGGTATCGCCGTAGACCAGCACGGCATCCGGCGCGACCTCGACCACCACGGGCTCGAGCGCCGTCAGCATCCGAGCCGTCTGCGAGGTGTTGGAGCCTCGGGAGATGGCCAGCTCGCGGTCGGGCGAGGGCAGCTCCAGCTCGTCGAAGAACGTGCCCGAGAGCTCTTGATCGAAGTGCTGGCCGGTATGGATCAGCACCTCGTCGTGGACCTGGCGCAGCGGACCGGAGACGGCAGCCGCCTTGATGAACTGCGGGCGGTTGCCCACCACCGTCAGGATCTTCATCTAGGCGGGCTCTAGCTCGCCGCGGATCCGGCTGGCCACGGCAGCCGCGACCCGGGCGGTCACCGGTCCGGGAGCGGGCAGCTCTTTCGAGTCGATCCCGGAGATCGGCTGAACTTCCCGCGTCGTGGAGGCCAAGAACGCCTCGTCGGCCTCCATCAGGGTCTCCACCGGGCACGAACGCTCGACCGCCCCGGACTCCTCGATCGCCAGCCGCCGCGTGATCGAAGCCAGGATGTGCTCGTCCAGCGGCGGCGTCAGCACCTCCTGGTCCGTGACCCAGAACAGCGAGCTGGTGGGCGCCTCCAGGACCCGGCCGTGCGGGGTGACCAGGAGCGCCTCGTCGTATCCCTGCTCGCGGGCCAGCCGAGAGGCCAGCATGTTGGCCGCGTAGGACAGCGACTTCACCCCGTCGAGCACTCGCGTGGGCGAGTAGGTGACCGAGCCCAGGCGGACGTGCTCGGGGCCCGCGGGCAGCGGCTCGGTCAGCAGCAGCCGCCGGCCGCCCCGAGTGATCACGATGCGCAGCGCCTCGTGGTCTTCTCCCGGGCCGGCGTGGGCCAGCAGGCGATGGGCGTCGGCCCGCACCGCCTCCAGATCAAGCGGCAACCGCAGATTCAGCGCCGAGCGCTCGAGCCGGCGCAGGTGCTCCTCAAACGCAAACGGCCGACCGTCGTAGACCCGGACCACCTCAAATGCCCCATCGCCGCGCAGCAGCCCCGCGTCGGTGGCCGGAATGGTCGCCGCCGACGCCAGCGTGATCGAGCCATCGACCGAGGCTAAGGACGCGCTGAACGGGCTCATGGGTGGCCGCGAGCCTAACGGCGGGCCGGGACGCGTGGTGCCTGGGCGGCACGGTCGCGGAACTCTGGCCGGCTCCACACCTCGGCCAGCCGGACCAGCGTGGCCGCGGCGGCGGCCATGTCCTGCACCGAGGCCCACTCCCGGACCGAGTGGTACTCGTGGCCGCCGGTGAAGATGTTGGGGGTGGGCAGCCCCATCTCGCTGAGCCGCGAGCCGTCGGTCCCGCCGCGGATCGGGGTGCGGATCGGCTCTATCCCCTCGGCCCGGATCGCCGCCTCGGCCGCCCGCACCACCTCTGGGAAGGGCTCGAGGTACGCCCGCATGTTGCGGTACTGGCGGCGCAGCTCGAACTCGAGCCGGGCCCGCGGCTCGGCCGCGATCACAGCCTCCGCGGTGCGCCGGAGCAGCCCGGCATGCTCCTGGAGGCGCTCGTCGTCGAAGTCGCGCACGATGGCTCGGAGCGTGGCCCGGCCCGCGGTGGCGCTCAGCTCGTAGGGGTGGATGAACCCCTCCCGGTCGCTGGTCGTCTCGGGGGTCAGCCGGTCGTCTGGGAGCGCGCGCACGATCTGACTCATCAGCCGCAGGGCGTTGACCAGCTTCCCGGTGGCCTGGCCGGGATGGACCTCGATCCCGTGCACGGTGAGGATCGCCTCCAGGGCGCTGAACGTCTCGTCCTGAAGCTCCCCCAGCTCCGAGCCGTCGATCGTGTAGGCGCAGGCGGCGCCGAAGCGCGGGATGTCGAACAGCGTGGCACCCTCGCCGATCTCCTCATCCGGCGTGAAGCCGATCCGCAGCCGAGGCCGCGGGAGCTCCGGATGCCGGGCCAGGTGGCACACCGCGGTCATGATCTCGGCCACCCCGGCCTTGTCGTCAGCGCCGAGCAGCGTGTCGCCGCTGGAGGTCACGATGTCGTGACCGAGCTTGCCGGAGAGTTCGGGCATGCTCGCCGGGTCCAGGCGGGTCCCATCGCGGGGTAGCGAGACCACGCCGCCGTCATAGGAGCGATGCACCAGCGGTGCCACCCCCTGGCCCGGCGCGTCGGGGCTGGTGTCCAGATGGGCGATCCAGCCGATCGCCGGCCGGGGGTGGTCCGGCTCAGACGCCTCCAGCGTGGCCATCACGTACCCGTTGTCGTCCTGCTCGGCATCCTCGAGCCCGGCCTGGCGCAGCTCCTCCACCAGCATCCGCCCCAGTTCGAGTTGGCCTGGGGTGCTGGGCGACGCGATGCGCTCGCGCCGCGATTGGGTGCCGATCTGCACGTAGCGCTGAAACCGGGCCAGCAGATCGGGTGCTAGCTGCTCGGCCAGGGAGGATGTAAAGCGGGCGCGAGACACGCCCGCCGAGTATCCCATCTCGGTTTTTCCCCCTGGTCGAGCGGGTAGCACTTCTACGTGGGGGCTGCTGTGCAACGAACCATGCGAGGAGGCCCAACCAATGGCGACACAAACGGCTACCCAACGGAAGGCAGCGGCCAAGCGCGCCGCCGCCACCCGGAACCAAAACTCGGCCAAGCGCAGTGCTTCGGCAACCCGGAGCTCGGCGGGGCGCACCAGTGCCTCGGCCAGCCAGACCAGTCGCAGCGCACAGAGGACCGCCAAGCAGGCGACCCGCACGGCGGGCCGTCAGGCGGACGCGGCAGCCACGCGGCTCGGCGCGGTGGGCCGTCAGGCCCAGCGGGCGCTGGTTATTCAGGTCGGCGCCGCGGTCACAGTCGGCGACAAGGTGCGGGAGACCGCCCGGACGCTGAGCCACCTGGACCGTGTAACCAAGGAGCTCGACCGGTTCGAGCGGCGCGGCACCCGCGCGCTGTCCCGGCGTCAGCGGTCACTGATCCGCCGTCGCCGCGAGGTGGAGCGCGACGTGAAGAGCGCGCAGCGGACCGTCGAGCGACGGGCCGACGGCGTGCGCTCGGACGTCCGCGATCTGGCCGAGCAGGTCAGGGAGCTCGTCTGAGGATGGTTTGATGGGCACTCGTCTAGGGCGGCCTCGGACCGCCCTCGACGAGTGCCTTTCCTCAGACACGGATGGCTGAGCGACAGCGCAGGAGCCGGCTGCGGCGCTCCGATTGCTCGGGGCCGGGATGGCAGCGGCGGGGCCGGGGCCGGGGGTTTGAGTATCTGGATGAACGGGGGCACCGGATCCGCGATCCCGAGGCTCTGGCCCGGATCGCCGAGTTGGCGATCCCGCCGGCCTGGCGGGAGGTGTGGATCTGCGCCGATCCGCTGGGGCACCTCCAGGCGACCGGTACCGACGCCGCCGGCCGCAAGCAATACCTGTATCACCCGCGCTGGCGCGAGCATCGTGACCGGCAGAAGTTCGAGCGGATGACGCGGTTTGGTCGTGGCCTACCCGAGCTTCGCCGCCGGGTGAGCGAGGACCTCAGCCAGGCGGAATTCACCCGGCCGCGGGTGCTGGCCTGCGCGGTGCGGCTGCTCGACGTGGGGATGTTCCGCATCGGCAGCGAGCAGTACGCCGACGACGACGGCGGCGTGGGTCTGGCCACGCTGCGCCGCGAGCACGTCTCGGTCCACAACGGCAACCTGGCGTTCGAGTACCCGGCCAAGGGAGGCATCCCGCGACTCCAGGTCATCACCGATCCGGTCACACACGACCTGCTGTCCGGGCTGGCCCGCCGGCGCTCCGGCGGGCCGGAGCTGCTGGCCTACCGGGAACGCCGCCGCTGGATCCCAATCCGCTCGGAGGAGATCAACCAATACCTGAAAGACGGCCTGGGCGAGGAGTTCAGCGCCAAGGACTTCCGGACTTGGAACGCCACCGTGATGGCGGCGGTCGTCCTGGCCACCGACGGCGCCGAGGCCGGCTCCAAGCCCAGCCGCAAGCGGGCCATCGACCGGTCGGTGCGCGCGGTGGCCGAGCTGCTGGGCAACACGCCCGCCGTCGCCCGGCGGTCGTATATCGACCCCCGGGTGTTCGACCGCTACCAGTCGGGCGCCACGATCGCCGACACGGTGCAGAGAATTAGCGATCTCGACCCGGCCGACGACCGCGTCCGGACCCGCCTCGACCGGGCCGTCCTGAAGCTCCTGTCCGGTGGCTCACTCCGCAGCCGCCCGAGCCGAAACTAGATCGCAAAACCTCCCAAATAGACCTTTTCGCGGCGGGTCGGATGTGCTAAAAAAGGGTGGTCTGCAACTCGGAGGTGCCCGTTGAGTGTTCCCCCGACAACAGGGGTCGCCGCCGGGCTCGTCAGCTCTGAGCAGCTGTTCGAGCGGTGGCGGATCGAAGATGACCGCCAGGCCCGCGATGAGCTCGTCGCGCGGTTCCTGCCGCTGGCCCGCAAGCTGGCCCGCCGGTACGTGCAATCAAGCGAGCCCTACGAGGATCTGGTCCAGGTGGCGAGCCTGGGCTTGGTCAAGGCGGTCGAGCGCTTCGACCCCACGCGCGGCTTTGCCTTTAGCTCGTTTGCGGTGCCCACGATCGTGGGCGAGCTCAAGCGCTACTTCCGGGACACTGCCTGGGCCATCCATGTCGATCGCGGCGCCCAGGAGCGCGCGCGCAAGGTCTCCGATGCCCAGCAGAAGCTGAACAGCCTCACCGGCCGGACGCCGACCGTGGATGAGCTGGCCCAGTACCTGGAGCTCAGTCAGGAGGAGGTGCTGGCGGGACTCCAGACCGCGGAGGCCTACGGCGCGCTCTCTCTGGACGCCCCCGTGGCCGGGGAAGAGGACGAGGAATCGAGCCGGCTGGACTCGCTGGGCGTGGAGGACCGGGAGCTGACGCTGGCCGACGACATCGCGACGATCTTTGCCGCCGCCCGCCACCTGCCGGCCCGCGAGCGCCAAATCCTCTACCTGCGCTTCAGCGAGGATCTCACACAGTCCGAGATCGCCCAGCAGGTGGGGATCTCGCAGATGCAGGTGTCACGCCTGCTGCGCCGCTCCCTGCAGCGTCTGCGCGAGCTGACTCTGTAAGGGAAGAGGGCACGGCGGGGACCGTGCCCCGCCGTGCGGTTGGTTCTCCTCACCAGCGGCCGTACCAGCGGCGGCGACCCACCCCGGACTCGACCCCGCCGATCAGGAAGCCGAGCGCCCATAGAACGACGGCGGCGATCAACACGAACCACAGAAAGTGGGCCGCGAACCCGAGCCCGCCGAAGATCGCCAGAAGCAGCAACAGGACGACTAGAGCAACCATTCATGGCCTCCATTCAAAAGGGGCGAACTCCGTGCTCGCCCGTGGTTCGCTCAGGCTTCCCGAAACGCCCCCGGTCCATTCACGCCCAGCCCCGCGCGTCCTTTCATGTAGCCTCGCCGCAGTGCCGAGCAACTTCAACGTGGCCGTCCACGGCGAAGATCGGGCCGTGGTGATCGAGGTCTCGGGCGAGCTCGACCTCGCTTCGAGCCCTGCGCTGGAGCACGAACTCGAGCAGCGGGTCGATTCGGGCCCCGGGACAGTGGTCGTCGACCTGAGACAGCTCGAGTTCATGGACTCCACCGGGCTGAGCGTGCTGGTCCGGGCCCACCAGCGGGCGATCGAGAGCGACCGTACGTTCGCCATCGTCAAGGGTCCGCCCCAGGTCCAGCGCCTACTCGACCTGACCGGCGTGGCCGAGCGCCTGAACATCGTCGACTCCCCCGAGGAGCTGCTGGGATCAGACTAAGAGCGCTCAGGCCGGGGTGGACGAGCGCAGACGCTGGTCCAGCATCACCAGATGCAGTGCCTCGGTCCCGTTCTCTGGCCGCATCTCGAATTCGTCGCTGAGCACGCGCAGCGCCGACGCCACGTCCCCGGTCTCGTCCCCCGACAGCTCGGAGCTGGCCCCCGCCCGGAACGGCCCGACGGTCACCTCCATCCGGCGGTTGGATGTGGCGATGCAAAAGTAGATTCGGGAGTCGCTGGCCGCCTGTCCGGCATAGTCGGCCAGCGCATCGGTGACCAGGTACACGTCGGAGAACCGGTCCAGCGAGAATCGGGCTCGGGCGGCCAGGGCTCGAGCCAGTCGCCCCAGCACGGCTCCGAGCAGGCTCACCGGAGACAGCGAGACTACGGCGTCGCCGGTCAGCTGTCCGGACCGCTCGTCCTCCGGCGCCACCACTTCCGGGGCCTGGTAGAGCGGCTGTCCCTCCCGCATACCGGCGAACTCCATCCACACCTCGGTCCCGCCCTCGGGTAGCGCACGGAACGCGGTCTGCTGGGCCAGGGCTCGCATGATCGGAATGCCCACACCCTGGAGGCGATCGTCCGCCGGCGTCACCGACGGTATGCCCTGACCCTGGTCGCGCACCACCACCTCGATGACGTCGGATGTGACGTGGAGGCTGACCCACAGCGGCCCGCTCTCGCTGCCGTAGGCATGCATGACGACGTTGTTGGCCGCCTCGCTGACGGCGGTCTTCAGGTCGTCCAGCAGCTCGGGATCCATGGACAGCTCCTCGGCCACCCCACCGAGCATGGCGCGAACGAGGGTGAGCGTCTCCGGACTCGACGCCAGCTCGAGCCGGACCAGCGGTCGATCCTCGCTCAGCACCATCAAAAAAGCGCGGTCACTCTACTTTATGGCTCCTCAGACGGGGTTGCCTGCCATCGAGCCGTGTACCCGCAACCTCGGGGTACACAAACCTCAACCGAAGCGGCGGCGGCCGCGGGCCGCTATCCGCCTCGGAAGGCGGCCTCGCGTTTCTCCGCAAAAGCGGCCACGCCTTCCAGGAAGTCCTGGGTGCGTCCCAGCGCGTGCTGGAGCTCGCCCTCCAGCTCCAGCTGCCGGTCCAGGTCGCCGTAGATGAACTGGTTGAGCGCTCGCTTGGAGCTGGCGTAGGATCGGGTGGGGCCCGAAGCGAGCCGCTTGACCAGCGCGTCGGCCTCCTCCATCAACCGGTCGTCGGGGTACACCCAGTTGACCAGGCCCCACTCCAGCGCCTGCGGAGCGTTCACTCGCTCGCCCAGCAAGGCCATCTGGAACGCCCGGGCCTTGCCCACCGCGGGCGGGACCAGCGCGGTCGAGCCGCCGTCGGGCATCAGCCCGATGTTCACGAAGGCCAGGCCAAAGAACGCGGACTCGGCGGCCATGATCAAGTCGCAGGCCAGGGCCAGCGAGCAGCCGATCCCCACCGCCGGCCCATTGACCGCCGCCACCACCGGCTTGGGCAGTCGCTTGAGCCCGGCGATCGCCGGGTGGTAGATCTCGTGCAGCTCGTGGCGAATGTTGGGCATCCCGTCGTCGGGGTCCGGATCGAACCCGGCCTTCAGGTCCGCGCCCGAGGAGAACCCCCGTCCGGCTCCGGTGACCAGGACCGCCCGCACCGAATCGTCGGACGCCTCGCCCTCCACCACCTGCTTTAGCTCCGATCCGAACTGGGCCGTCCAGGCGTTCAGGGTCTCCGGCCGGTTGAGGGTCAGCCGCCCGACCCCGCCCTCCTGCTCCCAGATCACGGTCTCGTGGCCCATCGGCGCTTACCCTACTCGAGCGCCCCGGGGTCGGTGGGCACATCGACCGCGTATTCCTGGAGCACCTCCAGGGGGACGATGTCCAGAGCCCGCTCGTGCGTGGCGGCCAGCACCACGAACGTGCCAACGCCGGCTTCGTGCGCCCGTAGCCAGTTCACCGCGGTCACGCACCAGCGATCGCCCGGACTCAGGCCGGGGAACCCATACTCGGGTACCGGCGTGCTCAGGTCGTTGCGGATCTCCCGCTGATAGGCCAGGAACTCCGCGCTGACCACCGCGCAGATGGTGTGGCTGCCCTCGTCGCCGAGCCCGGTGCGACAGCTGCCGTCGCGGTAGAACCCGGTCACCGGATCCAGGCTGCACGCCTCTAGCTTGCCGCCCAGGACGTTGCGCTCGCTCACGGGGGCAGTATTCCCCGGGCGGTGACCGCCGTGCAGTCAGGTCGGCTGGACGGATGTTCGATTGTGGGAAATCCCTGCTGGTGCCACGATTTCCGTATGCAAGTGCAGCAACGCCAGGCTGGCCAGACCAGCGCAAAGACCGACCACAGCGGCCTCATGATCCTCTCGGTGCTTCCGGTGCTGATCATCGCGGGCGTGGTGCTGGCGGTCGGGGGCGTGGGCCTTGGCTTCCTGATCCCCGCCCTGGTCTGCGGGGCGATGGTCGGGATGCTGACCTTCGTCACCCTGCGAGAAAAAACCCGCTGACCCGGGGATAGACGACTCGCCGGGCTGACCGCCGGGGGCGGTTGGCCATCCGACCGCGGCCCGCCACCGGTACCTTCGCGTCATGCGCTTCGAGGACGTCGCGGCCGCGGTCCAAGGCATCCCGTACATGTCAGAACACTGGGGGCGGCGCGTCTATGACCACGTGCGGCGGACCAAGCCCGAGCAAGTGCTCGAGCTGGGCACCGCCCACGGGGTGTCCGCGGCCTACCTGGCGGCGGCGCTGGAGGCCAACGCGCACGGACATCTGGTCACGGCCGACCACGCGGGGTCGCAGTTCGATCCGTCGCCTGAGGCGGTGTTGGAGCGGGCGGGTGTGGCCCACCGGGTGACCATCGTGCGCGAGCACAGCTCCTATAACTGGTTCCTCAAGGAGCAGGTCGAGCAGTACTCCGATCGCCACGGCAACTGCACCCCGGTCTACGACTTCTGCTACCTGGACGGCGCCCACAACTTCGACATAGACGGCCTGGCGGTGGTGCTGGTCGAGAAGCTCCTGCGCCCGGACGGCTGGCTGCTGCTGGACGACCTCGACTGGACCTACGAGCACAACCCATGGGTGGCCCCGGAGCTGGGGGCTGACGGCAACGCCCGCCCGTTCGGCCCGCTGTCCGAGCGCCAGCGCACGGCACCGCAGGTGCGGCCGGTGTTCGAGCTGATCGTCAAGCAGCATCCCTCGTTTACCCAGTTCTCGGTGGAGGACCAGTGGTACGGCTGGGCCCAGAAGCAACCGGGGGCGCCACGCCGGCTGACCATCTCCAGCAGCCGGTCGTTGGGCGCGCTGTTCGGCGGAGAGCTGCGCCGATGGATCCGGAGTCGACGGTATCGCCGACAGCCTTAGACTCCAGCCCATGTGCCGAAACATCAGAACGCTCTACAACTTCGACCCGCCAGCCACCGCAGAGGAGATCCACTCCTCGTCGCTGCAGTACGTGCGCAAGATCAGCGGGTTCAACCAGCCCTCGAAAGCCAACCAGCAGGCCTTCGCCGAAGCCGTGGACGCAGTCGCCCGGGTCTCGTCGGAGCTGCTGGCCAAGCTGAGCACCACGGCGCCGCCCAGAGACCGGGAGATCGAGGCGGCCAAGGCGCGCGCCCGGGCCGCCCAGCGCTTCGCCGCCTGAGCGTATGACCGCCGCCGGCCAGCCGGTGGGGGTGCCCCTGTCCGACGGGAGCACCCTGCACACCGAGCTGTTCATTCCGGGCGGTGACGGCCCGTGGCCCGGGGTGCTCGTGCTCCACGAGTCGTTTGGACTCAACAACGACATCCGCCGGATCGCCCGGCGGTTCACCCAGGCCGGGTATGTGGCCATGTGCCCGGACCTCTACTCGCACGGGACCCGGATCGTGTGCCTGAGCCGGGTCATCGTGGACATGCTGCGCGGCGCGATCGCGCGAGAGATCGCCGACATCGTGGCGGCCCGTGAGACCCTGGCCTCCCGGCCGGAGGTGGATGCCGACCGGACCGCGGTAGCCGGGTTCTGCCAGGGCGGCGGCTTTGCCCTGATCGCGGGCACGCACCCCGGCTTCCGGGCGGCGGCGGTCAACTACGGCGACGTGCCGCGGGAGCGCGTCCAGCTCGACGGCGTCTGCCCGGTGGTGGGCAGCTACGGAGCCCGGGATCGGGTGTTCGGCCGACCCGCGGCCGAGCGGTTGGAGCACCACCTGAGCGCCCTCGGCGTGCCACACGACGTGAAGACCTACGACCAGGCTGGGCACTCGTTCTTCTCGCAGGTCGACGGCTGGCAGGGCTGGCTGGCCCGGGTGCCTACGCCGATGCGCGTGGGCTACGACGAGGCGGCGGCCGAGGACGCCTGGCGCCGGATGCTCGTCTTCTTCGACGAGCACGTGCGCTCGCCGGGCGCGCCTAGCGCGTAGCGGACCAGAACTCGTCGCTGTCGGCGGGGAGCGCCTCGACCATCCACCACTCCGCCACCGCGCCGTCCGGGATGAGGAGCAGATGCGCCGCGTGGTTGTGCAGCGACCGGCCGGCGCGCGCGGCGTGGATTTCAACCATCACCAGCACCAGGTCCTGACGCACCGTGACCAGCTGCGTGATGTCCACGCGGAAGTCCGCGCTGGCCAGGTCCATGGCCTGCACTCGGGCCACGTAGCCGTCGGCGCCCGCCACCTCATCAACCCCCCCGTCGCGGTTGGTGATGTAGGCCCGGAGGTCATCCGCCAGCAGCCGGCGCATCCCCGCCATGTCGCCCGCCGAGAAGGCAGCGATCAGCTGGCGGGCGACCTGCGGCGGATCCACGCGTGCCCCGGCCTGGGTCTAGACCCGAGCCCCCGAGGCGGCTATCAGCGCCCGGTTCTGGTGCTTGGTCAGGTATGCGTAGTGATAGAGGGCCGGAATGATCAGGATCCCGAACGGGAAGACGAGCAGGAAGGAGAACATGGGGTGCAGGGTGTCGCTGACCCCGCCCAGCTGCTCGGCCCGCTTGACGCGCTTGCCCGTGCGGTAGATGGACACCAGCGGCGGTATCAACAGCAGGATGCCGCCGAACAGGATCGCCATGAGCGAG
>DATKRM010000092.1:0-2331 GCA_035532195.1 Solirubrobacteraceae bacterium
GATCACCGCGCGGCGGGAACGGCCGGACTCGAACCCGAGCCCCGTGATCCGTCCCTGAAGGGCTGAGAACTGGTGTACGCATCCACCAGTCGTCTCGTCGCCTCGTTCGTACGCCGAGAGGCGAGAAACCCCTGCTAGATCAAACGTCCAGGGGTTAGAGGCTTAAACGCCTAGAACGAGGCGCGAGTGACGCGGGGGCGGCTGGGTGACGTGACCTGCCGTGGTCGATTTGGTCTGAGGATGCGCAACACGGGACCACACTGCGGGCGGTTATGCGTACAGGGCGTCGATCTCCGCCGCGTATTTCTCGTTGATCGGCTTGCGCTTGAGCTTCATGGTCGGGGTGAGCTCATCGCCGGCCGGCGGCCAGTCGCACGGCAGCACCTTGAAGCGCTTGATCTGCTCGATCCGAGAGAGATGCGAATTCGCCCGCTCGACCCCGGCCTGGACTTCCTCCAGGACCGCCGATTCGGTGGACATGGACTCCGGCGAGGCATCGGCCAGCCCGCGATCCCGCGCGAACGCCGCCGCGGCGTCCGGATCCAGTACGAGCAGCGCCACGTTGTAGGGGCGGCGGTCGCCGATGGCGATGGCCTGACCGATCAGCGGACTCCCCTCCTTCAATCGCTGCTCGATGTTGGCCGGCGACATGTTCTTGCCCCCGGCGTTGATGATCAGTTCCTTCTTGCGGTCGATGACCTTGAGGTACCCCGCGGGGTCGATCTCCGCGATGTCGCCGGTGTAGAGCCAGCCTTCGGGGTCGATCGCCTCGGCGGTCTTCTCCGGGTCATTGCGATAACCGGCCATGACCGTGTCCCCGCGGACCAGCAGCTCGCCGTCATCGGCCAGCTTCACCTCCACACCCGGGATCGGGGGGCCCACCGTGCCCAGACGAACCGCGTTGGGCGGGTTCAGGGTGGCGACCGAGGCCGTCTCGGACATCCCCCAGACCTCGCAGATCGGCATCCCGATGGCGGCGAAGAACTCCAGCATGTCCATCGGCGACGGGGCCGCCCCGATCATGTACCAGCGGCAGCGCTCGAGGCCCAGCTTGGCCCGGATCTGGGAGAACACCTTCGCTTCGGCCAGCGCGTACGCCTCGGCCATGCCCGGGGGGATCGGCTGGCCTCGCTGCTCTAGCCGGACCTTCTCGATCCCCAGCGCGATCGCCTCGGTGGTGGCCTGGCGAACCGGCTCAGGCTCCGCGGAGATCCCGGCTTCCAGCGCCGCCTTGAGCTTCTCCCAGATCCTGGGAACGCCGCCAAAGAACGTCGGGTGGGCGTCGGCCACGTGGGCAAACACCTGCGTGGGCTCGGGGCAGCAGGTCACGGCCGGGCCCCACACCATGTTCGCGTAGTGGCTGAGCCCCCGGTCGGCGATATGGGCGGCCGGCAGGAACGACACCACGGCTCCGCCCGGCTCCCAGTGGGCCACGTCCTCGATCCCTCGGCACTCGGCCATCTCGTTGGCGTGGGTGAGCTGGACTCCCTTGGGCGGACCGGTGGTGCCGGAGGTGTAGATCAGGGTGAGCAGGTCCTGCGGCTGCACCGCGCGCCAGGCCGCTTCGAAGTCGAAGTCCGCCACCGGTTCGGCCGACTCGAGCTCGGACAGCGGGATCGCATCCTCAGCGGTGCCGTCGACCACCACCAGATGTTCCACCGCCGGCATGTCCCGGAGCGCCATCTGAACCCGGTCCAGGAACCCGGCCTCGGCCACCATCACCCGGTTGCCAGCGTTCCCCAGCAGGTAGGCGATCTGCTCGGGTGGGGAGGTGTTGTAGATCGAGAACGGAGTGGCGCCCAGGTGCATGACTGCCGTGTCGAGCAGGTGGAACTCGGGCCGGTTGATCAGCATCAGGGCGACGGTGTCGCCGCGCCGCACCCCCAGCGCGTGAAACCCAGCGGCGAGGTTCTGCACCCGCTCGGCGTACTCGGCGAACGTGATCGAGGTCTGGCCGCCGATGGTGCGCAGGGCTACCTGGTCCGGCCGCTCGGCAACCGTGATTTGGAACGCCTCGCACAGCGTGGCGGCATCCAGGGCGCGGGGCCGGGTGGCGGGTCGGGCCTGAGCGGTGGTCAACGGTGTATGTCTACCGCTATCCGGGCGTGAGCACAACCTTGCCCACGTTGTGGCGCTCGCTGATGAACCGGTGTGCGTCGGGGGCCTGGATGAACGGGAAGGCCTTGGACACCACGGGTCTAATCGTGCCATCGTCCAGCAGCTCCTGGAGCGGGCCGCGCCAGCGGGCCGCCGATCCGGTCTGGTCCCACAGGGTGAGGATGTTCAGCCCAATCACCGCCTTGGAGGCCGACATCTGCTTGAGCAGGTTGA
>DATKRM010000093.1:0-3278 GCA_035532195.1 Solirubrobacteraceae bacterium
CATCGATATTCATGCCGCACGGCGAGCACTGGTCGACCATCCCAATCCTGATCTGGAAGGCGTTGTTCCTCGTGTTCGGACTACGAACCCACATCCCTTACGAAGCGGTCGTTGTCGTGGCGCACGCGGCTTGCGTCCTCCTCTTGTTCGTGCTGGTCCGACGCCGGTCGGGGGACCTCCCAGCGTTTGCGGCAGCCCTGATCCTGCTGCTGCTCGGAACCGGCGCCAACGACATAGTCCTGGCGTTCCAGGGGAACCAAACACTCTCGCTCGCCTTTGGTCTGCTCGCGCTGCTGCTCGTCGACTCCACCCCGGTCACGTGGAGGGTGTGGCGCCTGGGCGCCCTTGCGGGTTTGCTGCTGTGCTCATTGATGTCGTCAGGGCTCGGTCTGGGCTTCGTGGTGGCGGTGGGGGTTCAGCTCCTGCTCGATCGCGGCCGGCGGCGCCTTCTCCTGGCCGTTCTGGCCACCCTCGGTGTCTACCTGGCGTGGTTCGCCGCCTTCGGGGCCGGTGGCTCGGCGTGCGTTGGGTGTCCTTCGGCACTGGGTGCAGTTCGATCCCTCGATCCGGGTTACTTGATCGATGTGGCCGAGTTCGTCGTGATTGGCCTGAGCGCTTCCACCGTGGGTCTTTTGGGACTGACACTGTTCAGCTTGCCGCTCCCGGTCGTGCTGGCCATCCTGGTCGCGTTCTACGGGCTCCTGGCCTGGCATTGGCGCAATCAAAAAGGCTTCGAAAGCTGGGAGATCGGCCTGATTGCCGGGCTACTGGCTCAGCTGATGTTGATAGCGGTGACTCGAGCGCGGCTCGGCCTTACAGGGGCCGCCGATTCGCACTACGTATACATCGGCGTCCTGTACCTACTTCCGCTGGTCGCCAACAGCATCAAGCGCGTGTCCTGGCGGCCGGCGGTGAGGCCTGCTCTGGTCGGCTGTGTCGCAATCATCCTGTTGAGCAACGCAGCGCTCCTGGCTCAGACAGCGCTGATCCAGCAAGACCTGATGCAGACTGAAAACGCAGAGCTGCGAGTCGTCGAGCTCTACCGCGGTGCCCCGGACATGGCCCTCGACCGCCCACTTGACCCCGACGTCATGCCCCAGCTCACGGCCGCACGCTACTACGCCGCTATCGACGAGCTGGGTTCTCCCGTTCCCGCGTCGGTGCCGACATCCCTGGAGAAGTTGCCCGCGGAGGCCGTCGACCGCCAGATGGTGAGCCTGTTCGGTGGTGGGCTCAGCGTCACCGCCAGCAGCGGGCGTGCGGCTTCCGGCCCATGCCGCACCCTTGATGCGACGGCCGCGTCGACCCTCGACACCGAGGTGAGCAGCAGCCAGACGATCATGTTGGAAGCGGGACAGGGCGGGGACGTGGCATTGTCGCTCGGGTTGTTTCTGCCGCCCTCGCCGGTGCCCGTGTCCCAGGTTCGGATCGGCGCCGGCATCCCCCAATGGGTGCACATGCCCGACACGGGAAGGCCGCAGGTGTGGCGGCTGAGAATCAAGGCCGCCTCGTTGGGAGCGCTCGAGGTGTGCGGCGCCGGCAACCTGCAGTTCCACACGGGCACGAGCGCCCTGAGCGCTGAGGCGGCAGGTGGAAAGCTGGATCCCGGATGGAGAACCGTGGTGGACCCCGGCGCTTACGGAGGGCTGGCCGCGGAAGTGCCTGCCGGCACCAGGACGACGACCTGGAAGGACGACTTCTTCGGGACCCCGATGGTGGCCCCGGCCGGCGCGTTTGACGTCTGGTTCCGGATGAAGGCCGCGAGCACAACAGGAAGCGCCTCCGAGATTTCGCTGGGGCTGTTCGACACCACGGCGTGGACCTGGGTGGGCGGGTCCCGTTACAGCCCGAGCCAGGCCGGCAGCACCTACCGGTGGGTCAGGGCCGCCACGGGCGCCGTCCCGATCCCAGGCGACCAGCTCGCTTTCGTCTCGGAGTTCAACTCGCACAGGCCCGCGACCACCGACTGGTTCGTCGACGAGGCGGTGATGCTGCCGGCCGGGGCGCCTCCACCTTCGGACGTCGCGCCATGAGCGCGCGACCGCTGCTGTGACGCTCAAGCGCTGGATCGGCATCGGCGTTCCCGTCCTGGCCCTGGGCATGCTCGCCCTTACGCTCGTCCCGGGCCGGGCCTGGAGAGCGCCGGCCACCGACGCCCACTACCAGGGCTTCGACTCCAACCTCATCTACACCAGTACCGGCGGAAGCCGGGGCTCGGTACGAATCGACCGTTCTGCGATAACGATGACCGCGGGTCGAGAATCCCAACCGACCGCGAACTTGATCACCACGCCTTTCCAGAAAGTGAGCGCGGCGCTGGACGTATCCGTCCTGGAAAACGACGGGGCCAGCGAGCCGTTTCGAATCGGCGTGTGGTCACCCTGGACCACGGCGGGCCAGTTCATCGTTTTCGGCGCCGCCCCTCAGGATTTGATCCTCGTCGAGACGATTCGAGACGGCGACCTCGGGCCGACGCTGACGGGGGGCGACATCACCGATTCAACCGTGCTGGGTCAATACTCAACCGGAGCCACGTATCGGCTGACGTTCGACATCGACAAGGCGAGCGGGGAGATTCGGACGACCGTCTCGGGCGCTGATGGCACGCGCGGCACGGCGGCTCTGGACTCGAGCACGCTGCCCGCGATGTTCAGCAGCGTGCAGCTGTCACTGACGGCATCGGAATCTCCGGGTCCGGGATCGAGCCGGGTGGTGCTCAGCGGCTACAGCGTCACGCTGCCGCACCAACAGGCCTGGACGTCAAACGTCGACGATCCGCGGGCCACCGCGCTCCTGGTCGCACTCGCGGTGGCCGGTGGGATCGCTGTCGCCATCGCCCTGTCCGCCTGGTTGTATCGCCGCCGCCCGTGGCGCATGTCGCGGCACCTCCGCCTGCCGCCATGGGTCCTGGTAGCGGTCGCCATTTATTTGGCCGGCAACGCCTTGCTGTTCCCGCTTGGAGCTCATCCATTCGACATGGGCGACGAGCAGCTGTTTGCGTACGTGGCACGCGTCTACGGGACCGCGCAGCTCTACTTTTTGCCGAATGTCGTGTCGCTGGCCGGTGTCTGGTCGGGCGTCCCTTACGGAGAATTCGCATTTCCATACGAACCGGTCACCGCATACCTTTCGATGGCGACGGGCTGGGTGGACAGCCTCCTGTTCGCCGGCGGCGGCAGCTTCCCGTTGGACAGTGCCGCCCTCGAGTACACGATCAAGGCCATCAACGTCCTCTTCGGTCTGGCGGATGCGGCGCTGATCTACCTGATCTTGAGGCG
>DATKRM010000094.1:0-13780 GCA_035532195.1 Solirubrobacteraceae bacterium
GTACGTGCTGGCCGCCGTGGTGCTGGTGCTCGGCCTGTTCCTGGTCGTCTGCCAGCTGCTGTTCAACGGCGGGTCGATCGTCTCCCTGCCCGACCCGATCCTGGCGCTGCTGGTCAGCCTGGTCGGATCGATAGCGGTGGATGCCTTCGTCCAGCGCCAGCAGCTGCGCCGCCTGCAGAAGGCGTTCGATCTGATGCCCAGCCCGGTGTCTGACTTCTTCATCTCCTACCGCCGGAACCAGAGCGCGTTTGTGGCCGGCACGCTGCGCCAGGAGCTGGCCCGCCGGTTCGGCGAGTCGAGCGTGTTCATGGACCGCACGGCGATCTCGGCCGGGCAGGAGTGGACGAACCGGATTCAGGAGGCGGTCGCGGCCTGCCGGGCCATGCTGGTGCTGATCGGGCCGGGTTGGGTGGCCGCCCGGAACGCCGAGGGCCAGCGCCGGCTCGATGAACCCGGGGACTGGGTGCGCCAGGAGATCGAGGAGGGGCTGCGGCACGAGCGGGTGGCCGTGGTCCCGGTGCTGCACGACGGAGCTCAGGCGCCCGGGGAGGACGAGCTGCCCGACACGCTCAAGCCGCTGGCCCGCCGGCACGCCGTCTCGCTGACCGGCGATGACGTGGCCGCCGAGATCGACGAGCTCGTGGGGTCGATCGAGCACGGGCAGCTACGGGAGTTCCTCAAGCCGGCCGGGCCGGGGGAGGAGGCGGCCGGGGCCGCGGGGGCGGCTCGGGCCGAGGGGGCGGAGGATCCGGCGGCGGCGGGATAGGCACGCGCAGGGGGCTGCGCGGGCCCGCAGAGGCGTGGCCCGCAGAACGCGCGGCGCCCAGAACCGCACCACGCGCTAGCAAAGCTTGCTCTAGCAAGCACCTGCTATCCTGGGTGGTGAAATGGAACTCGGACTCGCCACATTCGCCGACCTGGCCTCCGGCGTCACCCCCCAGCAGCGGATGGCCCAGCTGCTAGAGGAGGCAGAGCTGGCCGACCAGCTCGGCTTGGACGTGTTCGCGGTGGGCGAGCATCACCGTCCCGACTTCCTGGTCTCCTCACCGGCGGTCGCGCTGGCGGCGATCGCCGCGCGCACAGAGAACATCCGCCTGGCCAGCGCGGTCACCGTGCTGAGCTCGGACGACCCGGTGCGGGTGTTCCAGCAGTTCGCCCATGTGGACCTGATCTCCAGGGGGCGGGCCGAGATCTGGGCCGGCCGGGGCTCGTTCATCGAGTCCTTCCCGCTGTTCGGGTACGACCTCGACGACTACGACGAGCTCTTCGCCGAGAAGCTCGAGCTACTACTGAAGATCCGCGAATCCGAGCGCGTCACCTGGTCGGGTCACCATCGGGCGCCCCTCCAGGACGTCGGCGTCTACCCGCGCCCGGTGCAGAACCCGCTGCCGGTGTGGGTGGCTGTGGGTGGCACCCCGCAATCGGTGGTCCGCGCGGGCACGCTCGGACTGCCGCTGACGCTGGCCATCATTGGGGGCGAGCCTGAGCGGTTCGTGCCCCTGGTCGACCTCTACCGCGAGGCCGCCGCCCAAGCCGGTCACGAGCCAAACCAAACCAAGCTGGCCATCAACACCCACGCGTTCGTGGCCCCCACTGTCGAGGAGGCCGACCGGGCGTTTGCCCCGTCCTATCTGCAGATGATGAACCAGATCGGGCGCGAGCGGGGCTGGCCGCCGTCCGGCCGGCCGCAGTACGAGGCGTTGCGCTCGCCCCGTGGAGCGCTGGCCGTGGGCACGCCCGAACAGGTGGTGGAGAAGATCCTGTACGAGCATCAACTGTTCGGCCACGATCGCTACATCGGGCAGATGAGCGTGGGGGCGGTTGAGCACCGGGACGTGATGCGCTCGATCGAGCTGTTCGGGACCGAGGTCGCGCCGGTGGTGCGGCGCGAGCTGGCCCCCGCGCCCGCCTAGCGCGGCTTGAACACCACTGCGCCCGGGTTGCCGGGCGCGTCGCAGCTCACGGTGGAGCCCTGGGACTGAGACAGCGACGAGCAGGTGAACTGGGTCCCGCCGACCGAAATGATGGTGGGCGCCGGGGATCCGCCCTGGATCGTCTTCACGTACGTGGTGGCCACCTGCTGGGCGGTGGCGCAGCTCACCCCGGTGCCGCTGATCTGGGAGGCGGTGCCCTGGGCCGCCGAGCCGCAGCTGGCTGGGGTCTGGTTGGTCGAGGTGCCGGAGGTGCTGGGGGTCAGGGCTTGACTCGGCACCGTGGGCCCCGCGGTGCTGGCGGTCTTGGTCAGCGTCGTGGTGGAGCCGCAGCCGGCTAGGAGCAGGGCGAGTGGGAGGAGCTTGCGCACGGCGCTGGAGTATCGCGCTGCGTGACCGATGTCGCACAGCCCGGCGTGACTTATTTACGGCTTTTGGGTACATGGGCATAGTGGCCACCGCCCCGCACCACAATCTGGCCGAGCTGATGCCCCGCCGCGAGCAGATCACACTCCACGGCCACAAGGTGAGTTACAGCACCGCGGGCGAGGGCAAAGAGGTGGTGCTGCTGCTCCACGGGATCGTGGGCTGCGCGGCCCAGTGGGATCAGGTGGTCCCGCTGCTGGCCGAGCGCTACACGGTGGTGGCCCCCGACCTGCTGGGCCACGGCGAATCGGCCAAGCCCCGGGGCGACTACTCGCTCGGCGCCTACGCGGCCAGTGTGCGTGACCTGCTGGTGGCCCTGGGTCATCGCCGGGCCAGCGTGGTCGGGCACTCCCTGGGTGGCGGCGTGGCCATGCAGTTCTCCTACGAGTACCCGCCGTTCGCCGAACGGCTGGTCCTGGTGTCCAGCGGCGGACTGGGTCGCGAAGTCCACCCGATGCTGCGCGCGGCCACCCTGCCCGGATCCGAGCTCGTGCTGCCGGTGATTGCGCATGAGCGGCTGCACGGGGTGGCCGGGGCCCTGGCCGGCGCGCTGGGCCGAGTGGGGCTGCGGACTGGCAGCGACCTGGCCGAGATGGCCAAGGGCTACGGCTCACTGGCCGATGCCGGCGCCCGCCAGGCGTTCATCCACACCCTCCGGGCTGTGCTCGACATCCGCGGCCAGCGGGTCAGCGCCACCGACCGCCTGTACCTGGCCGAGCTGCTGCCCTCGCTGATCATCTGGGGCGAGCGCGACCCCCTGATCCCGGCGACGCACGCCCAGATCGCTCACGCCGCGCTGCCCGGCAGCCGCCTGGAGATCTTCGCCGAAGCCGGGCACTTCCCCCAGCTGTCTGACCCGGTGCGGTTCGCGTACACGCTGATCGACTTCATCGAGACCACCGAGCCGACCCAGCTGGAGTTCGACGACGCGTCGTTCGAGGCCCTGCGTCGCCTGTTGCTACGGGGCGGTGCGCCCGCGCGCCGAAGCCGCAGTCGCGCCCGCGCGGCCCGCGCCGCCGCCTGACCCGCGCCTAGACCGAGGCCTGGGCCCGGACCTGCTCCAGCGCGGCCTTGATGTCGCCGACGCTGTCGAACGTCAGCGACATGAAGTTGCCGTGGTGGTAGGCGATGCGGCCTTGCTCATCGACGATGAACACGTTGCGCTTGGCGATTTTCAGCGGGCTGGCGTAAATCCCGTAGGTCCGGGTCACCTTCCCGCCGGGATCGGCCAGCAGCGGCGTGGTCAGGCCGTACTTGGCCTTGAACGCTTGCTTTGACTCCATCCCCTGGGTGGAGATCCCGACCATGACGGCGCCGAGCGAAGACACCTCGTCCTGAGCGTCGCGGTAGGAGCAGAACTGCTTGGTGCACACCGTGGTGTCATCGCCGGGATAGAACAGCAGCACCACGAGCTCGCCGCGGTGCTCTGACAGGGTGAACGATCCCTCTGTGCCCTCGAGGGTGAAGTCTGGAGCGGGGTCGCCGGTGCGCAGTCGGGCCACGGACAGATTCTACTTTGTCCCACAGTGGCGGGCGCGCAGCGGCAGCTCACGCGAGGAGGATCCGACCAGCACCCGAGAGCGGCCGGGCACGATTCGCCAGCCGTTAGCGGATGAGTTCCAGTACGAGAAGGCCCGGCTGTCCAGCGCGATCGTGAACCGCTTCGACGCCGGTCTCATCCGATCGGGACCGACACCTCGGCGGAGACGTTGCCGGCGGCATCGGTGGCCCGCACCGCGATGTAGTGGGCGCTGCCGGGCACTGGCAGCCGCAGCCGCTCGCGCGTTCCCGCCGGGCTGGGGGCCGGGACGCCGCTGAGCGCGCTGGCCGAGGCGAACCCGGCTGGCGAGATGGGGCCCGAGGCGTAGCGCACCTGGTAGGAGGCGGCCCGGCCGGACATCCAGTCATCGCCGGGGGCGCTGAAATTGAGCAGCACCTGGCCGAGCGGGCCGCGCGTCGCCGAAAGCCCGGCGACCGGGGCGGGTGGCCGGGTGTCGAGCCCATACTGGCCGGTGTTCCGCTCGTCGTGGCGATAGTGCCACCACGAGTTGTTCAGCGCCGCGTTGCCCGGCACGTTCCAGCGGAAGAGATCACCCTCCCGCGTGCCGTACACCAGCTGGACCTGGCCGCTCAGCCCCGGATCGCCCACCGCTCCGGCGAACCCGGTCCACTGACCGGTGTACTTGGGAAAGCCCGGGGGCTCGGTGCCGGTGGGACCCCAGGCGTGGATGAAGTAGTTGTCATTGGCCTCGATCGCGTTGCGGGTGCCGCCCGGAGCGCCGCTGACGTCGGCCGTGAGCGGCGAGTCGTAGAACGGGAAACCGTCCTGGCGCTGGGGAAAGCTCGGCAGCACCGCGCCGGTCTGGACGTTCCAGACCTTCTCATACACCTGGGGCAGCGCCGCCTCGCCGGCCTGTCCGAGCGCGAGCAGGATCGATTCGAGACCGGTGCTCGATTGGACGTACTGCGGCGTGCCGGTTCCGAGCAGGTCGCCGAAGCCACCCTGGCCGGTGAGCGAGATCGTGTGCGTGTCGCCGGAGGGCCGGTAGGGCGGGTTGGCCGAGCAGGCAGCGTTCGCGCAGGACGCATCCAGCGTCTTGTACACGGTGCCGTCGGGGTTGAGCGCCTCGACGTTGCCGGTGACCGCGGCGGACACGATCTTCAGCCCGGAGCCGTCGACGTTGGCGAATGTCGGGGGCGAGACGCCCTCGCCGACGAAGTCGATCGACTGGTCGTAACAGAACGACAGCGACGGGAGCGCCGCCGGCCAGCCCGGCAGGTACGCGCCACCCGCGTGGTCGTTGCCGTCGGCGTACACGCCGTAGAGCCATGCCTTGGCCGCGGGGTTCGAACCGATGGGCGTCAGCCCGAGCGCCGTGTCCTGGGTGGCCGCGCTCCGTCCCGAGCAGTCAAAGCTCGACACGAACACCTGGGGCTTCCCCGTGCCGAGCACGTCGGCCACGCCGACCGAGTACATGAGCTTCGGGTCATGGATGAAGCTGTTCGGGTCGACGCCGTCCCGGGCAAAGTCGGCTTGGGGCAGCTTGATCTCCACCGGCCAGCCCGGGACCTGGCTGCCGTCGGGACGCCAGGCGTAGACCTTGCCGTCCCAGCCGGGGATGATGATGTCGAGCTTGCTCCCGCCCTCGAGCGGCGCCAGCACCGGCGATGCGTACGCGCCGCGGAGCGGATCGCGGTTGTGTCCCGGGTCGTGCGGCGTCGGCACCGTGTACTGGTCGGCGGGCGTCGGCATCTCCTGCGGGAACCCGGACAGCGCCTGGCCGGTGCCGTTCCACGCGTACACGCGGCCGTTCATCCCGGTCGCGACCACGTCCTGCTGGCCGTCGTGGTTGAGGTCGCCGACCGCGATCCCGGAGATCGGGTCGCGCTGGTCGCGGAGCTGCGGGTTGTGGAGATACGCCGGGGCGCTGAGGTTCTCAGGCGCCATCGGATCGAAGCTGCGGATCATGTCCGAGTGGACGGGGAACCCCGGGATCTCCTGCCCGTTCGGTCGCAGCGCGTGGACGTCGCCGTCGTAGGCAGAGAACACGAGATCGAGCTCGTGGCGGCCCTCGAGGTCCGCGTAGGCCGGCGCCCCGCCGAGCTCGCCCCCGTAGTGCAGCGGCGCGCCGCCCACGAGGGTCGGGTCGTGGCGCACGCCGATCGACCGGCGATCCTCGCCCTTGAGCCCGTTTGCGTCGATGACCCGCAGCCGCAGGCTGACCGAGTACTGCTCGGCCCCACCCGGTTGCAGCGTCGTGATCGGCGGGTGGTCGTAGAACGCCGCTGGAATCTGGCTCGTGTCGAGCGTGCCAAGCTTGCCGCTGATCGGGTGGCTGGTGGTGCCGCTCGAGATGGTGTGGAAGCTCGCGTCCGCGGGGTCGGCGCCGAGCGCGTACTCGAGCACCCAGTGGACCGAGCCGCTCGAGTTGACCCGCGAGGGCGCGAGCTTGCCGTAGATCGGCAGGCTGGGCCTGGCCTGCGGGTCCACGTAGGTAAACCAGTTGGGCGAGTCGATCTCGGCGGTGGGCGGGATCTTCCCGGCCATGACCATCGCCGTGGCCGCGCCGATGTCCGGGCGGCCGTAGCCGTACTGCGTGGACCAGCTGGTGTGGGTCGCGTCGGTTGCCGACAGCGGGTTGCCCGGCCACTGCCGCGGGGTGTGCGGCGACTGGGTCTGGGGAACGACCGCCGAGGAGCTGTCCATCATCACCTGCTTGACCTCGTCGGGGGTCAGCGGGCTGGGGATGATCCTCTTGTCCCGGGCGTTCAGACCGGCGGACTGGACCATGCCCAGCATCGAGGCCATGAACGGCGTGGCGCCCGAGGTGCTGGTGCCGTAGCCCGAGAAGATGTTGTGGGTCCCGTAGCTCGTGGTGCTCGACCGGGCCCGGAACCATGTGGTGGCGTTGGGCTGTAGCCCCGTCCCGTTCTGGTCGAAAGCCAGCGAGTTCCCCGGTATCACGTGGTTGAACAGCATCCCGTCGGTGTGATCCATCGAGTCGAAGTCGTTGGAGTCCAGCGCCAGTGAGACGCCGTGGTTGTAGGCGTAGTCGATCGCCCTCTGGTTGGCGGAGCTGTAGGCGTAGGAGACGACCACGGAGCTGACCGTGGTCGCGCCGAGATCGGTCGCGTACAGGATCGCCGCGGCCCAGTGGTCGGGGCGGCCCAGGCACTCGGCACCTTGCTTGATCGGCACGATCGAGCAGCCGCGGCACTCACCGACTCCGGCGTATCCGTTGTTGGCCTCCCCGGCCACGTCCCCGATCAGTCCCGGCGCGTGGCCGTAGCCGGTCTCTTCGGTCTGCGGGTCGTTGGTGTTGCGGTCGAAGTTCCAGCCCGAGATGTCGTTCGGGTAGCCGTTGTGATCGTTGTCGAACTTGCCGCCCGGTGGGCATCCCGCCGCGCCGATCCGGTGGCCCGTGATCTGGCAGTGCCCGAACACCGCGATCAGATCCTCGGGAGACAGGTATGGGGTGGGCTTGCCCGCCACGTTGACCGTGTTCAGGTACTGGTGCTGGCCGCCCGGCACGCAGGACCAGGTGACGCCCTCCTGGTGATGGGTGAACGGGCTGACTCCGGCCGGACACGGCGGGTTGACCCGCGGATCCTGGGCGTACTCGCGGATATCGAAGTGCCCGTCGCCGAGCAGGTCATACGTGCCGTGATCGACCCCGCTCGAGTCCTGGGGATAGGGGAGCTCGCCCTTGTTCAGGTAGATGTCGTCGAGCGCATCCTTGATCCCGTCCGAGTTGTAGTTGACACCCCCCTCGATGTAGGCCACCAGGATGTCGGGTCGCCCCACGTTGCCCTGCGCCCACGCGCCGGTCATGTCCACCCCGGCGGCGTGCTGGGGGTCGCGGGCCGCTGGGGCCCAGCAGGGCAGCCCTCCATCCGGACGCGGCTGGCCGCCGCAGTCCGTGCTCAACGCCCCGAACAGATTCCACTGCTCGTTGTTGTTGCAGCCCGACTGGATATCGGCGGCGGTGGTCTGCGACTCGCACGGGGCGAACTCCGGGTCGGTGGGGACGTTCTGGGTGTCCGCACGCGCGGCCGGCCCGACGGTGAGGGCCAGCGCGAGCAGCACGACGCCAATCAGCGCGATCATGCCCGCGCGTCGACGTTGTCTCCCTGAATGAGTTTCCCGCACCACCTCGCGGTCGATTTTTCCACGCTTCCGGGCCTCCGCCACAAGGTTCGGCCGAATTTCGGCCTGACAGCTGCGGGCCCTCGACTACGTTGAATCCACGATGCCGTCGCCCAATCGTTTCGGCGGAGCCCTGGCGGCGGCCACTCTGGCCTGCGGCCTGCTCGCCGCATCCTCGGCCACCGCCGGCTCCCTGTACAGCGGGCCGGGGCCGCGGCCGGGACCCGCGCTGCTCTACGCCCCGCTGGCTGTGGCCCCACAGCTCGAGAACGCCCCGGGCAGCGTGTGGCACGCGGCGCCCATCCTCATCTCTGGCGCCGAGGCGTACCGCCGGGGCGAGTTCGTGTATCAGGGCTTCCTGTACGACGACCACGGCGCGCACGAGCAGCTTGACCCCAACGACCCCCGGATCTCCAGCGCCACCTTCTCGCAGCCCAACGGCACGTACACCTATCCCACGGCGGCCGCCTACGCCAACAACGCGGCCAACCTGGTCGAGTTCCGGGTCAAGCCGCTGGCCGGGGCCACGGCGTTCCGGCTCACGCTGAACACCATGCACGACCCCACTCTGGTGGCGTTCACGATCGCCCTGGGCGGCCAGCCGGGGGAGACGCACAGCCTCCCGTACGGGGCGAACGTGACGGCGCCGGCCCGCGCGTTTCTCACCGTCCATCCCGACGCCTCGGGCAGCCACCTGGTGGCCGACCTGCGGGACGCGGCTAGCGGGCGGCCGGTGGGCGCCCAGGCGCCGGCCGTGACCGTCGACGTCCACCGGCGGCAGATCAAGGTGGACGTCCCACACGCCGACTGGAATCCCGGCCGGCGGACCGTGCGCATGGCGGTCGGCGTGGGCCTGTGGGACAAGGCCGGGCAGCGCTACCTGCTGCCGGGCACATCGGCCACCGCCACCACCCCGGGCGGCGGCGGCGGCGCGAGCAACCCACCGGCCTTCTTCGACACCGGCTTCCGCACCCACGAGCCGATGACCGACCTGCACGAGCTGAACAGCGTGCCCGCCACCGCCCAGAGCCCGGCCTGGTGGCGTGACGCCGACCAGGGCCAGGCCCTGGCCGCAGGCGACATCAGCTCGCTGGCCGCGTTCGTGGACTTCGCCAAGCTGCGGTCGGGGATGACCGACAACCGCGCGGTGCCGCGCACCGGGCCCATGGATCGGATCATGGCCAGCCACTTCGAGCCGGCGCAGGGCATCGACTACTCCGCCACCTGTGCCCCCGGCGACTCGGGTTGCGCCTACCGAGGCCAGCTGCAGCCCTACGCGGTCTACGTGCCCACCAAGCCGGCGCCGGCCCAGGGCTACGGCCTCACGCTGCTGCTGCACGCACTGTTCACCAACTACAACCTGTACCTGTCCTCACGCAACCAGTCCGAGTTCGGCGAGACCGGACCGGGCTCGATCGTGGTCACACCCGAGGCGCGGGGACCCGATGGCAACTACACCGGGCTGGCCGCGGCGGACGTGTTCGAGGCCATGGCCGACCTGGCCGCGCACTACCACCTGGACCCGGGACGCGCGGCGCTGACCGGCTACTCGATGGGCGGGATCGGGACCTTCCAGCTGGGCGAGCAGTTCCCCGACCTGTTCGGCAAGGCGTTCTCGATCTCCGGCACCGATCAGGAGGGGATGCTCGGCAACCTGCGCAACCTGCCCATCCTGATGTGGAACATGGTGGCCGACGAGGAGGTACCGATCCCGGGCGTGGAGCAGACGGCGCGGACGCTGGACGGCCTGGGCTATCGCTACCAGCTCGACGAGTTCACCCCCGGCGAGCACAACACCTTCGCCCTGAACGACGAGTACGGACCGGCCGCCGCGTTCCTGGCTGACGACACGCTGGAGCGCAACCCGGCCCACATCACGTTTGGGGTCGATCCGACGATCGATTTTCCGGCCTATCGCCTGGTCGGCGACCACGCATACTGGCTGTCCGGGCTCACGGTGCGCGGCGCCGGATCCAAGGGCTCGATCGACGCCGTGTCCCACGGCTTCGGCACGGGCGATCCCGTGGCCACGGGCACGCAGGCCGGCGGGGGGACGCTGAGCGGGGGGATGATCCCGGCCATCGCCTATGTCAGCCAGTCCCAGAGTTGGGGTCCCTCGCCGGCGGCCGCGGCCTCGGACACGATCGAGATCTCGGCCACCAACCTGGCCCACGTCACCATCGATCCGGCCCGGGCCCACGTAGACTGCCGCGCCGCGGTGAACGTCAAGTCCGACGGCCCGATCACCATCGATCTGGCCGGCTGCGGCCGAACGATTAGCGCCCAGTGAGGCTGACTCAACTCAGCCGGTCGGTGGCCGGCCAGGTCGTGCTGGTCACCGGCGCGGCCAGCGGCATGGGCCGGGCCACGGCCCACCTGCTGGCCGATGAGCAGGCGCTGGTGGGGATCGTGGATCGCGACGGCGAGCGGCTGGCCAGCGTGGCCGAGGAGATCGAGCAGGCCGGAGGCCAGGTTCACGCCGTGACCGGCGACGTGGCCGAGGAGGGTGTAGCCACGCAGGCGGTGGAGGAGGTTCGTAGCCAGCTGGGGCCGATCGACGGCCTGGTCAACAACGCGGGGGTGGCTGTCCCGGCGCCGATTGAGGGCGACAACTTCGAGGCGGCGTGGAGCGCCACGTTCGCCGTCAACCTGACCGCCTACGCCCGGTTCGTGCGGGCGGCGCTGACTGACCTGCGGCGCGACGGCGCGGGGCGGATCGTCAACATCGCGTCCACCGAAGGTATGGGCGCCACCGCCTGGATCGGCCCGTACGTGGCCTCCAAGCACGGGGTTATCGGGCTCACGCGCGTCCTGGCCGTAGAGCTGGGACCCAGCGGTGTGACCGTCAACTGCGTGTGCCCAGGCCCGATCAACACCGGGATGACCGCGGCCATTCCCGATGACGACAAGGCCAAGTATGCGCACCGGCGCACCGCGCTGCGGCGCTACGGCGAGCCTGAGGAGGTGGCGCACGCCACCCTGTCGCTGCTGCTACCGGCCGCGTCCTACATCACCGGTGCGATGGTGGTGGTCGACGGCGGTCTGACCGTGCGCAACGCCTGAGCGTGGCTCGCACTGGCTGGCCGGTCCGCCGGCTGGCGGGTCGCACCCCGGCTCGAGCTCTCACCCGGTCAAGCCCAAGCCCAAGACGCCGGTCAAGCACAAGAAGAAGCACAAGCCGCCCAAGCACAAGACGCACAAGGGCAAGCGCCACTAGTAGGGTCCAGCGGGCTGTCCAGCGAGCTGGCACCCCAGGCAGTCCAGGCGACCGCAACCGAGATCGCCGAGCTGGCCCGCAGGCTGGCCTCGGACACCGAGCGTCAGCGCGCGCTGCCGGAACCGCTCTTGGCCGCGCTGCGAGCCTCCGGTTTGATGCGGGCCGGAGCGCCGGCGGAGGTCGACGCGCTCGAGCTCCCGCCCGGCGACTCGCTGCGCGCGGCCGAGGAGATCGCCCGGGGAGATGCCTCGGCGGGCTGGTGCGTGTCGATCGCTATCACCAGCAGCCTGCTCGGCGGCTACCTACCCGACCAGGTCATGGTCGAGCTGATGGGACGGCCCGAGCAGATCGCGGCCGGCATCTGGGCCCCGCGTGGCCGCTTCCGCGCGGCCGACGGCGGGGTCGTGGTCTCCGGCCGCTGGGCCTTCTGCAGCGGCATCAGTCACTCCAATGTGCTGTTCGCCGGCTGCCTGCCGGAAGCCGAGCCCGCCGCCGACCAGCCGCCACCGCTGCCCAGCATCGTGGCGCTGCCGACGTCGGATCTGGAGATCCTCGACACCTGGCACACGCTGGGCCTGCGCGGCACGGGCAGCCACGACGTCCAGGCCCGGGAGGTGTTCGTACCTGCGCAGCGGACGTTCTCGGTGTTCGACGGGCCGGTGCGCGACCGGCCGCTGTACCGGTTCCCGATCTTCGGGTTCTTCGCCCTGTCAATCGGGGCCGCCGCGCTGGGCAACGCCCGCGGCGCACTGGACGAGATCTCGCTGCTGGCCTCGCGGAAGCTCGGCGCCGGCGCCAGCCGCGAGCTCGGCGGCCGGTCGGCCAGCCAGTCGGTGGTGGCCGAGGCCGAGGCCGCGGTGCGAGCCGCCCGGTCGGGGTTCTACGAGGCCATCGAGGCCGCGTGGGCTGCCGCCCAGGCGCCCGAGCCGGTGTCCGCCGAGCTCCGGACCGGGCTGCGGCTGGCGGCCACTCACGCCGTGCACGCCTGTGCCCGGTCGGTGGCCGGCCTGTTCGAGCTGGCCGGCCGGGTGGCCATCTACGACGACTCGCCGCTGCAACGGCGCCTCCGGGACGCGTTCACGATGCTGGCGCACATCCAGGTCAACGCCGCCTCCCGTGAGCTCCAAGGCCGGGTGCTGCTCGACCAGCCGGTCGACACCACCATCCTGTGACGGTCGAAGCTGTCCTGCCCTATTGGCTGGACCGCCCCGACGAGGAGGCGGTCGCCGTGGCGGTGCAGGCCGAGCGGGCCGGGCTGGGGGGGCTGTGGGTGGGGGAGATGGCCACGTTCGACGCCCCCGTGCTGGCCACGGCGATCGGCCATCGCACCGAGCGGCTGGCCCTGCGGGTCGGCCCGCTGGCCGTGGGCGTGCGCAGCCCGGTGGCCGTCGCGCTGGCTGCTTCCTCGGTGGCCACGCTGACCGGGCACGCGGTGGATGTGGCCCTCGGCGCGTCCAGCCCCGGCATCGTGGCCGGCTGGCATGGGCACCCGTGGGAGCAGACGGCCCGCCGGATGCGGGAGACGATCGAGTGCCTGCGGCCCATCCTGCGCGGCGAGCGGGCCGAGTACGAGGGCCAACTGGTGCGGGCCCACGGCTTCCGGCTTCGGCAGCCGATCCCGGAGGCGCGAATCTGGGCCGCCGCGTTCGGCCCCGCGATGACCCGGGTGGCCGCCCGTCACGCCGACGGCGTGCTGCTCAACCTGGTCTCGCCGGACCGCGTGCGCACGGTCAGCCAGACGGTCGCTGAGGAGGCCGAGCAGGCCGGACGCACGCCGCCGCCGGTGGGGGTGTGGGTGCCGGCGGCGCTCGAGCCGGGCCAGGCGGCCCGGGCGCAGCTGGCCGGGCAGCTGGCGGTGTACCTGGCCCCGCCGGGGTACGGCGAGATGTTCTCCGAGCTGGGCTTCGCGGAGCTGGTGCGGCGGGCCCGGAGCGGCGCCCGGCGGACCGAGCTGGCTCCCGAGATACCACTGGAGCTGCCGGAGCAGGTGGGAGCGATCGGCAGCGCGGCCCAGGTGGCCGAGCGGATCGCGGCCTACCACGAAGCCGGGGCCTCGGTGGTCGGCGTGGTCCCGGCCACGGCCGAGGACCCCGACGGCGCCCGGGTGTTGGAGGCGGCGGCTACCGGTGCCGGCAGCTTGAGAACGGGTCGCCCTGGTGGTTAGCCCGCGGTAGCGGCTGGGCGCAGTAAGCCCGGGCGAGCGATGCGATGAAGGCCGGCGAGCCGAGATACGCCGGTAGGTCCTCATGCTCGTGCGGGCCGGCGTCGCTCTCGGCCGGGGCATCAGTGGGCAGGCTGGCCGCCGTCGGTATCGGGGCTGGGCTCCCGTTCAGCTGGGAGCGATTGACGATCGGCTGGATCTTCTCCTCGGCGCACAGCGTGGCCGGGGTCAGCGTCTCCGGCTGACCCAGGGCGGTGGCGGACACCGAGCACACCGGCCCGCAGGGCCTGAAGCCGAGCGCGTCGGTCAGCGGCGCCAGCTGATCACCTTCGACCGGCGCCTGGCCGCAGGAGGGGGCTCCGTAAGGGATGGGGAAAGCGATGCTGGTGGTGTCCAGG
>DATKRM010000095.1:0-17754 GCA_035532195.1 Solirubrobacteraceae bacterium
TCACTCCGGCCGACCGGCAGGCCTACGCGATGTACGCGGCCACTCAGCGATTCAAGGGGTTCGAACAGGTGACTACCGAGTTCGCCCAGGCGGCGACCACGGACGATGACCCCAAGGCGCACTCCGAGCGGCTAGGCGCCTGATCGGTCCGAGCGCTCGAGCAACAGCGCCAGCGTGGGACACGCGGCTACGGCCCGGCGGGCGTGGGCGCTCAGCTCGCGCGGAACCTCGGGATGCTCGATGATCGGGTAACCCCAGTCGTCCAACCGGATCAGCTCGGGTAGGAGCTCGGCGCACTGGCCGTGGCCTTCGCAGGCGATCGGGTTGACTCGGAGGCGCTCGCTCATGCCACGGGAAAACCGGCCGGGACGGCGGTGCACCGGCCGCGGCGATGGGATTCGATCTCGGGCCCGAACACGTTCAGCGCGCTGACCACGAACCGCGCCGCTCCATCCGGGTGATGGCAGGCCCCGCGGCCGCGGACCTCGGCGGCCCAGCGCAGTAGCCGCTCGTGTTCCCCAGCTTGGGCCGTCCCGCTGGCCAGGGCGCCGGTGGAGTCGGCGATGGCCCGGAGCCCGTGCGTGCACGGCCCGCACTGCCTGACTGACTGGCCGGCCAGGTAGTCGATCACCCGGGCGCTCTCGTGGAGCCCGCACGAGCTCTGGCCCAGCGCGATGATCACCCCGGAGCCCAGCGCCGCGCCGACGCCGCGCAGATCCTCCCGGGCCAGCCTCAGCGCGTGAGCCGCGCCGGCATCCACCCAGGTCCCGAAGTAGCCGCCCACGAGCAGCGCGCGCAGCGACTCGGTCGGCCCCCCGGCCGCTTCCAGGAGATCGTCGAGCCGGGTACCGAAGGCCAGCTCGTACACGCCGGGCACCTCGACTGCGCCGGAGACCGTGACCAGAGCCGAGCCGGGATCGGCGGCCGTGCCCAGCTCGCGGTACCAGCGTTCGCCAAACCGCGCCACCAGCGCGACTTGGGCCAGCGTCTCCGGGTTCTGGATCAGGGTGGGGCGGCCGCGGTAGCCGCGCTCGAACGGCCGCGGCGGCACGAAGGTGGGCAGCAGCACGCCGCGGTTGAGGTAGTTCACCACCGCGCTCTCCTCCCCGGCCACGTAGCCCTGAGGCGCCGTGACGATCTGGACCGAGACGGGGTCGTCGGGCCGCATGGCCACCGCGCCCTGCAGCGCATCCAGCGAGCCGCGGGCTGCGTCCCCGATCTGCACGATCACCTCGCGTGCTCCCACCGCGTCGGCCGCCAGCACGGCTCCGTCGAGTACCAGGTGGGGCAGGCGGGACAGCAGCAGCCGATCCTTCTGGCTGGCCGGCTCGGTCTCTGAGCCATTGACCACTACCGCCGAGACGCCGCGCCGGCCGGCCACGGCCTGGAGCTTGCGGGCGGTGGGAAAGTCGGCCCCGCCCCGGCCCCGCAGGCCGCTGGTCTGAACCGCCTCCATCAGCTCGTGCGGATGCACCGGCGGGAGCGTGCCGTGGACCGCGGCGTGCTGAGCCAGGGTCATGGGGGCGCCGCTGTCGTCCAGGCCCGCCAGCAGGCGGGGCAGCCCGGGATGACCTTCGAGCCAGGCGCTCATTTGCCCGCTCCGAACGGCTGGCCGGACACGCTCCCGGTCACCGTGTTGCCGCCGCTGTCGATGTTCAGAGCGGCGGTCAGTTGCACGCCGTGCCCGGACGCATCGGCCACCCGGGCCAGGAACCGCGAGCCCTGCAGCGAGACGACGCGCCCGTCCAGCGCGGCCGGCGCCCCCACGGCGCTCAGATCGACCTGGCTCCCGGTCAGCGACAGGCCGCCGCCGGACAGCGGCGTTCCGCCCAGGCGCACCCGAAGCGAACCGGTGACCCGGCCGCGCAAACGCAGGCTCAGCTCGATGATCGCGCCCGCCGCCTGCTGGCTCTGGGACACCGATCCGCTGAGCGACGAGGTGAATGGCCGGGCGAGCGGGCTCGAGGAGTTGCTGCCGCTGGTGCTGACCGGACTGCGGATGCTCACGGGTACCGTGCTATGTGGCAGCAGCCGGGCCGGGGTTCCGGCGCGGCGGGCCCAGCCCGGCGCCAGGGGGCCGGCCAGCGTGAAGATAGCCAGACCGATCGGCGTGGCCACGGCCAGGAAAGTGGACCAGGTTCGCACCGCGGGCTGCGCCGGCCGGCTGCGGGCAATACGCACCAGCACCGCCACTACCACCACGGCCACGCACGCCACCGTGACCAGCAGCATCCACCAGGACTTGACGTCGCTGCCGGTGCCCAGGCCGTGCAGCACGGCTATGGGCCAGCTGACGTAGGCCAGCCAGTGGATCGACCGCCACCACCGGTAGCCCAGCCGCACCCGCACCAGGCTGGTGATGACCAGCGCCACGAGCAGGTCGAAGGACAGTGCGCCCAACGCCATCCAGAGGGGCCGGTACCCCGAGCCGAACGGGATCACCGCGTCCACCCAGGCGATCGGTGCGAACCCGTCGAGCACGCTGGTCACGATGTGCAGCACCAGCAGCACCATGACCAGAAGTGACACGTCGCGGTGCATCATGTCCACGGCAAACCGCGGCCAGCGCGGGCCGCTGGAGATGCGCAGCGGCCCGAGGATCCCGAGCACGACGCTGGCGGTCAGTAGCAACACGGCCACCACGCCGGTGGCGCGGGCCAGATACCAGTACGTACTCGGTCCCAGGCTGGCGGCCAGCTGACTCATGCCGCCCCACTCACCTGGGGCAGATCGTCCCCGTGGACGGCCCAGCCGGCCAGGTGGAGCACTGCCCCGCCCTGACTGACCAGCCGGCTGGGCAGCTCCTGGGTGACGAGCCAGTCGGCTGCTCGCTGACCGCGCACGATCACCGCGGTGCTGGCGATGTTGGCATCCAGGCACGACGCGGCGGCCACGCTCGCGGTGCGCCACACCGCATCCACGCTGCGTCCGGTCGAGGGGTCGACCAGGTGGTGCCTGGGTCCGTCGGCCATGTCCCAGCGGCGGGTCGTGGTGCTGGAGGTGGCCAGGCCCCCCGAGCGAATCCTGACCCACTGTCCGGGCGCCGCGCTGTCGGCCCGATGATCATCGGTCACCCGCACGAGCCAGCCCTCCTGTGGGGACGGTCCGGCCAGCGCGATGTCGCCGCCCAGCGAGACGAGCACGCCGCAGCCCACACGTTCGAACGCCATGTGAGCCGCGTGATCGGCAGCCAGCGCCTTGGCCGTGGCGCCAAAGTCCAGCTTGACCCCGCGGGCCACCCGGACGGTCTGGGCCTCGAGATCGATGGCCAGAGTGCGCCAGCCCGGTACTGCGGCGATTGACACCCGCCGCGAGTTGGCGCCGGTGCTTGCCAGGTCATCGAAGTCGCGGTCGTAACCCAGCGCCACCAGCGCCTCGCCCACTGTCGGATCAACGTCCCCGTCGGTCAGCTGCGCCGCCCGTACCGCCGCGCTGCAACACTCGATGAAGAGCGGGCTGACGCGGACCGGCTGGCCAGACGTGCGATTGACCGCCGACAGCTCCGAGTCTTCACGGAACCGAGAGCAAGCCAGGTCAAACGCATCCACGACCTCCCTGGTGGCCTCGCACACGCGCTCCAGCGCCGAGGGGTCGGTGGCGGCAACCGTGGCCAGGCTGCCCAGCGCGGGGAAGGTCTGGCTCGCGGGCATGGCGGGCACCGGGGATGAGCCGGGCGGGTTAAGAACCGCCGGACGTGGCGGCGCTGCTGCCGCTGGAGGAACCACTGGCCTGCGACGGGTCGGACGGCTGTGGCTGCGGCTGCGGCTGGGCCGGCGCCGCGGGCGCCGACTGCTGGCTGGGATCGGGCTGCGGGGCCGCCGGCTGCGGGTCGTCCCCAGGCTGGGGGGCCTCGCTTGGAGCCTGCAGCCCCAGCTGGCTTGAGCTGGCGGGCGCGGGCAGCGGAGGCTCGGTCTTCCGCGTTGGGGTCTTGGCCGGGCCGGTGGTGCTGGTAGTGGTGGTCTGATGCTTCGAGGCCAGCGACCGGCCGGGCACGAGCGCTGAGGCCAGCGCGGCCAGACCAGCGGTCAGCGCGGCCGCGGCAGCGAGCAACCAGCGGCGCGTCCGGCCCACTCGGACCAATGCAGCGTCACGATCGCCGGAGGTCAGCGATCGCGTCGGATTCTCTCTTGGGTCTAGTTGAGCCATGACTTGACTATGCCTCAGCTAATCACCACTCGCTAAGAGGGCCGTGAGAATTCTCCCACGTGCTCAGGCCGGTTCGGGGACCGCAATCGCAGCGCGATCAGCCGAGAAGCCGGGCAGCACCAGTTCGATACGCGCGCCCCGTCCGGACTGGGGGTCGACCGCCTGGACCTGGCCGCCGTGGGCGGTGGCGATCGCGCGCACGATGGCCAGACCCAAGCCGGCACCGGCGGATGTCCCGGAACGTCCCGGCTCCAGCCGGTAGAAGCGCCCAAACACCCGCTGGCGCTGATCCTGCGGAATCCCCGGTCCGTCGTCTACCACCGCGAATCGAATCCGGCCGCCGCCCAGTGCCAGCACCTCGAGCCGCACCAGCCCGGTATCCGGCTGGGTGTGCTCGATCGCGTTGCCGGCCAGGTTGCGCAAGGCCTGGGCCAGGCGGTCCGGATCGCCGCGCAGGGTGCCCACGGGGACCGAACTCAGTTCGAACCGCCGGTCGGCGGTCAGGCTCAGGCCGTCCCACAGCTCGGTGACGAATGGCTCCAGCTCTATGCCCTGGGTGCGCAGGAAGTCGGTCCGTTCGGCCTGAGCCAGGACGAGCAGGTCCTCCACCAGGCGGCTCATGCGACCGATCTCGGCCTCCACCAGCGCTTCCACCCGGCGGATCTCCGCCGGGGACGGATGCTCCTGAGCCGCCAGGACCTCGAGCTGGCCGCGGATCACGGTGAGCGGCGTTCGCAGCTCGTGGGAGGCATCGGCGACGAACTCGCGCTGACTCGCGAAGGCATAGGCCAGGCGGTCGAGCATGTGGTTGAACGCCTCGGCCAGGACCGCCACCTCCGTAGTCTGGGCAGCGCCTTCGGGCATCCGTGGGGCCAGATCGCCGGCATCTACGCGGGCCGCCACCCCGGCCAGCCGCCGTAGCGGAGCGCTGACCAGGGCCGCGGCCAGCCAGGAGATCAACAGCACGATGGCCACCGTTACGGCACCGGCAATCAACACCGCTCGAGCCACACCATGCTGCGCACGCTCCACCATCTCCAGCGGTTCGCCGGCACCGACGATCACCGGCAGATGGCCGACCCGGACCCGACGTTCCAGGATCCGCATCCGCCCGACGTCGGGAAACTGCTGGACCGAATAGCCCAGATGCGGCAGGCTGAGGGCCTTGGCCTGACCGTTCTCGACCTCCTGCTGGGTCAGCGGCTCGCCCGGCTCGCGCCCCGTGACGCTGAACACCTCGGGGTGGTTGCTGGTCGCCCCGGCGCCCGGCACGAGCACGAACAGCAGCCGAGCCGCGTCGGTGTAGGGCTGGGCCTTCACGTAGCGGGTCGCCGCCTGGGTGATCTGATGTGGGGTCTCGCCCGGCATCAGGCTAAGCGCCTGAGAGGCCTGGCTCACGTCGCCCGCAATGTCACGATCGATCTGGCCGCGCAGCTGCGATCCGGTGTTTTCGTAGACCACGGCCAGCAACACGCCGATCGACAGCAGCAGCGCAACGGCCACCCAGGCGGTGAGGCGCCAGCGCAGGCTGTGCGGCAGCCGAGCCCTAACCCTCTTCATCGAAGCGGTACCCCACCGAGCGTACGGTTGCGATCGGCGCGGTGTGCCCGGGCCGGCGCAGCTTCCGGCGCAGGTAGCCGATGTAGACATCGACCACGTTCGTACCGGGATCGTGGTCGTACCCCCACACGGCGCGCAGGATCTGCTCGCGGGACAGGACGCGGCCGCGGTTGCGCAGCAGGTGGACCAGCAGCTCGAATTCGGTGGTGGTCAGCCTCAGCGTCTCGCCAGCTGAGCGCACCTCGCGGCGGAGCAGGTCCACCTCCAGCTCGCCAGCTCGCAGCGTGGTGGACGGCATCTGTTCGGCCACCCGGAGCTGGGCCCGGATGCGCGCCGCCAGCTCGTTGAGCGAGAACGGCTTGACCAGGTAGTCGACCGCCCCGGCGTCGAGGCCGGCCACCCGCTGGTCCACCTCGCCCAGCGCAGTGAGGATGATCACGGGAAGCCCCGGCCGGGCCCGGCGAAGCTCGGCCAGCACCTCGAGCCCATCGCGGCCGGGCAGCATCACGTCGAGCACCACGAGATCCATGTCGTCTCGCAGGGCACGCTCCAGGCCACTCGCTCCGTCGCTGGCCGAGAGCACATCGAAGCCATGTGCCCTCAGGCCGTGTTCGACAAAGTCGAGAATGCCCGGCTCGTCCTCGATCACGAGCAGGGTGCGCTCCATGCCCGCGAGACTACCCTCCGCCAGTGAAGAGCTTTCTCATGCAACGCTCATGAGTCTCTGAACAACCAGGTAAACAGTCCCTTCCTGTGAGCGTGCATGGTGGAGTTGACACTGGCCTGGGCGCGACGGCGCCAGCCACTCAGCAGGTACCCAGCCGTGCCCGGACCGCGCTGACCGGCGGCGGCACCGGCGGCAATGAGGAGGTGACGGCCCGGACCGGCGTCCTCCTGGTCGCGCTGCTGGCCGTACTCGGGGTGACGATCATCGGGATCGGTCAGTTCATCTGGCTGCACCTATTCCTGGGCCTGCTCCTGCTCGGCCCGGTGGCGCTCAAAATGGGCAGCACCGCCTACCGGTTTGCCCGCTACTACACCCGCAACCAGACCTACCGCGACAAGGGTCCGCCCGAGCTGCTGCTGCGCCTGCTGGCCCCTTCGGTGGTGATTACGACCGTGATCGTGTTCGCCAGCGGGATCGTCCTGCTGTTCGAGGGCCCCAAGTCACGCGGGATCTGGCTGAGCGTGCACAAGGTGAGCTTCTTCCTGTGGTTGGCCGCCATGGCGCTGCACGTTCTGGGCCATCTGCCCGGCCTGCCCCGCCAGCTGCGCGGAGTGGAGCCGGTCGAGGCGCTGGGAGGCGCCCCGCCCGGTCAGGCCGGCCGGTGGATCCTGCTCGCTGGTTCGGTGGTGGCGGGAGCGGTGCTGGCCATCGTCCTCCTCCCCCACTTCGGGGTGTGGACGGCTCCGGGCGCGCTGCACGATCGCCATGACGGCGGCTGAGTAGCCGCGACCACGGGCGCGCACCCCGCGGCCGCAGCCCGCGCTGCCCTACAACAGGTTGACCTTGCCGCTGGCGAGGTCGTACACGGCGCCGACCACCTTGATCTGGCCGCTGTCGATAGCGGGCTTGATGATCGGGTTCTTGGCGGCAAACGCCTTTGTCTGGAAGACGACGTTGGCGGCGATCGCCTTGTCCAGCGTCCGCTGGCTGGTCGGGAGCGCCTTGACCGCTGGCACGATCGCGCCGACCACCTCGGGGATGGCACCGTACTTGGATGGCGGGAACTGAGTTCCGTTCACCGCCTCCAGCGCCGCCTTGACGGCCCCGCAGTCGCTGTGACCCATGACCAGCACGAGCTTGGCCCCCAGCTTGGCTACCGCGTACTCAGTGCTGCCCAGCGTCCCGGTGTCAAGGCTGTTTCCAGCCACCCGAGACTCGAACAGGTTGCCTTCACGTATGTCGAAAACCAGGGGCGTGGCGATGCGTGAGTCGGCACACGTCACGATGGCCACAAACGGCTTCTGCGACTCGGCGATCCGATCCCCGACCGGCGAATAGTCGCGTAGCTGGATCTGACCGTTCTGGTAGCGAAGGTTGCCCTGCTGGAGCACGGACAAGGCAGCGGCTGGATCAGCCGGATGGGGAAACTGGGCCCCGGTCGTGGCCGTCGTGGGGGTCGGGGTCGCCGCGCTCGACGACGACTTCGCGCCGCAACCCGCGGCGATGAGCGCAGCCCCCGCCGCCGAGCCCCCGCTGACGATCAGATTCCGTCGAGAGACATGCAAGCCGTCGTCCATGTGGCTCCTTCCCTCCTTTGCAATCGGTCGGTCCCGGCGCGGCAGCCTACCGCACCGGGCCGTTGCGAGAACCGGGCTGGGTGATGCGAAGCGGTCCAGCGAGGCCTGCGGCTTTACTCTCCCCGGTGAGACCCCTAGGATCTAGCCCGCAGGCGGGGAAGCCCATGACCGAACCGCCAGCCACCTTCGCGATCCACGAAAGCCAGAGTGGCCTCTGTGTGCGTCTGAGCTTGACGGGGGAGCTCGACTCGGGCTCGGCGCCCATCCTGGAGGACCGGCTGACCCGGCTACGCGCCGTCAAGTCTCCGGTCAGCCTGGACCTGTCGCGGCTCGAGTTCATCGATAGCACCGGCCTGCACCTGCTGGTCCGCACGGTGGGCGATGCTCAGATCAAAGGCTGGGACCTCGAGATCGAGCGCGACGTGGCGCCCGAGGTGATGCGTCTGTTCAAGCTCGTGCATCTGGACCGGTTTGTCCTGGGCGCGCGCAAGACAGGCGGCGTGCGGTCGCCGACCCGGTCGCAGTCTAGGTAGCGAGCCGACCGCGCCTCCTGCCCCGGAACAGAGCGAGCGCGAGACGACTCCCCCCTGCCAGATCGGCTAGGCGAGTCGTCGTGTAGCCGGAAGGCGGGCACGAGGAGTACCCCCACTCCCGCCGCGGGGGTCCGCCGTCCCGTGTCCACCATCACGGAGCACCGCCTCTGGCAGGCAACGCCGCCCCTGACCGGAGCGCGCCCCGGGCCACCCCGCCTCCCCCCTAGCTGGTCCGTTTCTCATCCTTGACGCTTCAGAGGACACGCATGTACTCTGATCGGCGGGAGACGCCTTGGTCGAGCGGGGAAACATCGCTGCGCAGCTGCGGACGCTCGGCGTTGCCGCTGCCCTGGCCACGGCGCTCCTGCTAATCGAGGCCGCCGCGCCTGCCCTGGCCGCCGGCCCCCCTCCCCTCTCCGCCGACACCAGCAGCCCGAGCGTTGCCTCGCCCTACGGCAGCGGCCACTTCGGGCAGTGGGCGGTCGACCCCTGGGGCCTCCCCGCGTACGACTACACGATCGACCAGGCCTCCAACCCCATCGCCCACCAGTCGGAGCTGAGCGGCTCGGTCGACGCCTGGAGCCAGCTCGGAAACGACCACGTGGTGGCCGACGCGTTCAACCACGGCTACGTGCAGCTGTGGAGCCAGGACCGGCTGTACCAGTGGATGAACTACTACGACGCCTCCCACCAGCACTATTCGGGGGGGTTCGGGTACCTGAACGTCGGCGGCAAGGTCACCTCCACGCTGTACGACGACCGGCCGGCCGGCGCGGTCACCAGCCGGCGATTCGGGGTGGGCTACTACGCCAAGTCGACCTCAACCCCAGACGTCTCGGTCAAGGACAGCGTGTACGCGCCGTTCGGTGACGACTCGCTGCTCCTGCACGACGTCACGATCACCAACCCCACGGCCGCGACCCAGTCGGGCTCCTACTTCGAGTACTGGGACGTCAACCCCCACGTCCAGGCGATCAAACAGCTGGCCCGCGGCTACCAGTCGCCGGTGTGGGACCCCTCCAGCCAGACCCTGTCGGTGGCCCAGCTGCCCGATGACATCGACACCCAGCCGCTGACCATCTTCGCCAGCGCGCTGAACGGGCGGGTCAGCGCCTACGACACCAACACCAGTGCATTCTTCGGCTCCGGAACCCGCGCGGCCCCGGCGGCCGTGGCCGCGGGCAAGCTGACCGACTCGATCGCGCCGCCCGCCCCCAATGGCGCTGAGGGCAGCGGGATGTTCGCGTTCCAGAGCCCCTACCACCTGGCGCCCGGGCAGAGCGTGACGCTCCGCTACGCCTACGGCTACGCGCACCCGAGCCACGTGGCCGACCTGGTCTCCCGCTATCGGCAAGCGGTCGACCCGCTGGGCCAGAGTGAGCAGCGCTGGCAGCACTGGCTGCCCAAGGTGGATCTCGGGCCGTCCAACACGTGGCTGGCCCGCGAGCTCCAGTGGGACGCCTACACGCTGCGCTCAGACTCGACCTACGAGGAGTGTGCGGGACACCACATCCTCTCCCAGGGCGGCTACTACCAGTACTTCTTTGGCTTCCAGGGCGCGTTCCGCGACCCGCTCCAGCACATGCTGCCGATGATCTGGTCCGATCCCGGGCTGGCCCGCGAGGTCATCCAGTACTCGGCGCAGGAACAACCGGCCGGTACCGGCGCGATGCCCTACGCGTTGATCTCGATGTGCCGGCGCTACGACCTCGGCACCTCGGACGACCTGGACCAGTGGCTGTTGTGGGGAACAGCCGAATACGTACTTGCCACACGGGACTGGGGGTTCTTGAACACGCAGGTCCCCTTCTACGGGGACCCACCCACCCCCGCCGGCGCCGGGACGTTGTGGGATCACCTCAAGCTGGCCTTCCAGCACCAGGAGAACGTCATCCGCACTGGGCCCCACAACGAGTACCTGACCGGGGCGACCGGCGACTGGAGTGACTTCTCCACGGAGTTCAGCCAGATGACCGAGTCGAACCTCGTCACCTCGCAGGCGGCCTACATCTACCCCCGGCTGGCTCTGCTGGCCGACCACGTGGGCGACGCGACGTTCGCCGCCCAGCTCCGGGCCGCCGCAGACCGGGACCTGGCCACGGTCAAGGGTCAGTACGTGACCACCGGATGGTTTGCCCGCGGGTACTCGGGCGCCCGGCAGTTCGGCGCGGGCTCGATGTTCTCCGAGCCTCAGCCCTGGGCGCTGCTGGCCGGCGCGGCCAGCGCCCAGCAGGCCGCCCAGGTGGTGGCCAACTACCGGCGCTACCTGGTAGGCGTGGGCGCTCCGAGTGGCCCCACCCAGATCGGCGCAGCTCTCGCTCCCGGGTCCTCAGACCCGGGAGCCAAGGAGCAGACCGAGCCGCCGATCAACGGCTCCAGCGAGTGGCCGGGGGGCGCCTGGTTTGCGGTCAACGGCTGGTGGACCTGGGCCCTGTCCCAGCTGGACGGCACCGTGGCCGGAGCCGCCGCCGACGCCTGGGATGAGTTTCAGCGCAACACGCTGGCCGCGCACGCGACAGCTTTCCCCGACCACTGGGACGGCGTGATCAGCGTGGACGACGAGTGCGCGGCCTACTACCAGTCACCCAACTCGGGCTGTGGCATCGGCCTGGCCACCGGCTTTGGCGTGCTCCCCGGCTACGACACCCAGATCATGCATCAGCCCGCTTACAGCCTGTTCGACCTGCTCGAGCTGGCCGGGCTTGACACCACGGCGAGCGGTTACCGGGTGGTGCCCCACCTTCCCTCGAGCACGTTCGACCTCCGGCTGCCCGGCGTGGGGCTGGCCCAGCAGCCAGGAATGATCCGCGGCTATATCCGAACCGCCGGCGGCCAGGTGACGATGGACGTCGCGCCCCCGCCAGATGTGCCGGCCGATCAGGCTGTGGCCTGGGCTAACGGGCAGCAGGTTCCGGCGACCGTGATGAACGGACGGGTGGAGTTCACGCTTCCGACCAGCGCAGGCCAGCCAACCGATTGGGCGGTGACCTGATGCATACGCGCCGCGCGTTTCTGCGCAGCGCCGGGCTCGGCGCGCTGGCTCTCGGCGGGTTGCCGCAACTGGCCCGGGCCTCCAGCGCGCTGTCGCTGCAGTCGCTGGCCGATCCGCGGCTGCTCCCGGGCCCGGGCCAGATCCGCTCCCAGGTCGAGGCCATGTGCGCGCTGGGCCCGCGGCTCACCGGCAGCCCCGCGCACATCGCGTGGATCGACCAGCTGGAGCAGGATTGGGCGGCCGCCGGCGTCACCGTGACCCGGGACCACTTCACCTTCCCGCGGTGGCTGGCTGAGTCGTGGTCGCTGAACGTGCTCGACGGCTCCGGCACGGGGCCGGTGCCGATCTCGAGCTACTTCCCCTACGCCGCGCCCACCTCGCCGGATGGCGTGACCGCGCCGCTGGTCTACGTGGGGCCGGTCCCGCTGCCCAGCATCTCCGGCAACCCCCTCGACCTGTACAGCAACCAGTGGGCGCTCGAGCGCTGGCGACGGCAGCTGGCCGACGACCTCAAGGCCCAGTTGGCGGCGATCCCCGGAGGGGTGGCGGGCAAGATCGTGCTACTGGAGGCGCCGGTTCCCCCGCTGGCGGCCGGCGACTTCACGCCGTTCGTGACCTACAACCAAGAGCCGGTCGGCACCCAGATGGCCAAGGACGTGTGGTCCGATTACAAGCGGATCTGGATCGTAGGCGCGTTCATTCAGTACGTACTCGAGTTGATCACGCAGCTGGGCCCCGTGGGCGCTGTGTTTGCGCTTGATGCGTCCAAGCACAACGCCGCCGGCCAGTACACGCCGTATGCCCAGCCGCAATTCAAGATCCCCGCGGTCTACGTGGATCGGAATACCGGCGCGCGGCTGCGCAAGCTGGCCCAGGGCACGCCGCGAGTGAACCTGACCCTGACCGCCCAGGTGTCGCCCAACAGCCCCAGCGACAGCCTGGTCGGGATCATGCCCGGCGACGGCAGCACCGACGAGGTGCTGATCCTCAACACGCACACCGACGGGCAGAACGCGTTCGAGGAGAACGGAGGCATCGCGCTCACCGCGCTGGCTCGCTACTTCGCGGCTCTCGGACCCAAGGCCCGCAAGCGCACGCTGGTGTTCAGCGCGTTCACCGGGCACTTCGGACCCAGTCTGCCCCAGGCCCAGGGCTTCGTCGACAACCATCCCGACCTGATCAAGCGGGCCGCCGCATCCGTGACCGTCGAGCACTTCGGCGCCACCGAGTGGCTGGACAACGCGCGCGGCTACTACGCCAGCGGCCTGGCCGAGACGGGAGCCGCCTGGCACTCGCAGACCGGGATCGCCGTGCCGCTGGTGGAGTCGCTGCGAGCCAACAGCTTCCAGCGCACCTCGGCGCTGCGCCCCATCGGCGACTACATGGTCGCCGTGGGTGGGCCGTTCCATAAAGCCGGCGTGCCGACCGTGTCCTACATCACCGGGCCGAACTACCTGGTCTCGCTCCACCCCAACGACCACCTGGACAAGTTGGACACGCAGCGCTTCGCCCTCGAGCTGCGCTGGTTCGCCGATCTCATCCAGCGCCTGGACCAGCTTCCCAAAGCCGCGCTGCAGGCCGGCGATACGACCGTCTGGGGTCAGGACGGCGGCGCACTGAACTCGCTGCCGTGAGGCTTCGCGTCGCCGCATACGCCGCCGGCCTTGTGCTGCTCGGGGCTCCGGCGAGCCAGGGCCAGACCGTCGCTCCGAGCTCTCCCGGCTGCGTCCCCCGGGCCACGCCGGCCACGCCCGGTCAGCTGCAGCCGGCGTCGGCCAAGACCCTCGACAGCCGAGTCACCGATCTCCTCGTGTACTCGCCGGCCATGCAGCAGAACGAGCACGTCAACGTGATGCTGCCCGTGGGCTACGACCCGACCGGCACCACGCGATACCCCGTGCTGTACCTGCTGCATGGCGCGCTGGGGGGCTACATGGACTGGTACACCAACGGAGACGTCGAGAAGCTGATCGGCGATCTGCCGCTGATCGTGGTCATGCCGGATGACGGTTACGACGGTTCCTACTCGGACTGGTACGGGCTGCTGGCCGGCCAGGCCGGTCCGGTTCCCGCCTGGCGGACGTTCCACACCCAAGAGCTGATCCCGTACATCGATTCCCACTACCCCACGCTGGCCGATCGCGGCGATCGCTTCGTGGCCGGCCTGTCGGCGGGCGGGGGCGGAGCCACCCACTACGCAGCCGAGAATCCGGGGCGCTTCGGCGCGGTCGGGTCCTTCTCCGGCGCGGTCAACAATCAGGAGCAGTACCCGTTCTACCCCACGCTGAGCGAGGGGCTATGGCTGACCACCGACGCCCCTGGCGCTGGACCCGACGGGCATTGCACGTGGGGCGATCCCTACACGCAGCGGGTGGTGTGGGAGGCCAACGATCCCACCTACCTGGCCCAGAACCTCCGGTACACCCCGCTCTGGCTGGCCTCGGGCAACGGCTTCCCCGGTCCACTTGACCCGTCGCCGGTACCGGACCCGAGCAACCCGGGGCAGGCGATCTCCAGCGCAGCTGGCCAGACCGTCGCCGGGCTGACCGAGGGCGAGATCTGGGACATGAACAAGACGTTTGTCAGGGCGCTAAACGCGGCCGGGATCCCCCACACCGACTACTTCTACGGGCCCGGGACGCACTCGTGGCCCTACTGGCAGCGAGACCTGACCAAGTTCCTGGCCTGGCTGACGCCGTACATCGGATATCCCGAGCCCGCGGCACACGAGTTCTCGTTCCGCACCGCCGACCTGACGTCCTCGGCCTGGGGCTGGGGCTTCTTGGTCACCCAGCGCGACGTGCGCGAGTTCGTCTATTTGAGCCACGTCGGCTCAGGCGGCTTCGAGGTGCTGGGCAGCGGGACCATGACGGTCACTACTCCACGGCTGTACACGCCGGGCGCAACCTACGCGGTCGACGTCGACGCGGCGCGCCAGGTGATCCAGGCCGACAGCTCTGGTGCCCTGAGCTTCGCTGTCGATATGGGGCCGAGCCACCAGGTTCAGCAGTACCGCTTCGGTCGGCTGGCCACCCTGGGCTGGAAGCGGACCACGGTCCGGATCGCGCCGCTGTGAGACTCCTCGCCTTCGCTGCCGCCGTGGTCGTGCTGCTCCCCGCGGCGGCCCAGGCCCAGACGCCGGCCGGGTGCGACCCGGCGCTCCCGGTGGTGGCCCATCGCGCCGGAGGCGCGGTCGTGCCGCTGCCCGCCGGCGACACGCTGCCCGTGGCCTGCACCAGCCAGACCGGATACCCCACCTCGGAGACCACCCTCGCCGTCACCAGTACCGGCGCGCTCATCTTCTCCCCCGCCGGCACGGAGAACTCGATGGCCCGCTCGCCGGACGGCGGCGTGACCTGGAGCCTGACCACTCCGGCCACCGAGCAGCCCACCGGCTTCTGGAACACCGTCGACCCGTTTGTGATCGCCGACCGGCGCACCGGCCGCGTGTTCTGGTCGCACGCCACCGGCCCGGTGCGTGACGAGACGGCGCTGCCCCAAGTGAGCCCGCTCCCGCAGGGCCTCGGCTTCTATGCCGCCGCCGCCCAGGGGTTCCAGGTCTACAGCTCGAGTGATGACGGACAGTCGTGGAGCACCGCCGACTACTCGACCGCACCCACTGGCGACTGGGAGAAGCTGGCGGTCGGCCCCGCGCCGTCGGGCGCCGCTCAGCCGACAGGCTATCCCGATGTGGTCTACCTGTGCGCCAATTCGCCCCTGGAGGTCAGCGGCCCCGGGCGCCTTTGTTACAAGTCGCTGGACGGGGGGCACACCTTCGCCATCGCGGGCTACGCCTCGCCGACGGCCAGCAATCCCCAGGACGTCTGCCCGCCGCTCAACTTCGAGGCGCCGGTGGTCGACTCGGCGGGGGCGATGTACCAACCGGTGACCTGCCAGCGGGCCGACTACCTGGTGATAAGCCGCGACGAGGGATCCACCTACACCTGGGTCCCGGTTCCCGGCGCACCCACCGGCTCGGCGGATAGCGGCCCGTACCTGCAACTGGCCACCGACCACGCCGACAACCTTTACGGGCTGTGGCAAGCCGGCGGGCTGATCTACCTGACCGTCTCCCGCGACCACGGGCAGACGTGGAGTCAGCCCATGATGGTCGCCGGACCCGGCCTGACCGGCGTCTCGCTATCCGCGCTGTCGGCAGGGGCCGCCGGGCAAGTGGCCATCACCTACTACGCCGGCCCTGACTCGAACGCGACGCAGCTGAGCGCGTACGTCACCCAGACCGCGGACGCACTCGACCCGCAGCCGCTCCTGTACACGGGAGCGCTGAACGATCCCGCTCACCCGATCTTCCACGACTACGGTCTGCCGGACGCGCCGCGGGCCGACTTCGTCGGCGGCGCCTACGATCAGGCGGGCACGGGCTACTGGGCGGGCGTGGTTAAGCAGCTCGGGCCGCCTGACTCAAACCAGAACGTGCCGACGGTCGGGCTCGTCGGTGCTCTGCAGTGGGGCGCGACCACCCCGGTGGGGCTGCCGTGACCCCGGCTCGTCGCTCGCTGGCCTGGCTGTCCGTGGTCATCGCCATCCTGGCCGCCGGGCCCGCGCGAGCCGCGGGCCCGGCGCCCCTATCCGCCGACACCAGCCAGCCGAGCATCGCGTCCACCTATGGCAGCGGCAACTTCGGCCAATGGGACGTTGACCAGTGGGGGCTGCCGGTCTACCACTACGCGCTCGACGAGGTGACCGATCCTCGGGCCCAGCAGCCCGAGCTGGCCGGCGGAACCTCGGCCCAGCACCAGGTGGGCAACGACCACATCAAGGGCATGTCGTTCAACGACGGCTACACGCAGCTGTGGAGCCAGGACCTGCTCTCGCAGTGGGCCAATCTCTACGACCCGGCCCACAACCATTACGCCGGCGGGTACGGCTACCTCAACGTCGGCGGCAAGGTGGGCAGCACCTTCTATCCCGACCACCAGACCAATGAGAGCTTCCGGCGGGACTTCGGCGTCGGTTATTACCGCAAGACCATCTCGTTTCAGGGCTTGAACGTGACCGAGGACACGGTGGCGCCATTCGGCAACGCCCCGGTGCTGCTGGACAACGTCACGATCGCCAACCCCACGTCGTCTCCGGTCACCGCGTCGTGGTTCGAGTACTGGGACGTCAACCCCTCCGAGATGGTGGGCGGCCAGAGCCAGAGCCGCGGGCTGCTTTCGCCGACCTGGGATGGCGCCACTCGTACGCTGGCCGTGGCGCAGTTCGGCAACGACCCGCGGGACACCGCGCCCCTGTCGATCTTCTCCGCGGCGCTGAACGGGCCCGCACCCACGTTTGACACCTCGACCTCGAGCTTCTTCGGTAGCGGCACGCGGGCGGCGCCGGCCGAGGTGACCGCCGACCGGCTCAGCCAATCGACGGCTCCGCCCAACCCGCCGGGGCAATCCGGCGACGCGCTGTTCACGTTCCGCGCGCCGGTCTCACTGGCGCCGGGGCAGTCGGTGACGCTGCGCTACGTGTACGGGATGGCCCATCCCAGCCAGATTTCCGGACTGGTCAGCCGGTTCCGCGGCCAGCCGGACGCCGAGAACCGCAGCCAGCTGGCCTGGCAGGCCTACGTACCCAGAGCGGACTTCGGCTCGAGCTACAGCTGGGTGACGCGCGAGCTGGAGTGGGACGCCTACCTGCTCCGCTCGTCCACCGTGTACGAGGAGCGCTGCGGTGAGCACACCATGACCCAGGGCGGCTACTACCAGTACCTGGACGGCCTAAATCTGGGCGAGCGCAGCTGGGACCACTACGAGCTGCCGATGGTCTACTCCGATCCCCAACTGGCCCGGGAGATCCTCCGCTACACGATCAAGTTCCAGCCCGCCGGGAGCGCCCAGAACGCGCAACTGCCCTACGGCTCGGGGCCGTTCTGCGAGCGCGTGGATGCCGGGACTTCAAACGACCTCGACTTCTGGCTGCTCAACGCCGCCGCCGAGTACGGGCTGGCTAGCCGGGATCTTCCCTTCTTCTCCTCTCAGGTTCCCTACTACGGGACCCCGCTGAGCGCCAGCGTGTGGCAGCACCTCAAGACCGCGTTCGACCACGCGGAGTCGCAGCGTGGCCCGAACGGCGAGTACCTGATGGGGAGCACGGGCGACTGGAGCGACTTCTCGACTGAGTTCATGCAGATGACCGAGTCCACGCTGGTCACCGCGCAGATGGCCTACGCGCTTCCCCGGCTGGCCCAGCTGGCGCGGCTCATGGGAGACGCGCAGTTCGCCGCCCGCCTGGAGGCCGCGGGGCAGCGCGATCTGTCCGTGCTGCGCG
>DATKRM010000096.1:0-2857 GCA_035532195.1 Solirubrobacteraceae bacterium
ATTCGCCTGCTCGACCGCGCATTGACCTTCGAGGTGACGGCCCTCCACCGGCCGCAGCCGGTGCCGCTCGACCTGGTGCTCGACCGGGGCATGGCGCACCACCGCGCGGCGGTGGCGCTGCAGGTCTTCGATGGCCTGGGCGTGCCGACGATCAACACGAGCCAGGCCTCGGGCATCGCCGACGACAAGGTGGCGACCTCGATCGCGCTGGCGGTCGCCCGCGTGCCGACGCTGCGCACGGCGGTGGCCTTCGACATCGAATCCGCGCTACGGGTGCTCGACCAGGAGCTAGGCTACCCGGCGGTCATCAAGCCGGTTACCGGCTCCTGGGGTCGATTGCTCGCCAAGGTGAACTCGCCCACCGCGGCGCGGGCGGTGCTGGAGCACAAACGCCGGCTCGGCTCGTACCACCATGGCGTCTTCTACCTGCAGGAGTACGTGGCCAAGCCGGGACGCGACCTGCGCATCTTCGTGGTGGGCGACGAGATCGTGGCGGCGTCGTACCGCAGCGCCGAGCACTGGGTCACCAATGTGGCGCGCGGTGCGGTCTCGACGGCCTGCCCGGTCACGCCCGAGATCGCCGACGTTTCGCTGCGCGCGGCCCGCGCGGTGGGCACCGAGCTGGCCGGGATCGACCTGGTCGAGACGCCGGACGGGCTCAAGGTGATCGAGGTCAACACCGGCGCCGAGTTCAAGGGCCTGATGCGCACGACCGACAAGGATATCGCCGGGGCCATCGTCGACTACGTGATCGGCCGGTCACTCGCCTGTCGCGAGCAGGCGGCGGGTGGCGCGCTGGCCAACGGGCGGGCCGGAGTCGTCTGAGCGCTGCCGATCACCGGCGCGCGTGAGGAGAGTTCAGCCTCGATGAGTCTCAACGTCGCGATACTTGGTGGGTCGGGCTACGCCGGCGGCGAGCTGCTGCGCCTGCTGCTCGACCATCCCGAGGTAACGGTCACCCAGGTCACCTCGCGCTCGCGCGCGGGCAAGTTTGTCCACACCGTCCACCCGAACCTGCGCAAGCGCACGCCGCTCAAGTTCGTCGGCCCCGAGCAGCTCGAGCGCGTCGACGTCCTCTTCTCGGCGCTGCCCCACGGCGAGACGGCGCCGCGGGTGGAGCGGCTGCTGGAGCTCGGCGAGATCGTGGTCGACCTGAGTGCCGACTTCCGCCTGTCCGACCCGGCGGCCTACCGGACGTGGTACGGCTGGGCGCACCCGGTGCCCGAGTTGCTCCAGAGCGCGGTCTACGGCATGCCGGAGCTGCACCGTGAGGAGCTCCGTAGCGCCCGCTACATCGCCAGCCCGGGCTGCAATGCCACCGCGTCGATCCTGGGACTGGTACCGCTCTTCCGGGCGGGCATCGTCGACCCGCGGATGCCGCTGGTGATCGAGGCCAAGACGGGCTCGTCCGGGGCCGGTGCCGAGGTGGGGCTATCCAGCCACCACCCGGAGCGCAGCGGCATCATCCGCACCTTCAAGCCGACCGGGCACCGCCACAGCGCCGAGGTGCTGCAGGAGCTGACGGTCGACGGGGTGACGCCGGAGTTGAGCTTCACCGTGACCAGTGTCGAGGCGGTGCGGGGCATCCTGGCGACGGCCCACGTCTTTCTCCAGGAGCCGCTGGCCGACAGAGACCTGTGGACGATCTACCGCGGCATGTACGGCCAGGAGCCGTTCATCCGGCTGGTCAAGGAGGCAGGCGGTCTCCATCGCTATCCGGAGCCCAAGATCCTGTCCGGCTCGAACTACTGCGACGTCGGCTGGGAGCTGGACGCGGGCGGGAAGCGCGTCGTCGTGATGTCGGCGATCGACAACCTGATGAAGGGGGCAGCCGGCCAGGCCGTGCAGGCCATGAACGTCCGCTGCGGCTTCGACGAGACGGCCGGGCTGGGCTTCGCCGGCCTGCACCCGCTGTAGGTCCGGGAGAGGGAGACCGATGAGACGCCTGCTGAAGCTGCTCGGCATCATCGCCGCGGTCTCCGCGCTCGTCAGGGTCGGATGGCACGTGGTCGCCCGCTGGCGTGGGCTCGTGCTTCCGTCGTGGCTCGCGTGGTCGCTGCCCATTCCCGTTGGGCCGGCGATCCTCAACCCGGAGCTGATCCTGGACCGGCTCGACCTCCAGCCCGGCATGCGCCTGCTCGATGCCGGCTGTGGGCCCGGCCGGGTGACGATCCCGGCCGCCCGGCGCGTCGGTCCCGCCGGCGAGGTGGTGGCGCTGGACATTCAGCCGGGCATGCTGGGGCGGGTCGAGCAGCGGCTCGCCGCTGCCGGACTGGCGAATGTGCGCACCGTGCTCGGCGGGCTCGGCGAGGGGAAGCTAGAGGCGGGCACGTTCGACCGCGCGCTCCTGGTCACCGTGCTCGGCGAGGTGCCGGACAGGTCGGCCGCGCTGGCGGAGATTCACGCGGCGCTCAAGCATGGCGGCATCCTGTCGGTGACCGAGTTCGCCCTCGACCCGCACTTCCAGCGCCGGTCGAAGGTCAAAGCGCTGGCGGCCCGGGCGGGCTTCGGCGTGGCGGACCTCTACGGCGGCCGGCTGGCCTACACCATGAACCTGGTGCGGGATTGAGGGTGATCTGCTGCGCGCGGAATGGAGTCGCGCTGGGTTGAAACCGGCAGGGATGCAACCTCGACGTGTAGGGGCGGGTTTCGAACCCGCCCGGCCCAGTTCTCGTTGGAGGGGCGCGGTCCATCGCGCCCAACGCATGCGGCCGGTGACGCGCGCGGAGTCGAGAGTGAGGAGCAGGACGTCGATGCTGGTGGTCAAGCTGGGCGGGAGCGCCGGGATCGATCCCGCGCCGACGCTGGACGATCTGGCGGAGCTGGTAAGGTCCGAGCGCATGCCACGGGTCCTCTT
>DATKRM010000097.1:0-2827 GCA_035532195.1 Solirubrobacteraceae bacterium
CGCCCCGGACCCACCGCTGGATGAAGCCACGGCTTCGGAGGATGCATCCGCGTCTGAGGCACAGCGCACTTCCGATACCGATGTGGAGGACGCGAGTGCCTCCGACGCGGACGCCTCCTCCGCACCTGAAGCGGGCGAGGAGCCCGCTGCTGAAGACGCAGCAGAGGAGACTGCCGCCGAAGCTGAGCCGGCAGCTGAAGCCGAGCCAGCCGGCGAGGACGGGTCCGAGCCTGAGGCAGTCGCGTCCGAAGCCGACGCTGAGTCATCGGACTCGGAAGAGCGCCCTGCCGAGGGGTCGGACGCGTCCTCGGAAGCCGGCGAAGCCAAGTCTTCAGCCTGATGGCGAAGGCCTCACGGTCGAAGTCGCCCGCCAAGAACGTGGTGGAGCTGATCCTCACGGTGGTCGTGGCGGTGGGGCTGGCCCTGCTGATCCAGCGGTTCATCGTTAAGCCGTACCGGATTCCCAGCCCCTCGATGGTGCCCACGCTGGCCATCGGGCAGCGTGTGCTGACGAATCGTCTGTTCGACAGCCCCGGCGTGGGGGACATCGTCGTGTTCCACCCGCCGGCCGGGGCCGATCCAGCCAGCCCGGTGTGCGGCGACAATAACCAGGGCGCCGGGCATTCCCAGGCCTGCGACACGCCCACGCCTCAGCAGTCCAGCCAGACGTTCATCAAGCGCGTGGTGGGGGGCCCGGGCGACACGATCCAGATCATGGACGGCCACGTGTACCGCAACGGCGTGCGGGAAAAGGACTCCTACATCGAGCAGTGCGGTCCCGATCCTTCCTGCAATTTCCGGACCCCGATCCGGATTCCGCCCGGCGACTGGTTCATGATGGGCGACAACCGTGGCCAATCCGACGACAGCCGCTTCTGGGGGCCTGTCCCCTCTAAATGGCTCATCGGAGTCGCCTTCTTCACCTACTGGCCGCCAGACCGCATCGGCTTCCTCTGAGCGCCGGCACCGGCGCCCGCGGCGGGGCGGTCGACCGGCTCGGCGGCTGTTCAAGTTCGACCGCGAGCTGGGCAGCCGGTTCGTCGCCGGGGCGGACGAGGCGGGTCGGGGATGCCTGGCCGGGCCTCTGGTGGCAGCAGCCGTCCTGTTCGATCTTGACCGGATCGGGCCCGCCCAGGTTCGCCTGCTGGGCGGCCTCAACGACTCAAAGCAGCAGACCTCGGAGGGTCGGGCGGAGCTGTTTCCGCTGATCCTGCGCACCGCGGCCAAGGTGGCGATCGTGTCTCGGTGCGCCCCGGGAATCGACGCTCGCGGACTGCACGTGACCAACCTGGCCGCCCTGCACGATGCCCTGCGCCAGGTGGCCTGTCCGGGCAGCGTGTGCCTGAGCGACGGGTTCGGCCTGGCCGAGCTCGACCAAGAGCAGCTGGCGGTGATCGGCGGCGACGCCAAGAGCGCAGCCATCGCCGCCGCGTCGGTGATCGCCAAGGAGACGCGGGACCGGTACATGCGCCGGGCCGACACGGCCCATCCGGGCTGGGAGTTCGCCCGCCACGTGGGCTACGCGACGCCTGAGCACCGCAGTGCGATCGAGCGCCTGGGGATGTCCCCGCTGCACCGGCGGTCGTTCCAGTCGATCGCCTATCAGCAGCTAGCGCTGGGGTAGGGAGCGGCGGCGGGCCACACAGAACCCGCTCGCGGGTGCACGGACCCCGGTCGTCGGGTGCGCGGAACTTCCCGCTCTGACGCTCCTCCTCGGCGAGTGGGAGGTTGCGTTCACATAATCAACAAAATCTCCCAACCGACTTCCTCCCGCCCCGTCGTGGGATGAAGTGCACGGTTTGGGTCTCCATCGCAACCCGGCGCCCGCGCTCGGCGCCCGCACTCGACCCCCGCCCGCCCGGCCCCACGCCCCCGCCCCTAGAACGCCCCTTCGCGGTGCTCCAGGGCGAGTAGCTGCCCTGAGCGGTCGAACACGAGCCCGATGGCGTCGAACCGGATCGCGCTGGCAAACGGCCGGTCGGGATGGGCGGCCAGCCAGGCCCGGCCCATCTTTCGCACCTGGGCTCGCTTGGCCACGCCGACGGCCTCGAACGGCGTGCCCAGTCGCAGGCTGGCGCTCCGGGCCTTGACCTCAGCGAACACCAGGGTGCGGCCGTCGTAGGCCACGACGTCGAGCTCGCCCCAGCGCGTGCGGTAGTTCCGCTCCAGAACGCGGAAGCCGCGTCGGGTGAGGTGCTCGGCGGCGATGTTCTCGCCCACCCGGCCCAGCGTCTGGCGGGTGTCCGAGCTCACGCCGGGCAGGCTAGGCCGAGCCGGGTGACAGGTGGGTGACGCCCGGCAACAAATCCACTCAACCCGGCCCGGCGCGTCTGCGCAAAGATTTGACGCCGCGTGACCCACTCCTGACGCACGGAGCCCTAGCGTCGTCGCGGTGCTGGTGCGGCTGACCACGTTCGCCATCGACGGCGTCGATCCCCGGCAGGTGTCGGTCGAGATCGATATCCGGCCCGGGCTGCCCACGTTCACCATCGTGGGGCTGGGCGATACCACGGTGCGCGAGTCCCGTGATCGGGTCCGGGCGGCGATCCTGAACTCGAGCTTCAAGTTCCCCGATACGCGGATCACGGCCAACCTGGCGCCGGCGTCTCTGCGCAAGGCCGGTCCCCACTTCGACCTGGCGCTGGCCCTGGGTGTGCTGGCCGCCAGCAACCAGGTTCCGGCCGCCGCGCTGGTCGGCTACGCCGTGTTCGGTGAGCTCTCGCTGAGCGGCGAGGTGCGCGACTCTCCCGGCGTGCTGGCGGTGGCGGAGGGAGCGCGGCGGGCCGGGCTGGTGCGGTTGATCGTGCCCGAGTGCCGGGCGCGGGAG
>DATKRM010000098.1:0-2533 GCA_035532195.1 Solirubrobacteraceae bacterium
GCCCTTGGGCTCGCCACGCCGCCCCCCGCGCTCGGTGTGAATGTGTTCTTCTCTCGATCGGGCGTCGCCGATTGCGGCACCGTCTACCCGGTGTCCAGGGCCGTAGAGCCGCCCCAGGTCCTCGCCGGCGCGATGAGCGCACTACTCGCCGGTCCCACATCTGCCGAGCAGGCCGCCGGGTACAGCAGCTTCTTCTCCTCGGCGACGAAAGGGGCGCTCAACTGGGCCCACGTCTACCCCAACGGCCTGGCGCGGATTGATTTCGCAAACTTCTCCACGATCATCCCGAACGCGTCGACCTCGTGCGGCTCCCAGGCATTGCTTGCTGCCCTCGACCACACTGCCAAGCAGTTCGCCAGCGTCACGACCGTCGTCTACTCCTTTGACGGCAACGTCGATACCTTCTACAGCTGGCTGCAACTGTCGGCACCGGTGACGAGCCCGACGTTGACCGCCCCTGCGCTCGCTGCCGCCCTTACCCAGGCGCTCAGCCAGGAGCACAGCCTCGACGCCACCTACGCCAACGTCCTCGCCGCGCTCGGCAATGTCGGGCCATTTCCCAATCTCGCGCCCGCCGAAGACCAACATGTCGCGACTCTCACCGCCCTCGCCGCCAACCACCAGGTGGCCGTCCCGACCGGCCCCTTCCCCGGCCAGCCGTCACCGGCCAACCTGACTGCAGCCTGTCAGCTCGGAGCCGGGCTCGAACAAGCGACGATCACGCTCTACGGCGAACTCAACTCCCAGGTCGCCCCCTGGCCGGACGTCACCCAGGCATTCCAGAACCTCCGGGCCGCCGCCACACAGCACCTGACGGCGTTGCAGGCTTGCTCCTGATCAGCTCGGCCGGGCGCCCACGTACCATCCCTCGCGTCTTGGGGGCTGCCTTTGGGACGGATGGGCTATTGCCGGAGCGGTGTCGCCTTGAGCCGTTCGTCGTCGTAGCGGCGGACAGCACGCTCCAGCCAGGCGGCGACTGCGGCGATGTCGATCGTTTCGTCCCCGGAGTCCCCGTGGCTGAGGACCTCTCGCAGGCGATCACCGGCGCGGCGCCGTCTGGCGGCCAGGGCGCGTCGGCCTGCTTGTGTCAGCTCGAGCCTGACCTTGCGCCGGTCGCTCGGGTCGGGCTGCCGTGAGAGCCAGCGGCGCTGTGCGAGTGCGTCGATGACTGGCGTCATCGCCGAAATGCGCATCTGGCGAACCGAGGCCAGGGCGCTCGCGTAGCGCACGCCCTCGGCGATCCGGCCCATGACCCGGAGTTGCTCGAGGGACGGAAGCGTGGGGTCTTCGTCGAGCGAGGCCCGTAGGACGCGATAGAGGCGGGGGACGACATCGGTCAGCAGCTCGGCGGGGTCATTCGTTTCGGACCCGGGAGCACCTGGATCGACGATCCGCTGGATCTGCACCCCACCAGGGCATACGGTACAGATCATGGATAGTAGAGATACTGTACTATCTGGAACCAACGGCGCCGGGGTGCCTGGGTCGGCTGCCGACGCGCATGCCAGCGCGGAGGGTCTGACCAGCGCGGCCGCCGCCCGGCTGTTGGCCGAGATCGGGCCCAACGAGGTGAGCGAGCAGGGTGAGCCTGGCTGGCGGAGACTGGCCCGGCGGTTCTGGGGGCCGTTGCCGTGGATGCTCGAGGGGGACGATCGTCCTGACCTTGGCGCTCGGCAAAGACATCGAGGGCGTGATCATCACCGTCCGGCTGGTGCTGAATTCGGTCGTCGGCTTCCTCCAGCAGTCCCGGGCCGATGAGGCGCTCGAGCTGCTGCGCCAACGGCTGGCGGTCAACGCCCGCGTGCGGCGCGACGGCGCCTGGATGCAGCTCCCGGCCCGGGAGCTCGTACCGGGTGATGTCGTGCGAGTTCGTGTGGGCGATCTCGTCCCGGCCGATCTGGTGGTCGTAGACGGTGACCTGAGCCTGGATCCCCCGCCTCGCCTGAGCCTCCCCAGGCTCGCCAGCGGCCGGCCCTCGCCGAGTTCCGCTACTCCAGACCCCACCAGCGCCTCGACACCTGACCCCGCACGCCCCAGCACCCGACCAGGTTCAGATCCCAGCCGTCAACACCATCATCCCGCCTTGCGATCGACGCTCAGCCCCGAATCCAAAGGCTTGTTGAACGGTCCGGGCTAGCCCGACCGCCGACTGCAAGGCAGCGCGCAGCCGCAGGTACCCGGGATCGGATCCGGCGAGACGATCCACCCAGGCGTGCCACGGTCGGACCAGCGGCCGCCGCCGGCAGCGGTCGCTATTGTCGGACCCCCACCGGGCGTGGCTACTGGGTCCTCACCTGCGACGGCGGCGTGTTCACGTTCGATGAGGCACCGTTCTACGGCAGCCGAGCCGAGTAGGCCCGGTGGGGGCCTATGCGCAACGTGTAGATCCCGGCCGGTCGGCGCCTCCGCGCCCACGCTGCTCACCCGGACGGCATCGTATGGGGCGTCGCTGCCGCACGGCCGTCCGCGGATGGGAAGGTGCCACCGTGCAGTCTCCCTGGCTCTTCCCGGGCGACCTGTTGGCATACGCTTC
>DATKRM010000099.1:0-9220 GCA_035532195.1 Solirubrobacteraceae bacterium
CAGCGCTTGCGCGGGCCGGCGGTCGTCACGCTGTCGGTCCCCCTGTCGCAGATGCCGGTGCTGATCCGGGCCGGGGCCGTGATCCCCACCCAGCCGTCTCAGCCGTACACGCGTGCGCTTCCCCAGCGCCAGCTGATCCTCACCGCCTACAGCGGCGGCCCAGGCAGCTTCCGGCTGTATGACGACCAGGGCACGGGCTTCGGCTACACGGGACATCGATACAGCTGGACGCCGATCCAGCACACGCAGCGGGGGAGGATCTCGACGCTACGCATCGGCCCGGCGCGAGGCAGCTTCCCGGGGGCGGTGGGGTCACGGTCCTGGGTGGTCCGCCTGGTCGGCGTGGATCGGCCCCGAGTGGTGCGCCTGGACGGACACAAGCTGCGCCGGGGACGCTGGAGCTACGCCGCCACCAGCCGCACGCTGACCGTCAGCCTGGCCGCCGTGGCCAGCCGCCGGGCCGCCGTGGTCAGTGCAGGACCAGCTTAAGCGCGATGATCAGGGCGCCCAGCAGCGCCCCGAACACCGTTTGGAACAGGATCCAGATGCCGCTGAGCTCCGCGCGCAGCGCGGCCACCAGCTCGATCACCAGCACCATCCCGGCCGAGACGTAGACCCCCACGTTGACCGCGGTGCCCAGTGGCGCACGGACGATCCAGCATATGATCATCGCGATCAGCGGGACGCCGGCGCCGACCAGGATGGGCAGGCCGTGGAACAGCGCATTACCCAGGCCGCTCAGGCGCAATGTCTCACGATGCTCGATCCGCTCGCCGGCAAAGTGGGCGTAGGAGTGGGCCAGCCAGTACAGCAGCAGCGCGAGCAGTACCGCTCCCACCGTGTCCAGGTAGTTTTGACGCGCGGCGCTTTCCGCATCCAGGAGCGCGCCGACGATCAGCGTGCCGTAGATGAGCCCGGCGGGATTCTCCAGCATGGCTAGATCGTTTCAGGCGGGGAAGCGGCGCGTGGGTCGCCGGGCTGGGTTCGCCGCCGTCGCGTACGCGTTCGGGGCCACGATGATGGGCACGACGTTGCCCACGCCGCTGTACACGCTCTACCAGCGCCGCTTCGGTTTCTCGGAGCTGATGATCACGGTGATCTTCGCCACCTACGCGGCCGGCGTGATTGCCGCTCTGCTGCTCCTGGGCCGGCTGTCCGATCAGATTGGGCGCCGGCCCGCGCTGCTGCTGGGCCTGGGAACCTCCGCGCTCAGCGCCGTCGCCTTCCTGGTGGCGGCTGGGCTGCCGCTACTGCTGATCGGCCGGGTCATATCGGGTTTCTCGGCCGGCATCTTCACCGGGACGGCCACGGCTACGTTGGTCGACCTGGCCGCGCCCGGGCGACAGGCTCGGGCCACGCTGGTGGCCGCGATGGCCAACATGGGCGGCCTGGGTTGCGGCCCCTTGCTGGCCGGGGTTCTGGCCCAGACCGCTGCCCTGCCTTTGCGGCTTCCGTTCTGGCTGGATCTGGGTCTGCTGGTGCCCGCCGTGGCCGGCATCCTGGTCATGCCCGAGCCGGTGAGCCACCGCGGCTCGATCAGGTGGAGGCCGCAGGCGCTGAGCGTGCCCGCGTCGGTCCGGGCCACGTTCATCCGGGCGTCGCTGGCCGCGTTCGCGGGGTTCGCCGTCCTCGGCCTGTCCACCGCGGTGTCGCCGGCGTTTCTGGGCAAGGTGCTGTCGATCCACAACGCCGCCGTGGTCGGCCTGGTGGTGTTCGGCGTGTTCGCCGCCTCGACCGCCGGCCAGCTGCTGCTGGAGGTGGTGCCTGAGTCGCGTGCCCTGCCCGCCGGGTGCGCGGGGCTGATTGCAGGGATGGCGTTGTTCGCGGCCGGGCTCGCCGCCTCGTCGCTGGCCCTGCTGGTGCTCGGGGCGATGCTGGCCGGCGCCGGGCAGGGGCTGAGCTTCCGCTCGGGCCTGGCCTCAATCAACTCGGCCTCGCCCCCCGAGCAGCGGGCCAGCGTGGCCTCGAGCTTCTTCGTTGTGGCCTATCTGGCCATCTCGATCCCGGTGATCGGAGAGGGGGTGCTGGCCGACGTGACGACGCTGCGGGCTGCGGGGCTGGCGTTCGCGGCCGTGGTGGCGGCGATCGCCGCCGTGGTGCTGATGCTGCTGGCGCGGGGCGCCGGCGGCGCGCACGCTGGGGCCAGCGCCGACCGGCCCAAATCCGGCTGATTTTCGTTGACCGCCCGCGGGTCGGCGCGGAGAATCCGGCCCATGCGGGAGGGCGTTCTCAGACGAGGCGCGTTGGTCGCCGTGGCCGGTGCCGCGGCGGCACTGGCCGTGTTCTCGCTGGCGCCGGGCGCCGCGGCGCAGTCCTCGTGCGGCTGGACGGTCGAGATCTCGGGCGCCCAGGCCAACGTCGCCTTCCCCGACCAGGCGGCCCGGTACTGGACGGCCCAGCTCCCCATCCCGCCCGGCTTTCATCTGGAGGTGGACGGCCAGTTCCCGCATGCCCGCTACATCTCCTACATCACCTACGACCCGGCCACGCGAGCCATCGATGGGATCCACGACACCCAGATCGCACCCGACCCGGGCTCCACTAACCCGTTCCTGGCCGGGGCCGACCGCACCGCCGCCAACCGCTCGTACAAGGTCTACGTGGTGGACGGCCCGGCGCCGTCCGGCGGGCGGGCCCCGAACACGGTCTACACCGACAACGGCCAGTCGCCGCCGGCTCAGAAGACCGCTCCGCACACGGCGTTCCTCATCTATCGGGTCTACGAGGCCGACCAGGGCCTGGATGAGTCGGGTGGGGTGGGGCTGCCCACGATCAACCTGGTGTCCGATGACGGCACCCAGCGGCAAACCGTGCCCAACTGCCCCGACCACTCGCTGCCCAGTACCCAGAGCCTAACCGACGGTCTGGCCGGCGCGGGCTCAGGTCCCGGCAACGACAGCATCCCCTCGACCGAGCTCGGCGGCCAGAACCCGCCGACGTGGATCCGGTACACCAACGCGGTCGATGGCGTGGCCAACGGGGTGCTCAACAACCCGCGCACCGGGGCGGCCTGGCCGGGGGCTCAGCAGACCACGAACCTGCTCCCGTCCGGCGGGTTCTACGAGAACGTGGACACCGCCTACATGACCGCGTTCGACTCGGCCGCCTACGGCGACATCCTGATATTCCACGGCAAGGCCCCGACCACCCCGCAGACCTTCCTGCCCGCGGACACCGTGATGGGACTGGGGCAGCTGCGGTACTGGTCGATGTGCTCCAACATGTCGAGCACCCAGTACCTGGGGTGCGTGAAGGACGACGACGTCAGGCTGGACGCGCAGGGCTACTACACGATCGTTATCTCGACCGCGGCCAACCGCCCGGCCACGGCGAACCCCAGCTGCGGGATCGAGTGGCTGCCCAAGGGACCGCTGCCCTCGGCGCCGATGATCTTGCGCGACATGCTCCCCGACCCCACGTTCACCCAGGCGGTGCAGGATGTGCCGCCCGGTTCCAACACCGAGCAGCAGGTGCTGGGGCCCTACTACCCGGTGGGTTACTACTTCGACCACGCGGCGAATTTCGACCAGTTCGTCGCGGCCCACGGCGGGTGCAGCGGCTTCAGCTGGCCCTACGCCAGCCCGCCGGCCACCTACCAGCCGCCGGGGCTTCCGGGCGTCGGATAGCCGCGGACCGGGCGCCGCGCCCGGCCGGCCGAGGCCCAAATTCGGACCAAAGCACTTGCCGCCACCGGCCTGCGTTTTTACATTGCTTTCACTCGGTTCTCACACGCGGGAGGAAGAGGTGGAGACGACGATCAGCCGGAGAGCCCTGCTTCGATCCGGAGCGGCCGGAGGCGCAGCCATGGCCACCTGGGGCCTGCTCAGCTCGAAGCTGGTCGAGCGCGCGCTGGCCGCGTCGAGTGGCTGCGGCAGCCTCAAGGACATCGAGCACATCGTGATCCTGATCCAGGAGAACCGCTCCTTCGACCATTACTTCGGCACATACAAGGGCGTGGCTGGCTTCCAGGATCCGAACGCGCTGCCGGGAGTGTTCGGCCAGGCCGGCTATCCGACGGTGACCAGCAAGCTCTACCCGTTCCACCTGGACACCCAGAACGGAGCGGACTGCACCAACGACATCGACCACAGCTGGGGTCCGCAGCACACCTACTGGGACGGCGGGAGCATGGACGAGTGGGTGTCCGAGCACGTGGCTGTGGACGGCCCCCAGAACGGCCCGCTGTGCATGGGCTACTACACCCGCGCCGACCTGCCCTTCTACTACGCGCTGGCCGACGCGTTCACGCTGTGCGACCACTACCACTGCTCGGTCATCGGACCCACCGACCCCAACCGCTGCTACACGATGTCGGCCTCGATCGACCCCAACGGCACCGCCGGCGGCCCGATCGTCTCCACGCTCGGGTCCACCCGGCTCCAGACCTACGGCAAGTTCACCTGGACGACGATGCCCGAGGTCCTCCAGGACGCGGGCATCACCTGGAAGGTCTACGAGTCGCCGGAGAACCTGAGCCCGGTGTCCGACAACGTGCTGCCCTACTTCAAGGCCTACCAGCAGAACCCGCAGCTGGCGGCCAACGCGTTCGGACAGACCTACCCGGCCCAGTTCCTGGCCGACTGCGCCGCCGGCACGCTGCCCCAGGTGTCCTGGGTGATCGCCCCGGTCACCATGTCCGAGCATCCGCCTGCACCGGTCACGCACGGGGAGGTGGTCACGGCGCAGGTCCTGAACGCGCTGGTGTCAAACCAGTCGTTGTGGGAGAAGACGGCGCTACTGGTCACCTACGACGAAAACGGCGGGTTCTTCGACCACCTGCCTCCGCCCACGGCGCCGGCGGGCACGGCCGGCGAGTTCGTGACCACCGGCCTGGTGCCCGCGACCGACCCGATCGGTCTGGGCTTCCGGGTGCCCATGCTGGTGCTGTCGCCGTTCAGCCGGGGTGGCTTCGTGTACAGCGGCACGCTGGACCACGTATCGACGCTCAAGCTGCTGGCTGCCCGGTTCGGCGTCACCGTGCCCAACCTGATCCCTGGCGGCTGGCGCGACACCACCGTGGGTGACGTGACCGGCGCGTTCAACTTCGCCTCGGTCGACGCCAGCCTGCCCAGCCTCCCGTCACCCTCGGCCACAGACCTGCGGGTGGTGGGCCAGGAGTCCTGCCAGACCGGATTGATCAGCGCGGCCAACGAGGGCTCGGCCCCCACCCACTACCCGATCGACAGCTCGAACACTGCGCCACCGCCCCAGGAGCCGGGGACGGCCACCGCCCCCAGCGGGCCGGTTGCCTGCGCCAATTAGTCCGCACTGCGGATAAGCTCGCTCCGAGGTGAGGAGCAGAGCGTCGCGCGTCGGGATTCTGACCGTGCTGGCCGTGGCCGGTGGGGCGGCGCCCGCGCTGGGCGCCGCGGGACGCGGGCCGAGCTCGCGCTTCGCCCTGGCCAATCGCTGCTTTGCCGTCGGCTCGGCGATCAGCCACCGGTTCCTCACGGCGAGCGGCTCGGGATATGACGCCACGGCGCGACGGCCGCGCCGCGCGGCACCGCTGTACTTCAAGCCCACCGGCCTGGGGACGTACATGATCCAGGACCGGTCCGGTTCGCTCTTGAGCGTGGGCACCGGGGCAGTGGTGGTCGCGACCGCGACGCTCGACGTGCAGGCCGCCTGGTCGCTGGTCGGCTCGGGTCACGGGACGTTCGCCCTGCGCTCGATCGCCAACGGCCGCTGGCTGGTGATCGAGCCGTCCGGTGCAGTGGACACGACAGCGGCTCGCGGGCCGCGGGCCCGGATCCGCTTCTCGGCCGCTCGGGGCTGCCTGCCGTTCCCCGAGGCCGGCCTGAACGCGGTGGGCCCGGCATCGCGCGCGGTGAACCCAGACGGGACCGTGTTCGGCTACGCCGACCCCCACCTGCACATCACGGCCGACTATCGCGCCGGCGGTGACGTCGTCTCCGGCGAGAGCTTCGATCCGTTTGGCGTGACCGTGGCCCTTGGCGTGGCGCACGACGAGCAGGTGCTGGGGCCGAACGAAACGCTGGACGTCACGGGTGATCTGCTCCGGGGCGACACCCCGGGTTCTGCGCACGATCCCCACGGCTGGCCGACCTTCGTGGGCTGGCCTACCTATGGCACCTACACCCACCAGCAGGCGTACTACCGCTGGCTGCAGCGGGCCTGGCTCGGAGGCCTGCGCCTGGTCAACGCCCAGTTGGTGGAGGACCAGTCGTTGTGCGCGATCGAGCCGCGCACCTCGCACTCCTGCGACGAGACCGCGACGATCGAGGCGGAGCTCGAGCACCTGCGCGCCCTCCAGGACTACGTCGATGCGCAGAGCGGCGGCCCCGGCAAGGGCTGGCTTCGACTGGTCACCGATCCCTGGCAGGCCCGGCACGTGATCGAGCAGGGCAAGCTGGCGGTGCTGGTGGGGGTCGAGTCCTCGGACCTGTTCGACTGCCCCCAGCGCCTGGGCCAGCCGACGTGCACGCAGGCCGACGTGGATCGCGGGATCGCGCTGTACAAGCGGCTGGGTATCAGCAGCGTGTTCATCGCCCACTGGCTCAACAACTCGTTCGCCGGGGCGGCGTTGATGGGAGGCGCCGAGGGCCAGTTCATCAGCGCGATGGAGGTGCAGACCACCGGACTCCCGTTCACCACCGGTCCGTGTCCGGAGGCCGGCCAGGGCTCGAGCTGCAACAGCATGGGCCTCACGCCGCTGGGCGCGTACCTGATCCAGAAGCTGATGGACAACCACATGCTGATCGAGATGGACCACCTGTCCGAGCGGGCGCGGCTCGATGTGCTCGAGCTGGTCGAGGCCAGGAACTACCCGATCGTGTCCAGCCACACCAACACCGGCGGCTTCTGGACCCCATCTGACCTGCAGCGCCTGTACAAGCTGGGCGGCGTCGCCACCGCGCGACCCGCGCAGGCGGCCGCGCTGGCCCAGGACATCAACAGCTTCCGGCCCTACCTGCGCGAGCGCCGCGGCCAGCAGCTGGGGGTGGGCCTGGGCACCGACACCGGCGGCCTGAATGCCACGCCACCGCCCGATCCGAGCGCGGCCCAGTCCCCGCTCCACTACCCGTTCAAGCCGTACGGATCAAACCAGCTGTTCTACTGCCAGATCACCGGCAGTCATACGTTCAACCTGAACGCCCAGGGCGTGGCCGATTACGCCCAGTACCCCGACCTGCTGGCCTACATGCGCCAGAAGCCGGGCGGGCAGGCGGCCACCCAGCTCCTGTTCCATTCGGCCGAGGCGTATCTGCAGATGTGGGAGCGGGCGATGCGCTCGTAGGGGCTAGGCGGCGCGGCGCTGGGGCACGCCGCGGTGGAGTTCGCGTTTGGCCGCCAGGAGCCGAGCGTCGGCCGCCGCCAGCAGGGCCTCGGCCGAGGTGCCGTCACGGGGGAACACCGCGGCCCCGGTGCTGGCGCTCAGCGCCTCAAGCCCGGTCGTGGCGCCGGCCACGCCCCGGCTGATCCGGGTCTCGAGCTGGACCAGCCCGGCCGCGTCGGTCTCGGGGGCCAGGACGCAGAACTCGTCGCCCCCGATCCGAGCCGCCGTGTCCTGAGCCCGGACGGTCCGCTCCAGCGCGGCCGCGGTCTCACGCAGCAGGTCGTCGCCGGCGGCGTGGCCGAACCGGTCGTTGAGCGCCTTGAACCCGTCGAGGTCGAGCATGACCAGCGCGAAGCTGTGGCGGCCCCGGGCGTGCCGCGAGATCTCGTAGTCGATCCGCTCCAGCAGCGAGCGCCGGTTGGCGATTCCGGTCAGCGAATCGGTGGCCGCCGAATGTCGCAGCGCATCGCGCTCGCGCTCCAACCGGGTCCGCATCTCCACCAGGACGACCAGGCTGGCCACCGGAATCACGATCACCAGGGCCGTCGCGGGGAGGGGGTGGTGGCTGGCGCTGATCAGGGACGGCACGGCGGCGGCCAGGATCACCGCGCCGCCGCGCAGCAGCGAGGCCAGCCGGGTGGGGGACAGGGCAGCGATCAGCAGCGCAGCGGGCACGCAGACCCAGAAGGCGTCGCCGCCTCCCGCCAGCACCATCAGCCCAACGACAAGCGCCCCGACGATCACGAGCACGGCGTCAGTGTGGCGAGGGGGGCGGACGGTCAACCAGACCGGCCCAACGTCCCAAACGCGGGCTACCGGGCGATTGCGGGCTATCGGGCGATCAGTGGGCGCTTTTGCCGGCTTGCTGGTCCTGCCTTCCCACATGCACCGGGTCGCCCGGTGGTTGGGAAGTTTGAGCGTGCGCGAGCATTTGACATCCGTGTCCATGCTCTAGAAGCTAGGTGGTCCGGGGCCGACCGACCGTGAGACGCGTCACATGACCCTGTCCTAGATCTCCTGCGCGCCCTCCGGCCGCTCCGTGGCCTCGCCCACCCGCACGTCGTGCAGGGGCGCCATGTCCTCGGGGTACAGGTTGGTCTCCAGCAGGGTTCCGCACCCCGGGCAGGACCACTCGTACAGGATCATCGCCGGGGCGCTGCGCTTCTTCACCCGGATGCCCATGTCGGCCAGCCGGTCGGCCAGGTCGGACCTGCGCTCCACCGCGCCATCGCGCCAGTTGCCGCTGGTCGGGCCGAGCTCCTGCTCACAGTGGGCGCAACACAGGACATCGCCGGCCAGGGTCAGCGCGGGCAGCCAGCCGTCAGCATCATCAGCCACCGACCGCTCGGGCGCGTGGCCGAGCCGCGCCTCGCGAATCGAAGCCCGCTCGCGCTGGGTGGCTTCGACGTCGACCTTGCCCTCGGAAGAGCACACCACGCCGTAGGCTGCGCGAGCCTGGTCGCCCGACACATAACCCTCGCGCACGTCGCCGGCCACGCGCTCGGCCGGCCGCAGCAGCGGGTCGCCCATGCCCGCGCCGCCGCCGGTGATCTGGTGGAACACGTCGCTGGCTGCCAGCGGGACCCCGGCCACGTGGTTGATCAGCGTCTCCTCGCGCCCGCCGAGGTCCTCGACGGTCTGAGGCAGTCGCTGGCCGCCGGCCACCGCATCCTGGATCCCGGTCCCCCGGACCACGTTGAAGAAGTGCGTCCCGCCCGGGTAGCCGCCCATCATCCCCCGGCTGGGCACCGCGGCCATGGCGTTCTCCAGCGTGCCTAGCAGCGCGTCGGTGCCGTGCGGAGCCCAGGCGAAGTCGAGTCCCAGGCCGCCGCGGTTGATACCCGGTCCGCCCGAGCTCCCGTTCAGCCGCCGCCACAGGTACAGCATCGGGTAGTAGCCCTCGTTGATCTCGACGTCCGGGAT
>DATKRM010000100.1:0-3745 GCA_035532195.1 Solirubrobacteraceae bacterium
AGCCACCCGAGGACATCCTGGGCGTCCAGGAGCGCGACATGAGCGGCTACTGGGCGGTGGTGGGCCACGAGGACATCCGCCGCGTGTCCCGAGATCCGGCCACCTTCTGCTCGGGTCAGGGGACCCAGTTCGGCGATGCACCGCCGGAGTTTCTCGAGGCCTCGCTGTCATTCCTGGCCATGGACGCACCCCGCCACACCAAGCTGCGCGGGCTGGTCTCGGCGGCCTTCACCCCGCGTCAGGTGGCCCGCATCGAGGACGGCATCCGGGCCAACGCGCGCACCGTCATTCAGGAGGCGGCACCCACCGGGGGCGGAGACTTCGTCAAGCTCGTTGCGAAGCGCCTACCGCTCATAACGATCTCCGCAATGATGGGGGTCCCGGACGCCGACCGCGAGCGCGTGGTTCACGCTGCGGACACGCTGGTCACCGTGGGCGATCGCGAGGTGATCGGCGACAAGGCGCCGATCGAGGTGCTGGGGGAGGCGTTGTGGACCCTCACCGAGTTCGCCACCGAGCTGGCCGCCGAGCGGGAGCAGCGCCCGGCCGACGACCTGATGACCGGGCTGGTCCAGGCCGAGGTGGACGGCGAGAAGCTGACGCGTCCGGAGATCGCGGCGTTCTTCGTGCTGCTGTCGGTGGCCGGAAACGACACCACCCGTCACACCACCTCGCACGCCATGCGCGCGCTCACCGTCAACCGGGATCAGCGGCACAAGCTGCTCGACGACGTCGACGCGGTGATGCCCACGGCGGTCGAGGAGTTCGTCCGCTGGGCCACGCCGGTGCTGACCTTCCGCCGGACCGCGACCCGGGACACCGAGCTGCGCGGTCAGGCAATCGGCGAGGGCGAGAAGGTGGTTCTGTTCTACCACTCTGGTAACCGCGACGAGACGGTGTTCGAGGACCCGTGGAGCTTCGACGTCACCCGTGATCCCAACCGTCATCTGGGCTTCGGCGGCGGCGGACCGCATTACTGCCTGGGCGCGTCGCTGGCCCGCACCCAGCTCCGCTCGATCTTCTCCGAGATGCTGCGGGTCATGCCGGACATCGAGACCGACGAGCCGGAGCTGTTCGCGTCGAGCGCATTCATCCACGGGGTCAAGCGGATGGAGTGCTCGTTTAAGGCGCGGGCCTAGACGGCGGCTGCCGGCGCCGGTCTGAGAAGCTTCCGGCAGCTGCCCTGTGCAAGACGACTGGGAGGCCATCCTCGAGCAGACTTCGTACCTGGACCGTGCGGATGCGCTGGTGCTGATCGAGTACCTGAGCGAGCGCGGGGCGACGGACGAGGAGCTGACCGAGGCGGCCAAGGCTGGGACGCTGGGTCCACTCGGGCTGGAGCTGGCCCTGCGGCCCGCCGGAGAGCGGGTGCCCTTCCCCGAGGCGGCTCGGCTGGCAGGCCTGAGCGCGGATGAGGCCGCTGCCATGTGGCGGGCGTTCGGATTCCCGGATCCGCTGGATCCGCCTCGACGGCTATCTCCCCGGCAGGTGGAGACGCTCCAGGTCCTGGCCGGGATGAGCCAATCGCTGTTCGGCCCTGAGATGTCATTGCAGCTGTCCCGGGTCATCGGTAGCTCGATGGCGAATCTCGCCGAAGCGATAACGGACGCGTACCGCCTCCAGGTGGAAGTGCCCCGCCAGGACCAGGGCGAGTCCTACTCGCAGCTGGTCAAGGACTACGGCGAGATCGGCTCGGTGATGCTCCCGGCGCTCACCGCCGCGCTGGGCGACATTCTGACGGGCCACCTTCTGGCGGTGGCGCGGGCCGGCTGGGCCCTGGACGAGGAGCGGACGGCGGTGACCCGTGACCTGGCCGTCGGGTTTGCCGACCTGGTCGGCTACACGCGGTCGGCCCGAGCCGCCACACCGTCCGAGCTGGCGGCGGCGATCGGCCGGTTCGAGTCCCTGGCGGGCGAGATCGTGGCCCGGCACGGGGGGCGCGTGGTGAAGCTGATCGGAGACGAAGTCATGTTCGCCGCCGAGCATCCGGTGAATGCGGCCCGCGTGGCGTTCGAGCTGATCGACGCGCTGCAAGCCGACCCGCGGATGCCCCGGGTGAGGATCGGGCTGGCGGCCGGCCCGGTCATCTCCCACCAGGGCGACTACTACGGCGACGTCGTGAACCTGGCCGCGCGCCTGGTCAAGGCCGCCGAGCCGGGCGAGGTGCTGGCCTCCGACTCGTTCGGTCGTGGGGAGCCGGTCGACCTGCCACCGCTGAAGGGATTTGACGAGGCGGTGCCGGTCTACCGTCTGACCCGTTAGACCCGCCGACTTACTGGATCGGGATGTCCTGCACGTCCGGCGGTTCCCGGCGGCGGTGATCGAGGCGCTCCAGGTACCACTCGATCAGAGAGTGGAGCGCCAGCAGGAACTCGCGCAGCGCCGCGATCAGGCGCTCGGCCACCTCGGGCGGGATCAGCTCGCGCAACGAGCGGATGGCGCCGAACAGCGACTCGAGCTCCGCCGCCGGTCCCCGAGTGGCCGGCTCCTCGGGCGTGGACTGCCAGCCTGACGGCGGCGGCCGGCGCGGTTCTCCCATGCCCGCCGCCTCGCCCACGAGCCGCTCCGCGGCCTCGGAGGCCCGGGCCAGGCGCTCCTCGAGCGCCCGCAGCGGGTCAGGCCGAGGTTCATCGGGCATGGTCTTCGTCGCCCGCGCCCGGCGCCCCATCGAACACTACCTCGAGCGCCCCGTCCTCAAACGTCGCGCCGGAGGGTTGGAAGCGAGCCAGAGCATCGGGCAGGGTGATCGTGCGCTTGTGCCCGTCGACCCGCACCACCAGCTCGGCGCCCACCTTCTTGAGCGAGACGTCGCCCTTGCGGGCCAGGGGCAGCGCCAGGCGCAGGTGGGCCTTGCCGTCGGAGACGGTCAGCTCCTGAGTAACCGTGTCGTGGAGGATCGCGCCGGGATCGAGCTCGCCGGCGCCGAACAGCGCGTCGGCCAGGCGATCGAGCATCTCCGGACCGGCCACCTCCTGGTCGAAGTAGGGGGCGCAGAGGACGGGAAGCGGAGCGAACGCAGAGCGAACCAGGTCCAGGTGCTCCTCTTGGATCTCGCGCCAGCGGGCGAAGTAATCCCCCACCTCGGCCGGAAACACGCGATTGACGATCACCGCGTCGGTCAGGTACCCGTACAGGTTCAGGTAGGTGAACGTCCGCATGGCCTCCCCGATCACCATCTTCTCGGGATTCATCACCAGCCGGACCGTGCAGTGGTCGCGATCGCGCAGGATCTCGTTCATGGCGATCAGGTTGCTTGAAAGCCGGCGGACGTCGGCGAACACCGCGTGGTTGGGAACCGGGATGTCGAGCAGCGAGCGGACCAGCGGCGCGGCCGTGGCCAGGATCTGCCGCTCCATGGGGAAGATCTTCTCGATCCACCACCGGGCCACGTCAGGGAACGACAGCAATCGCAGCGTCTCGCCGGTGGGGGCACAGTCGACGACGATGGTCTCCCACTCGCCGGACTCGTGTACGGTGCGCAGCCGCAGCAGCGAGAACAGCTCGTCCATCCCCGGGGGAACGGTGAGCTCTTCGGCCGAGATCCGGTCCAGCCCCCGCTCCAGCAGCAGTTCGCCCAGCCAGTCCTGGACGCCGGACCAGTGTTGCTCCATCTCCTCCTGGGTGGCCACTTGGAGGCCCCACAACCGTGGCCCCACCTGCTGAGCCTGGCCCGACAGCTCGGCCCCCAGCGAATCCGAGAGGCTGTGCGCCGGATCGGTCGAGATCAGCAGTGTCCGCGCCCCGG
>DATKRM010000101.1:0-6020 GCA_035532195.1 Solirubrobacteraceae bacterium
GCTTCCCGCGGTCGGTGGCACCCTCCAGCGCCGCGACCGCCCACCCGGCGGCTGGCGGTGCCGCGATCGCCGGGGGTGGAGGAGCCGGCGCCGGGGCGCCGAGCGCCGGGGGGTCGAGCGGTGGCGGGTCAGGCGGGGGTGGTGGAACGGGCGGTGGTGGAACCGGCGGCGGGTCAGGCGGCGGCCGGGGTCCGACCTCGTCCTCGCCCGGATCCGGCGGTTCCGGCCCCGGGTCCAACCCCACCGTCGTCAATCAGGTGACAGGGACCGTCACCGCGGTGAGCGGTCAGCTCCCGGCTCCGCTGGGCCCGCTGGTCAACCAGCAGCTGGGATCGGCCGCCGGCGGCCTGAATCAGGTGTTGCCGGCTCCCGCGGGCGGCCGGATGAGCGGAACGCCGCGGACGACCGGATCTTGACCACCTCGCGGTTGGGCCGCGCGGCCACCGCCGTGGCCGTGCTCGTCATATTGATCGGCACGGGTTGCGCGTCGGCGTCCCAGCCGGGGGGCACCACGGCGGCTGTCCCATCCGGCGACTGGCTGCGGTTCAACTACGACGCCCAGCGCAGCGGCGTCGGGCCCAGCGACACCGGGATCAGCGCCCGAAACGTCGGCCAACTGCAAACGCGGGTGGTCCACCTTGACGGCGCCGTCGACTCCTCGGCCGTCGAGCTCCATGGGATCAGGGTGAACGGGAGGTCCCGCGACGTGGCCATCGTGACGACCACCTCCGGCCACACGATCGCCATCGATCCCGGCACCGGCGCGCGGCTGTGGGAGTTCTCGGGCGGCGGCTCCACGATCACCACTGCCAGCCCGATCGCCGACCCCAACCGGCGCTACGTGTATGCGACCAGTCCGGACGGCCGAATCCACAAGCTGGCGCTATCCAGCGGCCGGGAGATCCGATCCGGCAAGTGGCCGGTCCGCGCGACCTTCGATGCCAGCCGCGAGAAGCTGGCCGGATCGCTCAACATCAGCGGCAGGTACCTGATTTCAGTGACCGGGGGGTACTTCGGAGATGCGCCGCCCTACCAGGGCCACGTGTTGACGATCGACCGGGCCAGCGGCCACATCGCCCACGTGTGGAACTCGCTGTGCTCGAACCGGCACAACTTGATCAACCCACCTGGCTCGTGTCCGGCCAGTGACTCGGCGATCTGGGCCCGGGCCGGCGCCGTGGTCGAGCCCGGCAGCGGGCGCCTGCTCGTGGTCACCGGCAACGGGCCATTCAACGGCTCGACGGACTGGGGCGACAGCGTGCTCGAGCTCACCCCCAGCGCCAGCCGCCTGCTGCACAACTGGACGCCGACCGATCAGGCCCAGCTGAATGCCAGCGACACCGATCTGGGCAGCACCGCCCCGGCGCTGCTCCCGAGCTATCACCGCTACCGCCTGGCCGTCCAGGGCGGCAAGGACGGCCAGCTCCACCTGCTCAACCTGAACCGGTTGAACGGGACCCAGGGCGGGGCAGGTCCTCGCCTGGGCGGCGAGCTCCAGGACATCGGGGCGCCGGGCGGCAGCGAGGTGTTCACCGCCCCCGCCGTGTGGACTCGGAGCGGGCGCACGCTGGTGTTCGTGGCCACCGGCTCCGGTACCGGCGCCTATGCCCTGACCGGTGGCCGGACCCCGCGGCTGCGATTGGTGTGGCAGAACGGCTCCGGGGGGACCAGCCCGGTGGTGGCCGGCGGGCTCTTGTACGTGTACGACCCGGGCGGCTCGCTGAAGATCTACGAGCCGGGCAGCGGCCGCCTGCTGCGCTCGCTGGACGCCGCGTCGGGGCATTGGAGCAGTCCGATCGCGGTGGGCGGGCGTGTCCTGCTGCCCACCGGCGGCAGCACATCCGACGACGCCTCCAGCAGCCAGCTGTTCATCTACCACCTGCCGGGCCGCTGAGCATCCGTGACAGCAGATTGCGGGTCATGGCCACCACGCGGCTGTCCGGGGCGCGCGGGGCGTCAGGCGAGGCGCTGGGCACGGGCTCGAGCCCCAGCTCCCAGCCCAGCGTGCCCGTGCTGAACACCAGCGCCCCGGAGCTGGCTCGGTACACGGTGGCCTCGCCCAGGTTCTGACCCGGGCCGGGCACGGGCTCGCCGGGTGGTGCCCGCATGCAGGTGGCGTGGCCGTAGCCGACCAGGCTGGTGCCGGGCGGGCTGGCCGGGGTGCGCAGGTCAAGCTCGTAGCCTTGGATCCCGGCGATCCGGGTGTCCGAGCTCACGCCGGTGCCCGCGAACAGCCACGACGGCTGAAGCTGCGGATTCGGTGCCCACAGGTAATAGCGGTAGGTGGGAGGCCCCGACGTGTTGAGCCGCGGGGTGATGCAGCCCACGTACGCCGACCCGGTCAGCGGGGCACCACCGTTGGGAAACAGTCCGGTCGACTGCCCCGGGTTGGGGTCGGCCGAGGCGTGCTCCTTGTAGGAGACGATCAGGTGTGCCGCCGCACCCGGTTGGCTGGCGGCCGAGGTGGCCGGCTCGTAGCGGACCCGCCAGCCCAGCGCGTCCGAGGACAAGAAGGCCAGGTTGGTTCCGGCGTCCCGCGCCGCGGTGAAGCCATCGGCCTGCCGCTGTGACCAGTACTCGGAGTGCCCAAAGTCGAGCAGTGCCCGGTGGCCCTGGAGCTGACCCGGATCGGCGTCCACGGCCTCGCTGGTGGTGTAGGAGACCGGGTAGCCGTAGCGCTCCAGGAAGCGCACCATGGCCACGTCGCGGGCAAAGAACTGGCCCGCCCCGGTATTGCTGTCGTAGGGCCGGTCGTATGAGACCTCCACGCCTTGAGTGGTGCCGGTGAGGCCTACCGGGTCCGCTCCGCCCGGGTACAGGCTGTCCCCGCCCCAGGCGTTGTAGGCCTGGTAGGTCGAAGTGGGGAGCTGGGCCAGTAGCGGCTGGGGCGAGATGGAGCGGACGACGAACAGCGTGTCCGCCTGCCCGGTGGGCGCAGAGAGCTTGGCGATGTACACGCCACTGGGTAGTCCGGTCGGAATCTGAAACGACAGCGTGGGGTGCCAGGCGCACTCCGTCAGCCCGGTGCTGGAGCGATGCGTGCACGGCGGTTGATCGCGCAGCGGGAGGCGGTGCGAGACGAGCATCTCCCGCCCTCCGGTGCCTCCGTACCAGCCCATGCGGAATACGCGGATCCGCACGTAATGCGACCCCGGCGCGTTGACGAAGATGCGCTCGATCTGGCCGGGCAGCACCGCCGGGGCCGAGACGTAGCCGGCCACGTTGCCCTGGACCAGACCCCCGACGTCGTCCGCCGGCCCGGGGAGCCGCCACGCCGTGGTGCCGGGATTGCGGTTCTCCTGCGCGACGCTGGGCGGCGGCCCCGAGGTGGAGACCAACCATTGGAACGGGCCGGTGGGGGTCGCGGCGGCTGGGGTGGGCGCGCCCGACCCCTGGGATGAGGACCCGCAGCCCGCCGGGATGGCCACGGCCAGGCAGGCCAGGAGCGGGAGGAGCTTGCGCACGAGCGGGGCAGATTAGCCCGCGCCGGCGTCTCGGCCTGGTAGGGTCGCGGTCAACGGCCGGTACGACCGTCGAGAGGAGACAAAGATGGGAGACCGACACTGGGGCATAACGCGTCGGGATGCGCTGCGCAACGCCGCCGCAGCCGGATTGGGGATTACCGCGATGGGAGCGGGGATCGAGGACCTGTTGGGTCAGGCACTGGCCCTCGCGCCGCGCAAGGGATCGCTCAAGGACATCGAGCACGTGATCATCCTGATCCAGGAGAACCGCTCGTTCGATCACTACTTCGGGACGCTGTCGGGCGTGAACGGGTTTGCCTCTCAGAAGGGGCGCAGTGCTTTCTTCCAGAAGGGCAGCGCCGGCCAGACCGTGCATCCGTTCCGCCTAGGCGCGCAGCAGTGCTATCCGGATCTCACCCACGAGTGGCCGGCCCAGCACCAGGCGTGGAACCACGGGCGCATGGACGGGTTCCTGCGCGAGCACGAGATGTCGGACAAGCCAGGCGTAGGGCCCGAAACGATGGGCTACTACTCGCGGGCGGACCTTCCCTTCTACTACGCCCTGGCCGACGCGTTCACGATCTGCGACGGCTACTTCTGCTCGGTCATCGGACCCACCGATCCCAACCGGCTGTACAGCCTCACGGCGACGATCGATCCCGACGGTAAGGCTGGCGGGCCGCTGGTGGAGACCAAGCTCAGTGGCCGCTCGAACGTGTTCAGCTGGACCACGATGCCCGAGCGGCTGAGCGCCCAGGGAGTGAGCTGGAAGTTCTACACCGACACCAACCCAGGCGAGGGCGGAATCCTGGACAACGTGCTGACCTTCTTCAAGCAGTACTCCCCGGGGTCGAAGCTGGAAGCGCGCGGTCTGAAGCCGACGTTTCCGCAGGACTTCATGAACGACGTGGCCACCGGCCGCTTGCCCCAGGTCTCGTGGCTGCTGACCTCGGTGTTTGGGGCCGAGCACCCCGAGTTCAGCGCCCCGGTGGCCGGCGAGGCGGCGGTGCGACAGATCATCGAGACGCTGGTGGCGCATCCCAAGATCTGGCGCAAGACCGCGCTGTTTCTCACCTACGACGAGAACGGCGGCTTCTTCGACCACGTGCGACCGCCCACGCCGCCCGCGGGCACCAAAGGCGAGTTCCTGACCGTGGCCAACCTTCCGGCCGCGGCTCAGGGCATTCGAGGCCCGATCGGTCTGGGCTTCCGGGTGCCGATGATGGTCATCTCCCCGTTCTCCCGCGGCGGGCTCGTGTGCTCGAACACGTTTGACCATACCTCGACGTTGCGGTTCCTGGAGACCCGGTTTCGCGTCCGAGTGCCCAACCTGAGCGCCTGGCGGCGGAAGACGACCGGCGACCTGACCTCGGCGTTCAACTTCGCTGCGACCCCGGTCTACGGACGTCCGCGCCTGCCGCAGGTGAACGTCGGCAACCTGGCCAGGTGCGACATCCCCAGCGAGAAGCCACCGGTGGTCAAGGGCGGGTTCCCCAAGCAGGAGAAGGGCAAGCGCCGGAGGCCCAGCGGGGTTCGGTAACTGCGCGTGGCGGTCGCAGGCTGCGCCGCAGATTAGTCGGCGTTCGTCGGCCGGTGCTCGTTGGCCCACGTGACGATGTTGCTGCCGCCGGCGATCGTGCTGCCATCGGGTAGACACAGCACCGGCAGCTGTTCCTGCCCGCTCAGCTGCTTGAGCTTGGGTCGGCGACCTGAGGTGAACAGCCCGAACGGAATGCCCCGTGCGGCCACGATCTTGTCGAAATCGTGTCCCGCCACCCGCAGCGCGCGCTGTGCGCGCTTGCAGGCGTGCGGCGGAGGTCCGCCGTCATCGATGTGGCACACGAGCAAGGTCAACCTGTCGGTCGGACTGTCCTGGGACGGCACATCGAGCTCGCGGCCTAACGCCATGCAGCTCGGATCATGTCACGCCGTACAGGCTCTTGCAGCTCGTCTGGACACTGTGTACGATCCAGTGCGGTGACGGGGAGTGATCGCTTCGACGCGCTGGTGATCGGCGCCGGGGCCGGCGGCCTGTGCGCCGCGGCTCGGCTGGGACTGGGCGGGCTGCGGGTACTGGTGGCGGAGTCACGCCCGAGCGTGGGTGGGCGGGCGTCGAGCACGGTCGAGGAGGGCTTCACGATCAACACCGGCGCCATCGCCATCGAGTACGGAGGCGTGCTCGAGGAGACGTTCCAGACCTGCGGGGTCCCATTCGACATCCGGGTGCCCGACCCGGCCACGCTCTTCCGGATCGGCCGCCGGGACCTGGCCCTGTCCAAGGGACCGGTCGGGGCGATGGTCAACCAGGCGCTGAAGCGGGGAGCGGCGCTGCTGCGCTCAGACGACGAGCGCACCAATGTCCGGGATTGGCTGGCCCGCTACACGAGCAACCGCACGGTCCACGCGATCTTCCGCAATCTCTGCGCGGCCATCTTCGCCTGCAACAGCGATGAGCTGCCGGCCAAGGCATTCATGACCTACTTCCTGACCAAGGGAGCGTTCCGGGACTTCGGCTTCTCGCCCACCGGCACCGTGGGGTTGATGCAGGGGCTGGCC
>DATKRM010000102.1:0-6949 GCA_035532195.1 Solirubrobacteraceae bacterium
CTGATCGGCTACGACCTTGCCCAGGTTCAGAACGATCGCCCGGTCGGCGATCGACAGCGCGCTGCGGGCGTTTTGCTCCACGAGCAGCACGGCCAGGTCGAAGGAATCAGCGAGCTTGCGCACGAGCGCCATGATCTGGGCCACCAGCCGGGGCGCCAGCCCCAGTGACGGCTCATCGAGCAGCAGCGCGCGCGGCCGGGCCATCAGGGCCCGCCCGATGGAGAGCATCTGTCGCTCCCCACCTGACAGCCGGGACGCCGGCTGGGTTCGGCGCTCGCGAAGCGGCGGGAACATCTCGTAGATCTCCTCCACGGGGGCGGTTTCTCGACCGCGCCACAGCCCGCCCAGGCGCAGATTCTCGGCCACCGTGAGCTCGGTGATGACACCGCGCCCCTCGGGCACGTGCGCCACCCCACGGCGAACGATGTTCTCGACCGGGAGCCGGGTGATGTCTTCCCCGTCGAACACCACGCTGCCGGCACTGGGGCGCACCAGGCCGGTGATCGTTCTCAGCAGCGAGGTCTTGCCGGCCCCGTTCGCCCCCAGCACGGCGGTCACCGACCCCTCCGCCACGGTCAGCGACACCGAGTCGACGGCCCGAACCGCCCCGTAGTCAGTGACCAGGTCCTTCACCGCCAGCAGCATTCATGAACCCTCTGTGGCCACTGTCTCACCCGACGTGGCGGCCTGGCCCAGGTAGGCGTCGAGCACCTTTGGGTCCTGCTGAACCTCAGGTGGGACGCCGGCCGCGATCACGCGGCCGAAGTCCAGCACCACCACGCGATCGCACACCGAGGTAACGAGGTCCATGTGGTGCTCGACCAGCATCACCGCCACCGAGCCGCGGAGTGAGTCGATCAGCTCCGCCAGGGCCGACAGCTCACCGGCGTCGAGACCCCCGGCCGGCTCGTCCAGCATCAGGAACTCTGGTTGCGCCACCAACGCGCGAGCCAGCGCCACCCGCTTCTGCACCGCGTAGGGCAGGCTGCCGGGAAGCCGTTGCTCGACCTGGCCACACCCCGTCCGCTGCAGGGCGGCCCGGGCTCGGTCGCGCAGCTGGTCCTCATCGAAGTTTGAGCGCGGCAGACCGAGCAGGCCGCTGAACAGCCCGGCATGCCGGAACCGCTGAGCTCCGACCATCACGTTTTCCAGCGCGGTGAGCTGGGCGAAGAGGCCCACTCCCTGGAGGGTGCGGGCGATTCCCAGCCCCGGCAGCTGGTGAGGGCGGACGGCGCGCAGCGAGATACCGCGCCAGGTCAGGTGGCCCGAGTCTGGCTGGACGAAGCCGCAGATCACGTTAAACAGCGTGGTCTTGCCGGCGCCGTTGGGACCGATCACCCCCAACACCTCACCTGGTGTCAGCTCCAGGGACACTGCGTCGAGTGCCGTGATGCCGCCGAAGGAAACGGTGACGTCATCGACAACGAGGCCCGCGTGCTCGCGGGGCTCGGGATTAGTCCGCGGAGCAGGCTCCACGGGCTGAACCTACATCAGCTTATGGGCAATGTGAAGCCGGAACCAGAAATGCGGGGGGGCCGGGGGCCGGACTACGGCTGGCCGTATCACAACACGAACGCGGCGCCTGCTCGTAGTGCCGCCGCCGGGTTGGCTGGACGACTCCCGGCGGTACTTCAGCTGCGCCAGACCGGTGCCGATGTTTACGGCATGAATACAGCGGCCGGGGGTGAGGCCACGTTTGAACCGAGCCTGAGTGTCTAGGGTCCCGCGAGCCTGGGCGCGGATGAATGCTCGCCTTTCCATAGAGGGATTCGAGGCTTCGTCGGCGCTGCCGGCGCGCGCGCTGGGGTCGCTGTACGTCGCGGGGGCGACGATCGGCGCGGTCTCGTTGCTGCTGCCCCATCCGGCCAAGGCTGACGTGCCGGGGTTGTGGTCCAACGTGGGCCTGGCTTACGCGGGCGCGGCGGTGCTCCTGGTCCTGGGATCGCGGATGCCGCGCTGGCTGCTTCAGGTAAGCCTGGTGGCGGGGACGCTGCTCATCGCCCGCGCCGTGTTTCTGAGCGGCGAAGCGGTCAGCTTCTACTCGGTGTGGTTCATCTGGGTTGGGCTATACGTGTTCTACTTCTTCTCACGTCCGGTGGCCGCCGCGCACGTGGCGCTGGTGTCGGGCGTGTACGCCTGGACGCTGTTCGACCGACAGGTGAGCTCCGGGGTCGCCCGCTGGCTGACCACCGTGGCCACGTTGATCGTGGCCGGCGTGTTCATCGACATGCTGGTCCGCCGAGCCCGTCGCGACGCCACCGCCGCCGCGACCAGCGCCAAGCTGATGGCCCGGGTAGCCGACCTGGCCCACGAGCTCTCCGGCGTGTCCGAGAGCGCGGCCGCGCGGCCGGCCCTGTGTCACGCCGCAGCGCGGGTCACGCACGCCGACGGGATCGCGCTGTGGGAGCCGATCCCGGATGGCAGCGGGCTGGCCCGCACCGGCGGCGCGGGCTGGGAGCCCCCCGAGCGAGCGCTGGCCTTCACCGGACGTCCGGCTGGCGTACCCCAGGCCTTCACCACCGGCAAGGTGGCGTCGTCGCTGCACACTCCAGGCGCGGTGTGCTCGGAGTTCGACTCCGCCGAGGCGCGGCCCGGCGCCTGCCTGTGGCAGCCGATCGTGCGCGAGCACCGCACCGTGGCCGTGCTGGCCTGCTACTGGAAATCGGCTGCGGCGCTGACCGATCCGTCCGTGTTCAACCTCAGCGACTTGCTGGCCGTCGAGACCGCGGTCACTTTGGAGCGCGTCGGCCTCCTGGCGCGACTGGAGTCGATCGCGCGCACCGACGAGCTGACCGGCCTGCCCAACCGGCGGGCCTGGCAGGAGGAGCTGGCCCGGGAGCTGCCCCGGTCGCGTCGCTCCGGCGAGCCGCTGTGCGTGGCCATGCTCGACCTCGACCACTTCAAGCGCTACAACGACCAGCAGGGCCACCAGGCTGGCGACCGGCTGCTCAAGCGGGTGGCTGGAGCCTGGACGGCCGAGCTGCGGGCCACTGACATCCTGGTTCGGTACGGCGGCGAGGAGTTCGCGCTGGCACTTCCGGGGTGCGGCGTCGAAGACGCCATGGCCACCGTGGAGCGCCTGCGGGCGGTGATTCCCTCAGGCCAGACCTGCTCGGCCGGCATCGCGTGCTGGGACGGCGAGGAGATGAGCTCCGAGCTGCTGGACTGCGCGGACCGCGCCCTCTACGAAGCCAAGCGCAGCGGGCGCGACCGGACGGTGCTGGCTCAGCTCAGCGAAGACTTGAACCGGGAGAGCTCCTCCTCGTCGATCGAATAGGTGTGCTCGGGCGCGGGGAACGCGCCGCTGCGCACCTCGGCCGCGTACTCGGCCACGCCGGCCACCATCTGCGCCTTGACCTCCTGATAGCGCTTGGCGAACCGCGGGGCATGGCCGTCGTAGATGCCGAGCAGGTCGTGGAACACGAGCACCTGGCCGTCGGTGGCCGGTCCGGCCCCGATCCCGATCACCGGGACCTCGATGTGCTCCACGAGCGTCGCCGCCACCGCGGCTGGAATCGCCTCGAACACGATCGAGAAGCAGCCCGCGTCCTGGAGGGCCAGGGCTTCCTGGGCCACGGCCATGGCCCGATCTGACGTCCTGCCCTGGGCGCGGTAGCCGCCCAGCGACGTGGCGGTCTGGGGCGTGAGGCCGACATGTCCCATGACCGGGATGCCCGAGTCGACGATCGCCCGGGCGCGGTCAGCGCTGGTGCCGCCACGCTCGAGCTTGACCGCGTCGCAGCCCGCCTCTTTGACGAACCGCTGGGCGGTGGCCACGGCCTGCTCGTCGGAGGCCTCATACGAGCCGAAGGGCAGATCGCCCACCAGCAGCGGAGTCTTCAATCCCCGCCGGGCCGCCGAGGCCAGCATCAGCATCTCATCCACCGACACGGGCACGGTCGAGGGATATCCGAGCACCGTCATGGCGCCGGAGTCGCCGACCAGCACGAGGTCGACGCCCGCCTCCTCGGCCACCTGGGCCGACGGGTAGTCGTAAGCGGTGACCATTACGAGCGGTTCGCCGAGCCGCTTCTTCTCGGCGAGCCGGGGCAGCGTCATGGGGACTGGATCACGCAGATCCGCAGGGACGGGGGTGTGGGGTGTGGCTGACATGACTGACTCCTCTCAGGCAACGACCGGTTCCGCGGGCACGCTGCCCGCTCGGCTTCCGGCCTCGCTTATACGGGCAGCGCCCGCGTCGTCCGGCTGCAGTGAGGCGACCCGGTGGTCGACCTGGACGATTTCGTTTTCGACGTCGACGTGGACGACGCGGGGCTTGTACTCGCGCAGCTCACCGGCGTCGTAGGCGGCGTAGGAGATGACGATGATCCGGTCGCCGCGGTGCACCAGTCGCGCCGCCGCGCCGTTGATCTTCATCTCCCGTAAGCCGCGCACGCCGGGGATGGTGTACGTCTCGAACCGGGCGCCGTTGTCGATGTCGACCACGGCAACCTGCTCAAACTCCATGATGTCCGCGGCCTCCAGCAGGTCGGGATCGATGGTGATCGACCCGACGTAGTGAAGATCGCAGTCGGTCACCGTGGCCCGATGGATTTTCGATTTCAGCATCGTGCGTTGCATTGGTTTCACCTACTCCCGTTCTCAGTGATGAGTTCGTTGTCGATAAGTCGTGTGGTGCCGACCTGGGCCGCCACCACCGCCAGGACCTCGCCGTTGAGCGAGCTCACCGGCTGGAGGGTGTCCGGGGCCACCAGCTCGAGGTACTCGGGCTCGACGCCCGAGCGGGTCAGCTCGGCCAGCGCGCCGGCGCGCGCGGCGGCCGGATCGCGCTCGCCGGCCGAGATCGCGTGGCGGACCGCACTCAGTGCGCGGCTCAGCGAACGGGCTTGCACGCGCTCCGGGTTCGACAGCCGCCGGTTGCGACTGGACAGGGCCAGGCCGTCCGGATCGCGCACCGTGGGGCAGACCTCGATCCTCACCGGCATGTCCAGGTCCCGGACCAGGCGCTGAATGACCACCGCCTGCTGGGCGTCCTTCTGGCCGAAGTAGGCCACTTCGGGGGCCACGATGTTCAGCAGCTTGGTCACCACCGTCGCCACCCCGTCGAAGTGGGCATGGCCGCGGTGCTCGCCCTCCAGCGTCTGGGCGATGCCGGCCACCGACACGGTGGTGGCAAATCCGGGCGGGTAGATCTCCCCGACCTCGGGCGCGAACAGGTAGTCGACGCCGACCTGCTGGGCCAGCTGGGAATCCCGTTCGGAGTCACGAGGATATGCCTTCAGGTCGCCGGGCTCGTTGAACTGGGCCGGGTTTACGAACAGCGAGACCACCACCACGTCGCACTCCTCGCGCGCCCGGCGCATCAGCGCCAGATGACCCTCGTGGAACGCCCCCATGGTGGGGACCAGCCCGATGCGGCGCCCGGCGCGACGCGGCTCGGTCAGCGCCGTCCGGAGCTCGGAGATGGTGGGGATAATTCTCACGCCGGCTCCGGCACCTCGGCCAGCTCGCGGGTGGCTCGCACCAGCGCGTCGAACAAGGGGAGAAGGTCCGGCGTACGCTCCGCGACCGCGGCGCGCTGGCGCTCGACGGTCGCCTGATCGCCGCGGGCCACCGGACCCGTGAGAGCGCGCTCGGGTCCGAGCTCGGCCCAGTTGTCCACGGTGGCCCGAACCAGCGGGACGAGGAGCCGGCGCTCGAGTCCGGCATCGGCGGCCAGCCGCTCGGCCGCCGCCTCCAGGGTGACCAGGAAATTGGAGGCGATCGAGGCCGCGGCGTGGTACGCCGGGCGGTCGGCGTCGCCGATCTCCACCGGAACCATGCCCAGCGCCTGCGCCAGCCGCCGGGCCAGCTGGAGGGCGCCCGCGGACGTCCCGGCGACCGCGGTCCCGGCGCCGGCGAAAGAGGCGCCCTGGGCGGTCACCGTCATCAGCGGGTGCAGCGAGAATGCCTCGTGGGGGAGCAGCAGGTCAAGCCCGGTGGCGCCCGAGCAATGGCCCACCAGGGGCCCGGGCGCCACGGCCCTCGCCGCGGCTGCGATCTCGTGGTCGGGTACGCAGAGCAGGACTGCGTCGGCGCCGGCGGCGTCGGCTCCCCGGCCCAGCGGCCCCTCGACGCGGAAGCCAAGGACGTCGCCGAGCGCCTGGCTCAGTGCATGGCCAAGGCGACCGTGGCCCACCAGGGCCAGGCGACAGGGAGGATCGTCGAGGGAGAGATCCCGTTCCAGTTCCCGCATCAGAGATACCGGTCGGTTAGCTGAAGTTTTTGAGGAGAGAGTTCTAGGTCCGTCCCGATGATCGGTGACGGCCTGGTTTCATAATACCTGGCCGGAGCCGCCGCTACCATCGGCCTCCGTGAGAAGCGCGGGCGAGCGCCGGGAGCTGTTGAAGGCCGAGTACCTCGAGGCCCGGGACTGCACCCGCTGCCCTCTGCACCAGACCCGGACCACGGTGGTGTTCGGGTCGGGCAACGCCGACGCTGAGCTGATGTTCGTAGGGGAGGCCCCCGGAGCCAACGAGGACCGGATGGGTCTGCCGTTCGTGGGCCAGGCCGGCAAGCTCCTGGACAAGCTGCTGGAGGAGATCGGGAAGGAGCGGGGGGACGTGTTCATCGCGAACACGCTCCTGTGCCGGCCTCCGGACAACCGTGATCCCCAGCCCAAGGAGATCGAGGCCTGCCAGGACCACCTGTTCAAGAAGATCGAGCTGATCGAGCCGACGATGATCTGCACCCTGGGCAACTTCTCCACCAAGCTGCTGCGCGGTGATCCCACCGGGATCTCACGGCTGCATGGGCAGGAGGAGATCCGGGCGGTGGGTCCGCGGGTGGTGCGGCTGTATCCGCTGTACCACCCGGCGGCGGCGCTCTACACCCCGTCCACGCTGGAGATGCTGCGGGCGGACTTTGCCCGGATCCCGGAGCTGCTGGCGCTGGGGGTCCCTGAGCAGCCCGAGCCGCTGGAGGAGCTGCCCGAGATCGATGAGCCGGA
>DATKRM010000103.1:0-2689 GCA_035532195.1 Solirubrobacteraceae bacterium
GCTTCCTGCTCGGTGGGCTGGTGGTGTTTGGCCTGTCCAGCCTGGCCGGCGGCCTGACCTCCACCGCCGGCCAGCTGATCGTCACACGCTGCGTCATGGGACTGGGCGCGGCGATGATCTTCCCCGCGACCCTGTCGCTGATCTCCAATGTGTTCACCGAGCGAGGCGAGCGGGCCCGGGCGATCGGGCTGTGGGGGGCGTCGGCCGGGGCCGCCATCGCGCTCGGCCCGATCGTGGGCGGGTGGCTGCTCGAGCAGTTCTCCTGGCAGAGCATCTTTATTGCCATGGTGCCCGTGGCCGCGGTGGGGGGGCTGCTGGTTGCCCTGAGCGTGCCCACCTCGCGTGACCCCCGGGCTCCCCGCATGGACGTCCCGGGGCTGGTCCTGTCCAGCGCCGCGATGGCGACGCTGATCTACACGATCATCGAGGCGCCCGGCCGCGGTTGGTCCAGCGCCCTGAGCCTGGGGGGCTTCGCGCTGGCGGTGGCGCTGTTCGTGGGGTTCGTCGTGCGAGAGCGCTCGGCCAGTGAACCGATGCTGGACCTCCGCCTGTTCGCCAATCCCCGGTTCAGCGCAGCCAGCGGCTCGGTCACGGTGGCCTTCTTCTCACTGGCCGGGTTCATCTTCCTGATCACCCAGTACTTCCAGTTCATCCACGGCTACGGGCCGCTGGCCGCGGGTGTGCGGGTGCTGCCCGTGGCCACGGCGGTAGCCATCGCATCGGTGCTCGGCACCAAGCTTGCGGTCCGGTTCGGCACCAAGCTCGTGGTGACCACGGGACTGGTGCTGCTGGCGATCTTCTTTGCCTGGGTGTCGACGGCCACCGTGTCCACCACCTATCTGACGATCGCATTAACAATGGTTATCTGCGGCACCGGGATGGGATTGACCAGCGCCCCGGCCACGGAGTCGATCATGGGCGCGGTGACGGTGGACAAGGCTGGCGTCGGCTCGGCGGTCAACGACGCCACACGACTGCTCGGCAGCACCCTCGGCGTGGCCGTGATCGGGAGCATCTACGCCTCGGTCTATTCCAGCCGGCTCACGGCCACCCTGCCCGCGGCCCTGCCCGGCGCCCTCGCCCACGCTGCTCACCAGTCGATCGGCGCGGCCTTCGGGGTGGCGTCGGGACTGCGCGGCGGAGGCCATGCCGTCCTGGGCACCGCCGTTCACCAGGCCGCCGCCCATTCGTTCACCCACGGGCTGAGCATCGGCTGCCTGGTCGCCGCCGGGGTAAGCGCCGTGGGCGCGGTACCGGTCGGCGTGTGGCTGCCCGCCCAGCCGCCGCAGGCCGCCCAGGCGGCGGCCCCGGTTCCGGCTCCTCAGCCGGCGATCGCGCTGGACTGAGGCGCCCGACTCAGCGCCTGCGCCGCGCCAGGTCGAGCTCGTCCGGCCCCACCGTGTGGCCGGCGGCGCACTTCAGCTCGACCGCCACCGGCTCGCCGCAGTCGCGGTGGCTCAACTCCACCGGGCCGCCACGATCGTCGAGCCAGCGGTCTCCCCACTGCATCAGCGCGACCAGCGCTGGAAACAGGTCGGCGCCCTTCTCAGTCAGCTTGTAGCGCTGCCGTGTCCGCTGACCGGGCTCCTGATAATCCTCGCGCTCGAGCAGACCGTTCTCCACCAGCTCGCGCAGCCGCGCGGCGGTCACCGGCTCGCTAATGCCGACCCGCTGGGCAAACTCGTCGAATCGGCTAGTTCCGTAGAACGCCTCACGCAGGATGAGGAAGGCCGAGCGGGTGGGGATCACGTCGAGAGCCTGGGCGATCGTGCAGCCGTCTGCCTGCCACGCGCCGCGAGGCTCAAGTGAGCCAGTCAGTCGTAAGGCGTGTTCCATACCGGACATGATAGCTAACTTTTGCGTACCTAAGTTAGGTGTGGTAGGGTGCCTGGCTATGTCCTCCCTAAGTCAGCTTTCCTCCCCCTGGGCGCGGATCGCGAGCCCGGGCCAGGTTCGCCGTGACGCCTCCCCGCGCCTGGTCCTGGTGATCGTCTGCGCCGGCGTCGTCCTGGCCAGCCTCGATCTGTTCATCGTCAACGTCGCGCTGCCGCAGATCGGGCGCGACTTCCACCTGCAAGGCAGCGCCCTGGCCGACCTGTCCTGGATCCTCAACGCCTACGCGATTGTCTATGCCGCCCTCCTGGTGCTGTTCGGCCGGCTGGCCGAGCGGTTCCGGCGCGAGCGGGCCTTCCTGCTCGGCGTGGCGCTATTCGTGGTGGCCTCGGCGGCCTGCGGTGCCGCCACCAGCCTGCCCATGTTGATCGGCTTCCGCGTGGTCCAGGCCGCCGGAGCCGCGCTGCTGACACCCACCTCACTGGGGCTGATACTCGCCAGCTTCTCGGCCGAGCGCCGCAACGACGCGGTCCGCACGTGGACGGCCGTAGGCGGGCTGTCGGCCACCTTGGGCCCGGTGGTGGGTGGACTTTTGGTGGCGGCCAGCTGGCGCTGGGTGTTCCTGGTCAACGTCCCGGTGGGCCTGCTGGCGCTGGCCGTGGGCTGGCGCCGGCTGCCGCAGGTGTCCGGCCACCCGGTGCCCGCGCCCGACCTCACCGGGGCGCTGCTGATCACCGCCGGGGTCGGAGCGCTCACGCTGGGGCTCGTCAAGGGTGGCTCCTGGGGCTGGGGCAATGCCCGGACCGTGTCCACGCTGGTCGTCGCCGGGGCCACGCTCGCGCTGTTCGCTCTGCAC
>DATKRM010000104.1:0-12327 GCA_035532195.1 Solirubrobacteraceae bacterium
TGATTTTGAGGGCTAGGGGGGGGGGCTGCCTCCGGCAGCCCCGCTCCGCGATAGCGTCTCCGACGCAGTGGAAGCAAAGTCGCTCCCTCGGATTGCCGCGCCTCCGATGGCCAGGAAGGTGCTGGCGGCGCTCCGGCGGTACGTTGGGCGGTGGGGGCTCCTGGCCTCTCTGCTCATCCTGCCGATCTACTTCCTGATTCACGACCTGGTCTCCGGCTACCCGGGGTTCGCCAACGGCCACGCCACGACCACGCACGACCTGACGTCGCTGGGCCAGAATCTGGTCCAGGGCATCTCCAACGGGACGATCTGGGCCCTGATCGCGATCGGCTACACGCTGGTCTACGGGATCATCGAGCTGATCAACTTCGCCCACGGGGACGTGTTCATGATCGGCTCGTTCGTGGGCGCCGGCTTCTGGGCCACGATCGGGCTCACGCTGGCCACCGGTCCGCTCGGTCTGGTGTTCGGCCTGCTGCTGACTCTGATCGTCTCGATGCTCGCATGCGGCAGCCTGAATGTGCTGATTGAGCGCGTGGGCTATCGCCCCCTGCGCAACGCGCCCAAGCTGGCGCCCCTGATCACCGCGGTCGGGTTCTCATTCATCCTGCAGAATGTCGGCCTGCTGTGGCGAGGCGGAGCGCCGAGCGGAGTCTCGGACCTGATCCATCAGAACCAGGCGGTGTTCAACATCTCCGGGGTGGTGGTGCGGCGAGCGGACGTGCTGGCGATCGGCGTGACCGTCCCCCTGGTGTTCCTGCTCGTTGCGTTCGTGGGCCGCACGCGCCGGGGCAAGGCGATGCGGGCCACAGCTCAGGATCCGGAGGCGGCTCGGCTGATGGGGATCAACGTGGACACGACGATCACGCTCACGTTCCTGATCGGCGGATTGCTCGCCGGTGCCGCCGGGCTGGTCTACGCGCTGTACGAGACCACCATCTGGTACTTCCAAGGTTTTCAGGCCGGGCTGATCGCGTTCACCGCGGCGGTCATGGGTGGCATCGGCAACATTAGAGGCGCGGTGCTGGGCGGTCTGATCATCGGTTGCATCCAGGTGATCTCAGACAACCGACTCAAACCTGAGTGGACCCCTGCGCTTGTGTTCGGCTACCTGGTGATGATCATGGTGCTGCGGCCGCGGGGGCTGCTGGGGGAGGAGACGCGGGAGGCCGGATGAGCGAGCTGCTGGCCATGTTGCGCGAACAACGCCAGGCCTGGCGGCGCCGGGTCCTGGCCGTGACCGTGCCAATCTGGCGAGGGTTGCCGGGCCCGGTCCAGGCACTGCTGCGCTGGGCGGCCGTCCGCTGGCGCGGCGTGCTGGCCGCGCTGGTGATCGGCTTCGGCATCTTGTTGCCGCTGTTCTTCTCGCCCACCAGCAAGTTCATGAACACCGAGATCCTGGCCCTGGCCTACGTGATGTTTGCCCTGGGGCTGAACATCGTCGTGGGCTTTGCCGGGCTGCTCGACCTGGGCTATCTGGCGTTCTTCGCCCTGGGCGCCTACTCGACGGGCTGGCTCGGGTCGACGTTCTTCCCCAAGGTCAGCGTGCACGTCCTGTCCTACACGCCTCCGGGCGTACCCCCGCCGGTCGGCATCCACTTCAACTTCCTGCTCATTCTGGTCTGCGCGGCGCTGATCACCGCCGCAGCGGGCGCGATCATCGGCCTGCCCACCCTGCGCCTGCGCGGGGACTACATAGCGATCGTGACCCTGGCCTTTGGGGAGATCATCCGCGTGTTCGCGCTCAACGGCCCGGAGATCAAGATCGCTGGGATGCCGCTGACCGGAGGCGAGCTCGGGGTGAGCGGGCTCGACTTTCCCCACCTCCCGGGAGTGGGGACGTTCACCCAGTTACAGCTGAGACCCTGGTACTACACGATCTTCGTGCTGCTGTTGATCACGCTGTTCGTCAACGTGCGGCTGCGTGACTCACGGCTCGGCCGGGCCTGGGTGGCACTGCGGGAGGACGAGGTGGCCGCCGTGTCAATGGGCATCCCGCTGGTTCGCACCAAGCTGCTGGCCTACTCGGTGGGGGCGGCCTTCGGGGGCGTCGCCGGGGCGTTCCTGGCCAGCTTCACGACCTTGGTCGATGCCGGTCAATTCCAGTTCGCGTTCTCGATCTTCGTGCTGTCGATGGTGATCCTCGGAGGCCTCGGGTCGATCTGGGGGGTGGTGCTCGGCGCGCTGCTGGTGGCCAACATCAACTACTACCTGATCCCCGACGTGCTCAACGGGCTCCCCGGCAAGTTGGGGCTGAACTTCAACCTGACCGACCTGCAAATCAGCATCTTCGGGTTCCTGCTGGTGTTGGTCATGGTGCTCAGGCCCCAGGGGCTGATTCCGGAGCGGCGCCGGCGGATCGAACTGGAGGCGGGCATCGGCGAGACCGAGCTGGAGGAGCCGGCGACATGATGCAGACGGGGTCAGCAGCGCCGATCGAGGGCCGGGAGGGGACCAGCGACGCCGGACCGGAGCCGATCCTGGCCGCCGCTGGAGTGTCCAAGGAGTTCGGTGGCCTGGTGGCCATCGACAACGTGTCGATCGACATCCCGCGCCACTCGATCGTGTCGATCATCGGCCCCAACGGGGCCGGGAAGACGACGTTCTTCAACATGATGACCGGGCTGTACAAGCCGACCGCCGGCCGGATCTACTTCGCCGGGCGCGACATCACCCGCCGCCGCCCCGATCGGATCACCAGGGCCGGCATTTCCCGGACGTTTCAGAACATCCGCCTGTTCGGGGCCATGACCGCCGAGGAGAACGTGATGGTGGGCCAGCACAGCCGGATGCGGGCCGGGCTGTTCGGCTCGATCGTCCGGGCCCCGTGGGTTCGCAAGGAGGAGCGACGGGTGCGGGAGCGGGCGCGAGAGCTGCTCGGCTACGTGGGGCTGGCCTCAGGGCAGATGCGCCAGCTGTCGCGCAACCTGAGCTACGGTGACCAGCGGCGAGTCGAGATTGCCCGCGCCCTGGCGGCGGAGCCGACCCTGCTGCTGCTCGACGAGCCGACCGCGGGGATGAATCCGCAGGAGTCTCAGGCCCTGACTGACTTCATGCGCAAGCTGCGCGACGACCTCGATCTGACGATCCTGTTGATCGAGCACGACATGAAGGTGGTTATGGGGGTCTCCGAGCGGGTGACGGTGCTCGATCACGGCGTGAAGATTGCCGAGGGCCCGCCCGCGGAAGTCAGGCAGAACCCGCGGGTCATCGAGGCCTACCTGGGAAAGCCGACCTGATGCCGTTGCTGGAGGTCGACGGGATCCGGACCCACTACGGCGCCATCGAGGCGCTGCGCGGCGTATCGCTAAGCGTGGACGAGGGCGAGGTGGTGACGATGATCGGCTCCAACGGGGCCGGTAAGTCGACCACCTTGCGGTCGATCTCCGGGCTCACTCCGGCGAGCTCAGGGAAGGTGGTGTTCGGGGGCCGGGACATCACCCGCGTCCCCGCCCACGAGATCGTGACTCGCGGGATCGCGCTGTCGCCCGAGGGGCGTCATTGCTTCTCGCGGATGTCGGTCCGGGAGAACCTGGAGCTCGGGGCGTTTCGCCGGCGGGACGGGTCGGTGTCTGAAGACCTCGACCGGGTGTTCACATTGTTCCCCCGGCTGCAGGAGCGTGAGCGACAGAAGGCCGGCACGATGTCTGGCGGCGAGCAGCAGATGCTGGCCATCGGCCGGGCGGTGATGGCGCGACCCAAGCTGATGATGCTCGACGAGCCCTCGATGGGTATCGCGCCGATTCTCGTCCAGCGGATCTACGAGACGATCAAGGAGATCAACCAGCAGGGCGTGGCGATCCTGCTGGTCGAGCAGAACGCCAACTACGCGCTCGATGTCGCCCGTCGCGGCTACGTCCTGGAGACCGGCCAGGTCGTGTTGGAAGGCGAGTCGGAGCACCTGCGGTCCGATCCCGAGGTTCAGAAGGCGTATCTCGGCACATGACGACTTTCGCGGTCATCGGCGCCACGGCTCTGTACCTGCTGTTCCTCTGGCTCGCCTCAGCCGCGGCCGCCGCCTGGCTGACGGCTCGCAAGGGGTATGGCGAGCGGCTGGGGCTGGCCTTCGGCCTGCTCCTCTCAGCCGTTGGTCTGCTGATTGCGCTGCTGTTGCCGGGCCGGCCAGGCTCGGTCTGGCGGGAAGAGGGCCCGCTACCCAAGCGCCGGCGGTAGTCGTTTCTCAGTCGCCCGTGTCGTACTTGAAGGAGATTGCGAGCCGCACGCGGTAGTTGACCACGCCGCCGTTCTGGATCGTCACGTCCTGGCGCAGCACTTCCGCCACCCGGAGATCGCGGACGCTCTTAGCCGCTGTCTCGACCGCGTTGCGGGCTGCGGCCTCCCAGCTGTCGCTGCTCACACCGATGACCTCGGTGACCCGGTAGACGCTGTCTGCCATGGCAGAACCTCCTCCTCCTGGTTGACCCTCGCTTGCGAGGGCGAGCCTACACCGATCACGTGCGCGGTTCCAGGATCACCAGCGGGATCTCGCGATCGGTGCGCTCCTGGTAGTCCCGGTAGCCAGAGTAGGCAGCCAGCGCCATCGGCCAGAGCCGCTCCCGCTCGTGCGGCGCGGCCACCCGGGCTCGCACGCGGCGGCGTTCGGGACCGATCTGGATCGTCGTATCCGGGTTGGCCCGGAGGTTGTGGAACCAGGCCGGATGCTTGGGAAAGCCGCCCTTGGAGGCCACGATGACCACGTTGGGCGGGTCATCGACATAGAGCAGCGGGGTGGTCCGCGGCGTGCCGCTCTTGGCTCCCACGTGGTCGAGCAGCAGCGTGGGCGCCAGCCCGGGGATCCGGTGACCGATCCGGCCGCCGGTCAGGCGGTACATCAGGGTATGGGCGCCCATCAGCCGGCGCAGGACGGGCCACGAGCGGTCGGCTAGGCTCAGGGTATCCATGGCCCCGGCATCCTAGCTTTGGTGCTGAGGACACCAGTACGTGGTGCGGCCGCCGACCGTGGCTCGCTGCAGTGGAGTCCCATCGTGCGGGCACGCGCGGCCGTGCTCCCGGGCCACGGTGAACGGTCCGGTGTGCGCACCGCCCTTGCGGATCGAGGAGCGGATCACACTCCGGGTCACCCGCCGCAGGCGGTCGAGCTCCTCGGTCGTGAGCTGGTTGGTGCGCCGATGGGGGCTGATCCCGGCCTGCCACAGGATCTCGTCGGCCAGCAGGTTGCCCACCCCCGAGATCGCGTGCTGGTCGAGTAGCCGGGCCTTGATCGGGGCCCGGCCGCGACCGATCCGGCGGCGGAACTGGTCCCGACTGACTTCCTGGGCGTCCGGGCCCAGACGGCTGTAGTCGGGGTTGAGCACCGCACGCCCGAGGCGGCGCCGGTCCCGGAGGGTGAAGCTGCTGCCGTCCTCGAACTCGACGCTGAAGCGGTCGGCGCGCCGCCGCTCCTCGGGGTCAAGCACGATCTCGCCGGTCATCCCCAGGTGCAGGCCGAGGACGGGGCCCTCCTCGGTCTCGAGCCACATGAACTTGCCCCGCCGGTTGGCGGACGCGAACCGGTGGCCGACCAGGGCGTCGGCGATCTCCCCCGGCTGGTGGGGACGGGACACGTAGGTGTCGTGGTCGTCCACCGCGGCGATCGCGCGGCCGAGCCTGGTCGCGAGCGCCTGACGCGCCCGCTCGGCTTCGGGGAGCTCGGGCATTCAGGCGGCCCGAGTTATCGCCTGGGCGACGCGCGCCACGACCGCGAACGACTCATCCTCCATCTGATACCAGGTGACCCGCATCAGGGCCAGCCCGGCGGCCACCAGCTTGGCTCCCTTCCGGCTGTCGTGCTCGAACTTGGGACGGGTGGAGTGCCATTGGTAGCCGTCGACCTCAACCACGAGCTGGCTGTCCGGCCAGTAGCAGTCCACCTCGACCCCGCGGAGCTTTCGGTTCCGGAGCGGCTCGGGCAGCCCGGCGGCGCGGATGAGCGCCCGGAATCGCTTCTCGGCTACAGATTTGGTCACACCGCCGGGGCGGTGGCGCTGCGCGGCCCTGAGCAACCGGGCAGCACCATGCCGTCCGTCCGCCTGCTCGGCCACCCGGTGGAGTGCCTTGAGCGACACCAGTCGCTGCTGAATTGCCTCGTCCACCGCCCAGTCGAGGTCGCGCTGGTCGAGGACGTCTGCCAGGTCGAGCAGCGTCCGGGCGGTGGAGGTGAGCGGGAGGCCCTCGCGGAACTGGATGTCAGCCGGGGTGAGGGTGGAGGTGCGGTGGACGTGGACGTTTGCCAGCCGCGGGCCGTGGCGGCCGGGGACGGTCACGTGGATCGGCGCGTCGTCGCGACGCAAGACGCCCCGCAGCCGGGCGGCTGGGTGGTGGCTGAGCACGGCGCCGGGGCCACAGGCCAGCAGCGCGGCGGTCTCGGCGGCCAGTGGGGCGGGCGCGGCGTGGCCGACGGCGTAGACGCCGCGGTGGACGCGGATCAGCTGGCCGCGGGCCGCGAGTCGGTAGATGGTGCGGTCCGGGACGCCGATCGCCAGCAGCTGCGCCCTTGAGATATGGCCGCGCTGGCGCGCGGCGACCTGAGCGATTCGCTCGTGCCGCGAGCCTGAGGCCGCCACGAGACGACGCACCCCCAGCACGGCGACGGGGTAAGTCGCGGTTTCGTCACTGGAGCGCGACACTGTGCCGGACCTCCCGGAGTTGCGGGGGGTGTGTCGTGGTTTCGCCGCCGGGCGGGGCACGACGACCATCCTGTACCTCGACCCGCCCCACCCGCCCGGTTTGCGCAGATTTGTTGCCGCCGCGTGTCGGACTCGCGGCGGACTGCTACCGCCCCGGCAGTACCCCGAACTCCTCGGTCTGGCCGTAGCCCACCTCGCCTCGGGCCTCGGCCAGGCCGCTGGCCCGGGCCGAGGAAGCCACCGCCTCGGCCACGGCCGGCGCCACGTCACGGTTAAACACCGAGGGGATGATGTAGTCCTCGCGCAGCTCGTCGTCGGCGACGATCTCGGCGATGGCCTGGGACGCGGCCAGCTTCATGGCCTCGGTGATGGCCGGCGACCGCACGTCCAGGGCGCCCCGGAACACCCCCGGGAAGCACAGCACGTTGTTGATCTGGTTCGGGTAATCCGACCGGCCGGTCGCCATGATCCGGGCGTACGGGGCCGCCTCCTCAGGCGAAACCTCCGGCACCGGGTTGGCCATCGCGAACACAATGGGGTCGGGGTTCATCCGGGCCAGGGCCGAGGCGGGCATCACGCGAGCGCCGGACAGGCCGATGAACAGGTCGGCCCCATCGATCACGTCGACCACTCCGCCCGAGCGGCCCTCGGAGTTGGTCTCCTCGAGCAGGCGGCGTTTGATCGGGTGCATCGTGCCGTCCTGGTAGTCGGGGCGGGAGGCGGACAGCGCGCCCTGGGAGTCGCAGCCGATGATGTGCCGGGCGCCGGACTCCATGAGGATGCGGGACACGGCCACGCCGGCCGCGCCGATGCCCACGATCAGGATCCGCAGGTCCTCCAGTCGCCGTCCGGTCAGCTTGAGCGCGTTCAACACCGCAGCCAGCACCACCACGGCGGTGCCGTGCTGATCGTCATGGAACACCGGGATGTCGAGCACCGCCTTGAGTCGGTCCTCGATCCCAAAGCACCGCGGAGCCGAGATGTCCTCCAGGTTGATACCGCCAAAGCCCGGCGCGATGGCCTGGACGGCCGCCACGATTTCATCCGGATCGCGCGTGTCCAGGCACACCGGAAACGCGTCCACCCCGGCGAACTCCTTGAACAGCATGGCCTTGCCCTCCATCACCGGCATGGCCGCCCGCGGGCCGATGTCGCCCAGCCCCAGCACCGCGGTCCCGTCGGACACCACGGCCACGGTGTTGCGCTTGATCGTGTACTGAAACGCCTTGTCCGGGTCCTCGGCGATCACCTGGCACACCCGGGCCACCCCCGGCGTGTAGGCCATCGACAGGTCGTCGCGGGTCTTCAGCGCGTGCTTGTTCTGGAGCTCGATCTTGCCCCCGATGTGCATCTGCAGCGTGCGATCGGTGGCATCGAGTACGCGGGCGCCGTCCAACGAGTTGACCGCATCGGTCAACACCGGCCAGTCCTCCGGATCCGCGGTGTCCACGGTGATGTCCCGGATGGCCTGCCGGCCCTCCACCTGCACCAGGTCCACCGCCCCGATGGTGCCGCCGGCATTACCGATTGCGCTGGCCACCTTGTCCAGCATTCCTGGTGTGTCTTCGATCTCCACTCGGAGGGAAAGGCTGTATTGCGGACTCGGTGTTCCCGGCATGACGCCAGATAGCCTGCCATATAGATGGCAGATGAGCTCTTTCTGATCGACGGCAACAGCCTGGCCTACCGGGCGTTCTTCGCTCTGCCCGAGTCGATCGCCACCTCTACGGGGGTTCCGACCAACGCGATCTTCGGCTTCGCCTCGATGCTGGTCAAGATCCTCACGGACTATGGCCCCAAGGCCACTGTCGTCGTGTGGGACGCCGGCGACACCGGGCGGCGGGAGATCTACGCCGACTACAAGGCCCAGCGCAAGACCCGTCCCGACCTGCTCAAGGAGCAGTGGCCACAGCTGGAGCCGCTGGTCGAGGCGTTCGGCTACAAGAACCTGCGGGTTGAGGGCTACGAGGCCGACGACGTGATCGCGTCGATCGTCGAACGCGCCCGCCTCGAGCAGCCCCCGATCCCGGTGATGGTGGTGACCGGCGACCGCGACGCCTACCAGCTGGTGGACGACGGCGTGGTCAAGATCATGACGACGTCCCGCGGCATCACCGACACCCGCGTGTACGACCGGGAGGGAGTGATCGATCGCTACGGCATCGCGCCCGAGCTGGTCCCCGACTTCATCGGTCTCAAGGGCGACACGAGCGACAACATCCCGGGCGTCCCCGGGATCGGGGACAAGACCGCCGCCGAGCTGCTGCAGCGATTCGGGTCGCTGGAAAACGTGCTGGCCAGCGTCGACGAGATCAGCGGGGCCAAGCGCAAGCAGAACCTGATCGAGCACGCCGACGCCGCTCGGACGTCAAAGCAGCTGGCCACGGCCAAACGGGACATTCCGGTTGAGTTCGACCTGGCCGGGTTCGTGTCCACGCCCCCCGACCGGTCGAAGCTCCGCGAGACCTTCCGGGAGTTCGAGCTCCGCGAGCCCCTCAGACGGCTCGAGGAGGCGCTGGGTTCGGCCGACGCGGCGGCGCCGGCGCCGGCCGCCGAGCAGGCGCTCAGCGCCCGCACCCGGGAGGTCACGCTGGACGAGCTGGCGAAGGCCCGGGCGGGCGAGGCGGCGGTGGCGGTGCACGCGCCCGAGCTGAGGGAAGGGGAGCTGTTTGCGGCCGGTGCCTATCGGTTCGGGGTGTTCCTGGGGGGGAGGGAAGCCCTCGTTGGAGAGGCCGAGCGCCCGGAGGACGTGGTACAAGCCCTGGGCGAGCGGTCGGTCATCGCCCACGACGCCAAGTCGCTGGGCGAGGTGCCCCCGAATCTGGGCCACGACACCGAGATCGGGGCTTACTTGCTCGAGCCGGCCCGGAGGGCCTACCCGTTCCGAGAACTGACCGAGGAACGCGGGCTGGCGGCCGACGTGGACGACGAGGCCGGGGCCGACGTCGTGCTGGTGAACGCGCTGAGTGCCTGGCAACGCGAGGAGATCCGGGGCCGCGGGCTGACCGACCTGCTGGAGCAGGTGGAGCTGCCGCTGGTCCGCGTGCTGCGCGACATGGAGAAGGCCGGGCTGAAGCTCGACACCGAGCGGCTGCGCCTGATCTCCAGCGACGTCAAGATCGAGGCCGACACGCTTGAGCGTGAGATCTTCGACCTGACCGACGAAGAGTTCACCCTGGGCTCACCCAAGCAGCTGGAGGAGGTCCTGTTCGGCAAGCTCGGGCTGAGCCGCAAGCGCCGGGGCAAGACCGGCTACTCCACCGACGCCCGGGTGCTCCAGGCGATCCGCTCAGAGCACGAGGTGATCCCCAAGATCGAGCGCTGGCGCGAACTGACCAAGCTGGCCCAGACCTACCTGGACGCGTTTCCAGAATACATCGCGGCCGACGGGCGCATCCACACCACGTTCAACCAAACCGCCGCCACCACCGGGCGACTGTCCTCAAACAACCCCAACCTCCAGAACATCCCGATCCGCACCGAGCTGGGACGGGAGATCCGGGCCTGCTTCGTGGCCGAGCCGGGACACCTGCTGGTTTCAGCCGACTACTCGCAGGTGGAGCTGAGGCTGCTGGCGCACATCGCCGGTGAGGACGCGCTCAAGGAAATCTTCAAGAAGGGCGAAGACGTGCACACCGCTACGGCCTGTCGCGTGTTTGGGGTCACACCGGACCAGATCGATCCGGGAATGCGATCGAAGGCCAAGATGATCAACTACGGAATCGTGTACGGGCTCTCGGCCTGGGGCATGGCCGACCGCCTGGACATCCCGCAGGAGGAGGCGGACGAGTTCATCCAGCGGTATCTGGCCGGATTCCCGGCGGTGGGCCGGTTCATCGACGAGACGATCGCCCAGGGCACCGAGCACGGCTACGTATCGACCCTGTTCGGGCGCCGGCGCCAGGTGCCCGAGCTGCGAGCCCGGCGCTGGGAGCTGCGCCGGCAGGGCGAGCGGTTCGCGGTGAACATGGTGATCCAGGGCACCGCGGCCTACATCATGAAGGTCGCCATGGTGAGGTGCACCGACGCCCTGAAGGAGGCCAGGCTGCAGTCGCGCATGATCCTCCAGATCCACGACGAGCTGCTGTTCGAAGGCCCGGCCGAGGAGGCCGAGCAGGTCAAGGCGCTAGCCGATGAGCAGATGAGCGGGGCGTTCGAGATGGATCCGCCGCTGGCCGTGGAGGCCGGGGTGGGGCCGGACTGGCTGGCCGCCAAATGAGGTGGACCGTTCTGGCCCTGGCGATCGCGATGGCGGCTTCGGCCCCGGCGGCCCAGGCCAAGCCCGTCGCCGGGCTGACGGCCGACGTGGGGGGGCATCGGGTAGGCGGACACGCCGCGGCGGCCCACAGCCTCGGCTACGGCGGCGGCCCTGTCCTGCGCTCCAACCGAACCCACGTGATCTTCTGGCAGCCCTCGGGGTCGGGGCTGAGCTTCGAGCCCGGCTATGTGGGTTTGGTCCAGGGGTTCCTGGCCAACGTGGCCGCTGACAGCCACCACACCACCAACCCCTACGCCCTGACCGGCCAGTACACCGACTCGGGCGGGCCCGCGGTCTACGACTCGAGCTTCGGCGGGTCGGTGCAGGTCAGCGATCCGCTGCCCGCCAGCGAGTGCATCGAGCCCCCGGTCACGGGGCCCGGCTGGACGGTGTGCCTGACCGACGCCCAGCTGTCCAGCGAGATCCGGCAGGTGGTGCAGTCACGCCACCTGCCCACGACCTCCCGCGACGTTTACTTCCTGGTCACGCCCAGGGGCCTGGGCAACTGCCTCGACTCGAGCTCGACCAGCTGCGCTTTGGGTGGCCAGGTCAACGGCTACTGCGGCTACCACACGCAGACCGCCGGCGGCGCGATCCTGTACGCGGTCATCCCCTACAACGCGGTGCCCGGACACTGCCAGTCCGACAACCCCCGGCCCAACGGGAACCCGGCCGACCCGGCGCTGTCCACCCTGAGCCACGAGCACAACGAGACCATCACCGACCCGCTCGACGACGCCTGGAGCGACAGCTCGGGCAACGAGAACGGCGACCTGTGCATCACCAACTTTGGGCCCAACATCGGGGGCTCGGGCGCGGGTGCCTACAACGAGCTGATCCACGGAAGTCGCTACTACCTCCAGGAGGAGTGGAGCAACGCCGACGGAAGCTGCCAGCCGCGAGCCCGGGCGGACAGCGCCTCGTTCTCGGTCCGTCGGGCTCACGCGGCGCGGTCGGTCACCCTGGCCGGCACGGCGGCGGCCCCTGGTCGGCGCATCGTGGCCTACCAATGGGTATTCGGGGACGGACGCAGCGGCGCGGGGCGCCGGGTGACGCACCGCTTCAGGCGGACCGGTTTCTACCCCGTGCAGCTGCGGGCGGTCGACAGCTGGGGCAACTGGGGGCTCTACGCCCGGACCATCCGCGTCTGGAGCGCGGGCCGATAAACCGCGGGACCCTGCCCGACGAAGTCCGGGTGGGCGATGTTCAGGTAATGCCCGAACGCCCAGTCGAGGAAGCGCCGGCGGCCGATGGCGTTTAACCCCAGGGCCAGCGGCCGGGGGGCGATCCGCGGGATCAACCGCTGGACGTGCAGCGTCCAGCGGAATGGCCGGGCGTGGGCGGCCGAGAACCCGTGATAGCGGGCCAGGGCCTGCTCCCGACTCTGAGTCCCGGACAGAACGCCTCGCAGCTCACGGCCGCAGGCCAAGCCGAAGTACAGCG
>DATKRM010000105.1:0-4312 GCA_035532195.1 Solirubrobacteraceae bacterium
AGGCTTCGTCTCCTCGGTGGAATGGGGCGACGAATGTATACCCGGCTTGAGCTGGGTAGGGTCCGGTGGCCGTGAAGATCGTCTACACCCGGACCGACGAAGCCCCCGCCCTGGCCACCCAGTCGCTGCTGCCCATCCTCCGGGCATTCGCCACACCAGCCGGGGTGGAGCTCGAGCTGCGCGACATCTCGCTGGCCGCCCGGATCCTGGCCCAGTTCGACCTTGGGCCGGACGCGCTGGCCGAGCTGGGTGAGCTGGTCTCCACGCCCGAGGCCAACGTGATCAAGCTGCCCAACATCAGCGCCTCGGTGCCTCAGCTCAAAGCGTCCATCGCCGAGCTCCAGGCGAAGGGGTACGAAATCCCTGACTACGACGACGCTCGGGAGCGCTACGACAAGGTCAAGGGCAGCGCGGTCAATCCCGTGCTCCGCCAGGGTAACTCGGACCGCCGGGCCTCTGCCGCCGTGAAGCAGTACGCCCAGCGCCACCCCCACTCGATGGGAGAGTGGTCATCCGACTCGCGCTCGCACGTGACCACCATGAGCGGCGGAGACTTCCGCTCGACCGAGGAGTCGGTGACCGTGGCCGGCGAAACCGAGGTCCGCATCGAGCACCTGGCCCCGGACGGGACGGTCACCCTGCTCAAGGACCGGATCCCGGTGCTGCCCGGCGAGGTGCTGGACGCGGCCGTGATGCGGCGCCGAGCGCTCGAGGAGTTCCTGGCCGGCCAGGTGGCCGATGCCCGGGAGCAGGAGATCCTGTTCTCGGTCCACCTCAAGGCCACGATGATGCGGGTATCTGACCCGATCATCTTCGGCCACGCGGTCCAGGCGTACTTCCCTGAGCTGTTTGACCAGTACGGCGACGAGCTGGCGCGCGCTGGGATCAACCCCAACGACGGCTTGGCCTCGCTGACCAATTCGATGGAAAAACTGCCACGGGAGACCCGGGAGGGGGTCCAGTCGGCGATCCGGGCCGCCTACGCCCGCGGCCCCGCGCTGGCCATGGTCGACTCCGACCGCGGGATCACCAACCTGCACGTGCCCAGCGACGTGATCATCGACGCTTCGATTCCCGCGGCGATCCGCTCTTCGGGCCAGATGTGGAACCCGCAGGGCCAGCCGGAGGACACCAAGTTCGTGATCCCAGATCACTCCTATGCGCCGCTGTACGCCGAGACGGTCGAGCACTGCCGGGTCCACGGAGCGTTCGACCCGGCCACCATGGGCACCACACCCAACGTGGGCCTGATGGCCCAGGCCGCCGAGGAATACGGCTCGCACGACAAGACGTTCGAGATCGCCGGCCCGGGGCAGGTCCGCGTGGTCGATGCCGCCGGATCCGCGCTGCTGGAGCACGACGTGGATACCGGCGACATCTGGCGCCTGTGCCAGACCAAGGACGCCGCTATCCGCGACTGGGTGTCGCTGGCCGTGGCCCGGGCCCGGGACACCGGCTGGCCGGCCGTCTTCTGGCTCGACGAGACCCGGGCCCACGACGCGGAGCTCTTGGCCAAGGTGCATCCGGCGTTGGCCGAGCTCGACACCGAGGGCCTCCAGATCGAGGTCATGGACGTGGCCGGCGCGGCCCGCTTCACGCTCGAGCGCGCCCGCCGCGGCGAGAACACGATCTCGGTCACGGGCAACGTCCTGCGTGATTACCTGACCGATCTGTTCCCCATCCTGGAGCTGGGCACCAGCGCCAAGATGCAGTCGATCGTGCCGCTGATGGCGGGCGGCGGGCTGTTCGAGACCGGCGCCGGTGGATCGGCGCCCAAGCACGTCCAGCAGTTCCTGTCCGAGAACCACCTGCGCTGGGATTCGCTGGGTGAGTTTCTCGCCCTGCCCCCCTCGCTCGAGCTGCTGGCCAGGCACGAGGGCAACCCGCGGGCCAAGCTACTGGCCGACGCGCTTGATCGGGCGACCGGGCGGGTGCTGGAGGAGAACCGCTCGCCCTCGCGGAAGGTGGGAGAGCTCGATAACCGGGGCAGCCACTTCTACCTGGCGCTGTACTGGGCCCAGGAGCTGGCCGCCCAGACTGAGGACCCCAAGCTGGCCGCGGCGTTCGGTCCGCTGGCCGAGCGACTGGCCGCTGACCAGGATCGGATCGTCTCCGAGCTGAACGAGGTCCAGGGCTCGCCGGTCGACATCGGCGGCTACTACGTCCCGGACCCCGAGCGGGCGGCCGCGGCCATGCGCCCCTCGCCGACGTTTAACGACGCGCTGGCCGAGCTGGCTCAGAGCGTCAAGTCGTAGACCGCGCTCAGCTTCTGCTTGAGGTAGCCCACGAACGGGGCCACGGCGATGGGGCCGCCGATCACCCGCTCCAGCAGCTCGGTGGTGGGGAACTTGGACCCGTAGCGATGGACGTGCTGGCGCAGCCACTGGCGCAGCCCGGCCAGCTCGCCGGCGACCAGCTGCTGGTCCAGGTCCGGCAGGTCGGCGTGGGCGCGCTGCCACAGCTGTCCCGCGATCAGGTTGCCCAGCGAGTAGGTGGGGAAGTAGCCGATCAGCCCGGCCGACCAGTGGACGTCCTGGAGCACACCGCGCGCGTCGTCGGGTACCTCTAGCCCGAGGTACTCGGCGAACCGGGCGTTCCAGGCCTCGGGGAGCTCGGCCACCGACACCTGACCCTCGATCAGGGCCTGCTCGAGCTCGAAGCGCAGGATGATGTGGAGTCCGTAGGTGGCCTCGTCGGCTTCCACCCGGATGAACGACGCCTTGACCTTGTTCACCGCGCGGTACAGGGTGTCCGGGTCCAGGCCGGTCACGGCCAGCAGGTCGGTGATGCGCGGGGCCAGGACTCCGCAGAACGGCCGTCCCCGTCCCACCATGTTCTCCCACAGCCGGCTCTGAGACTCGTGCAGGCCCAGCGACTCGGTCTGGCCCAGCGGGCTGCGCTGCAGCGAGTCGTCGATCCCGGCCTCATACAGCCCGTGCCCGCACTCGTGCATCGCGCCGTACAGCGCGCTGGGAAAATATTTCTCGTCCCACCGGGTGGTGATGCGCACGTCACTTGACCCGAACGAGGTGGCGAACGGGTGAACCGCGTCGTCGATCCGCCAGCCCTCGGGGTCAAAGCCCATCCGCTTGACCACCTCGGACACCAGCTGGCGCTGGGCCGGCACCGGGAAGCTGCCGTGTAGCAGCGTGTCGTCCACCCGGTCGGCGTGCTGGTTCACGGCGGCGATGAGCGGCACCAGCTCACCCTTGAGCTCCTCGAACAGCCGGGCCACGTCACGGCTCTTCATCCCCGGCTCGTAGTCGTCGAGCAACGCGTCGTACGGGCAGTCGAAGGAGTCAAAGCAGTCCACGTAGCGGCGGGCCAGCTCGAGGTTGCGCTCCAGAAACGGCGCGAACGCCGAGAAGTCCGCGCTGGCCCGCGCCTTGACCCAAGCCTCCTGCCCCAGCGAGCCGGCCCGGGCTAGGTCGGCAGCCAGGTCGCTGGGCACCCGCCGCGCCTTCTCCCAGCGCCGCCGGGTCACGCTGACCAGCCGCGCGTCATCTGAATCCACCCCGGCGCCGTCCAGTGCCGACTCTGCGGAGTGAATCAGCGATCCGGTCTCCGCGGAGACGAACTTCTCGTGGCTCACCCGGTGCAGCGTGGCCAGCGCCTCGGCGCGCACGTGGGCGCCGCGCGGAGGCATCATCGTCTGCTGGTCCCACTCCAGCACCTGGGCCGCGCTGGACAGGTCGGCCAGCTCGGCCATCCGCTCGCGAAGTCCGTCAAGAGGGCTGATCATGTGTGCCACCATTGCAGCATGTTGAGGCGGGCCGGGTCTATCAAGGTGGTTGATCTGTTCGGGATCCGGATTGGGGTGGACCGGACCTGGTTCCTGATCCTGTTCCTGATGATCTTCTGGCTGTCTCCGGATTTCCGGGGGGCGCTGCACAGCTCGGACGGCGTCGCCTACCTGACCACGGTGATCACCGTGCTGGTGCTGTTCGCGTCGCTGATCGTCCACGAGCTGGGCCATGCCCTGGTGGCCCGCCGCCAGGGCATCGAGGTCAAGCGGATCGACCTGTTCCTGTTCGGGGGGCTGACCCAGATGGGTCGCGACGCGGCCACGCCGGCCGAGGAATTCAAGGTCGCCGGCGCCGGCCCGATGGCCACCTTCCTGTTCGTGCTGCTGTGCCTGGCCGTGGACCTGGTGCTCGTCGGGCCGCACCGGCTGGTTCACGCCGCCACGCTCGACGGCGACGTGCACATCACGCCCGTGCTGCTGTCGCTCAGCTGGCTGCTGTTCTGGAACGTGCTGCTGCTGGTGTTCAACCTGATCCCCGCGTTCCCCCTGGACGGCGGCCGCATCGCC
>DATKRM010000106.1:0-11221 GCA_035532195.1 Solirubrobacteraceae bacterium
CGACAGGGCTCCGGCGAAGCCGACAACCGCCACGGCCGCCTCGTCGCAGGCGCCGGCCCGTGCGGCGGCCGCCCGGGCGCGGCGGGGGCCCACTCCCGTCCGGAGGATCCGGGCCCGGGAGGCTCCGCGGCGCAGGGCTCGGGCTTCGAGCCCCATCGGGGCCAGTAGCAGCAGCGAGCTCACGCGGCCACTCCCACCGGCGCCCGTTCGGTGCCCATGGCGCTCAGCGCCACCTCGGCCGCGGCGTGCCCGGAGCGGACCGCGCCTTCCATCGTCGCGGGCCACCCGGTGTCCGTCCATGCGCCGGCCAGCGCCAGCCCGCGGGAGGACGTGCGGGCGCCGGGTCGCAGCCCCTGGGCTCCCGGCGCGGCCCGGAACGTGGCCGTGTGCTCCCGGGTGACCACGAAGCTCTCGATGCGCGCGTGGCGCGCGGCGGGCAGCAGCTCGGCCAGCGCCCGTTCGAACTGGACGCGCAGCTCCTCGGCCGGCGCGGCCGTCTCGTGGTCGGCCGCCGACAGCGAGATGGCCAGGCACTGGCCGCGCTCCAGCCCCGAGGACTCGGTCCGGTCGAACACGAACTGCACCGGCGAATCCACCGCCGCGGCGAACTCCAGCGCCAGCACCGGCCGGTCGTAGACCACGTGCAGGTTGACGATCGGGGAGGTCCCGAGCTCGGACCAGCGGGCGCTGGTCTCGTGGGGCAGGGCTCCCGGCACCAGCCCGGCCGCCCGCTCGTGCGGTACGGCCAGCACCACGGCATCGGCGGTCAGGTTGTCTCCCTGGCCGGTCACCACGAAACCAGCCTCGGCCGAAGCCTCGATCCCCTCGGCCCTCCAGCCCAGACGAACGTCCACGCCGCGCGATTGCAGCGCCGATAGCGCGGCGTCGCCGTGGACGCGCTGCAGGGGCGCCCGGGCATAGCCCAGATCGCCGGCCTCGGCCTGGTCGAGATAGCCCGTCCGGAACACGAACGCCGCCGCGGCCAGGGACGCGTCCTGGAGCCTTAGGTTGAGGGTGGGCCGGGTGATCAGCTCCCACAGCGTGTCGAGCGCTCGTGGGCTCTGGCCGTGCTCGCTGAGCCAGTCTCCGAAGCTCGTCGCCTCCGCCGCCTCGTCCCGGGGATCGACGTGGCTCAGCGCCAGCGCGGCCCGGATCGCGGCCACTCGCTCGCCGAATCGCAGGTGGCGGTAGCGAATCAGCGATCCGCCGAGGTGCAGCGGGGCCGGCAGCCCGGTTCGCCGCACCCAAGCGGTCGGCCGACCGGGTGCCAGCACGGGGATGGCCAGGCGGTCCTGGAGCACGGTCTGCGACGTGGTCCCCAGCCGGTCCAGCAGCTCCCGGTAGGCCGTGCAGCAGCGCAGGAACACGTGCTGGCCGTTGTCCAGCCACAGGCCGTCGCGCTGGAACGAATAGGCGGCCCCGCCCAACCGGGGGCGGACCTCGACCAGGCTGACCGCGGCCCCGGCATCGGCGCAGTCCAGCGCGGCGGTGATCCCGGCCAGACCGCCGCCCACCACAACCACGCGGCCGGTCATCGCGCGCCTCCGGTCAGGCTGCGCACGGCCACCCAGGTCTTCTCCCACGGGGGCAACGAGACCCGGCGCTCGAGCACCGCGGACGGTTCCGCGGCGATCCGCTCCAGGATCCGGCGGTAGATCCCGGTCATCGCGCTGACGCAGGCCGCGCTGCGGCCGTCGATCAGGTCCAGCAGCCCGAGACCGCGGTCAAACCATTCCCGCGCCCGCGTGACCTCAAAGGACACCAGCGGGGCCACGTCCGCTCCGGACGCGGCGCCGAGGTCCTCGCAGCCAAAGCGCCGCCGGTCCTCCGCCGGGAGATAGATGCGGCGGCGTTCCAGGTCCTCACGTATGTCGCGGATGATGTTGGTCAGCTGCATGGCCACGCCCAGGTCGTCGGCGAGGGGCTGGGCCGCCGCCGGGTCGGCGCTGCCGAAGATGGCCAGGCACAGGCGGCCGATCGTCCCGGCCACGCGGCGGCAATAGACAACGAGTTCGTCGAAGGTCTCATAGCTGGTGTCCCGCACATCCATCTCCACCCCGGCGATCAGATCCTCGAGGGCGTCATGGGGCAGGTCGAACCGTCGCTCGGCATCGGCCAGGGCCAGCCGCATCGGGTTGGCGTTCACGCCGGCCAGGTCGTCTCGCGCCGCCGCCAGGTGGACCAGCTTGTCCGCGGCCGCGGCTCCCCCGTCGCCGATGTCGTCAACCTGGCGGGCGAACGCGTACACCGCGCACATGGCGCGGCGCTTGGCCGCCGGCAACAGGCGGATCCCGTAGTAGAAGTTCGCCGCCTCGGAGCGGGTCAGCGCCTCGCAGGCCCGGTAGCCCTCCAGGACCACGGACTCGGGAGGCGCAGTCACGGTCATCGTCGCCTTCCCCGGAGCAGCGCCAGCGTCAACTGCCGGGCGCGCTCAGCCCGGCCGGCCCGCGGCGTCGATCCCAGCACGTCGTAGTCGGCGCGCTCGATCGCGTGCAGGGCCGAGCGCCCTCCGGCCACGAACGCCTGGACCGCAAACGCCGCCCGCCCGCGCAACGTGGCCGCCAGCGGCGCCCCCGCGTCGATTAGCTCGCGGGCCCGGCGGACCTCGAACGCCATCAGCGCACGCAGGCCGGGCGGGGCGCTGGCCGCCGCCAGGTCCGACTCGGAGAGGCCGAATCGCGCCAGGTCCTCGGCCGGCAGATAGATCCGGCCGGCGGCGTAGTCCTCGGCCACGTCCTGCCAGTGCTCGGCCAGCTGAAGCGCGGTGCACACCTTGTCGGACAGCACCATCCGCTCGGGTGTGGCTGCCCCGAAGATGAGCAACACGAGCTCGCCCACCGGGTTGGCCGAGAGCTGGCAATAGGACTCGAGCTCCTCGAACGTGGCGTAACGGTGGACCACCTGGTCACGACGGTTGGCCTCGATCAGCTTCTTGAATGGCTGGCTGGGCAGCGAGTGCTCGGCCACCGCCGGGGCCAGGCGCGCGATCAGCGCCTCCCGCGGCCTCCCACCGTCCCACAGCCGGTCCAGGTCGGCCTCGATCTGATCCAGCAGAGCCAGGCGGTCGCCGGTGACCTCGTCGCCCACGTCGTCCACCAGCCGGGCGAAGCCGTACACGGCGAGCAGATGCGCGCGGGCGCGGCGCGGGAGCAGCAGGCTGGCCACGGGAAAGTTTTCCCGGCGCGCCTGCCCCATCACCGCCGCGGGGCTGGGTAGCGGCGCCGTCTCGGCCACGGTCACGCGCGACCCGCCACGGTCACGTCTTTAGCTCTCCCAGGCATCGCCCGAGTGCCATCACCGGGAACACCAGCCGGTACAGGTGGTAGTTGATGTAGAAGTCGCCCGGGAACCCGGTGCCGGTGAATTGGGGCTCATCCCAGGTCCCGTCCTCACGCTGGGTCTCGCACAGCCAGCGCACTCCGCGGGCCACCGCCTCCGAGGAGCCCTGGCCCGCGATCTGCAGTCCCAGCAACGCCCAGGCGGTCTGGGACGCCGTGCTGTCGCCGCGGCCGATCCAGGCCGGGTCCACGTAGGACCGGCAGTCCTCGCCCCAGCCGCCATCCTCGTTCTGGTGGGCCGTCAACCAATCGACGCCCTGCTGGATGATCGGATCCTCCTGAGACCGCCTTCCGCCGGCCGCGAGGGCACACAGTACCGCCCAGGTCCCGTAGACATGGTTCACTCCCCAGCGCCCGAACCAAGAGCCATCCGCCTCCTGCTCGAGCTCCAGGTAGCGCAATCCGCGGGCGGCGCTGGCCCGAGCCCCGGGATGGGTCTCGGCGGCCAGCAGCTCGACCGCGTGGGCGGTGACGTCGGCGCTGGGCGGGTCGATGACCTCGCCGAAGTCGCAGAACGGCAGGTCGCGGCACAGGGCCCGGGCGTTGTCGACGTCGAACGCGCCCCAGCCACCGTTCTTGGACTGCATGCCGATCATCCAATCCGCCGCCCGCTCCAGCGCGGCCTCGGCCCGCGCGGAGTCGGGATGGCCCAAGCGGCGTAGGGCCAGCGCCACCACCGCGGTGTCGTCCATGTCGGGGTAGTTGCGGTTGTGGTACTCGAACGCCCAGCCGCCGGCCCTGACGCGCGGCCGGCGCACCGGCCAGTCGCCCGCCGGCTCGGTCATCTGGCGATCCAGCAGCCAGTCCCCGGCCCGCACGAGCTCAGGGTCGGAAGCATCGGCCCCCGTGTCCAGCAGCGCCAGCAGGGCCAGCGCGGTGTCCCACACCGGCGACTGACACGCCTCCAGCCAGGTCATCTCTCCCTCGTGGACGGTGAAGCCCTCGAGCCCCTCCAGGGCCGCCCGCATCACCGGATGGTCGAGCGGATAGCCCTGAAGCGACAGGGCGATCAGCGAGTACACCCAAGGCGGCTGGATCCCGCCCCACCCGCCGTCGGCCTCCTGGCGCGCGATTACCCAGCGCTCGGCCGCGGCCAGGGCGGCCCGGCGCAACCGTCGCGGCGGCCGGCGCTCGTACAGCCGCGCCACTTTGTCCAGGGCCACCAGCAGGCGCCCGTTGCGCGTGTCCGGTCGCAGCGGGGCCGGCGGGGCAGTCGGGCCCAGCTCGGCCAGATCGAACGGCAGCGAGCGCACCGGACGGTGGGAGCGGACGATGGTCAGGGCGACGATCGTCTGGCGGGCCCAGCAGGCGAAGGCGTAGGGATTGAGGGGAAACCAGCTGGGCAGGAGGATCAGCTCGGGGGGGAGAGCCGGCACCTCCGACCAGGGCCAGAGGCCGAACAGCGCCATCCAGATGTGAGTGAACACGCGCGCGGCTCGGGGCCCCCCGTGCTGACGCGTCCAGACCGCGGCGCGCCGCATGTGCTCGGCCTGGGGATCGTCCCCGGCCAGCTTCAAGGCCCAGTAGGCCTCGGTCGTGGTCGAAACGTCGCCCGGGCCACCGGCGAACTTGGGCCAGCTGCCGTCGGCGGACTGGTGGCTGCGGATCCGGTTGGCCGAGCGCTGGGAGCGGCCAGCTTCGCGGATCCCCAGGAACTCCCGGAGCAGCATGTCCTCGGCGTCCATCGTCACGTTGGTCTCGAGCAGGCCCCGCCAGTGACCATCCGGGTGCTGGAGCGAGCGCAAATGCTCGGTCGCGCCGGCCAGGGCTCGTTCGGCGGCGCCGGCCAGCCACGGCCCGGCCGCGTCGCCGGACGGCTGCTGCGCGGCCACGGGCCGACCATTCGCCTGCGCGGGCGACTCTGAGCTAAGCGTCCTCATATGCAGCTTGAACCTTCCCGTGCGAACGTAACAAACAGGCACGGTATACAAGGTGAAGCGTCGGTGGTTACCCCGGCTGTGGTCATGGGCCGCGCAATGGCCCATCCGGAGGCCGACGGCTGTGAAGTCGGCCTGCGCTGACAGTACGATCTCTGAGATACCAAGGAGAGGAAGCATGGGCTCGTGAAGCGCATCGGGGGTAGGCTGGGTGGGAGAGCGGCCAGCGTGGTCGTCACGGTCGTGGTTTCGCTGTCCGCGGTCATGGTCGGGGTTTCGATCTGGCGCTACACGGTGTCGCGCAACGCCGACAAGAACGCGCTGAACCAGCGGCAGATCGAAGTCCACACCCTCCGGGCCCGGACTGCCATCACCGACGAAGGCGGGATCGTCGCTGCCTATGCGTTGCATCCGACCAGCTCCGCGCTGTCCGACCTGGCGTCGCGAAAGACCGACCTGCGTACCCAACTGGACGGGCTCCTGGCCACGCCCGGAACCAAATCGGCCGACGTGGGGTTCGTGCCCGTCGTGCAGAGCGGACAGACCAACCTGGACAATCTGTTTACGTCGACGATTCAACCCGTGGCCGGCACGCGCCAAGCCGAGGGACCGGCCAAGGTATTCGACACCGCGATCACTCAGCTCGAGGGAGGGATCGACAAGCAGATCACCGCCCAGGAGGCACGGAGTGCTGCGGCCGTGGCCAGCGCCGACTCGAACGCTTCCACCGCCACGGCGGTGGCCATCGCGGCGGCGGTGCTGGCGGTTCTGGCCGTGGTGGTCGCGTTGTTTGCCGGGCGGCTGCTGAACCGCCTGTTCCGGCAGGCCGACGAGCAGTTCGAGGGCATCCGCCGCCAGCTGGAGCAGCTTGAGCTCGTGCGGACCTCGGCCCAAACATTGAGCGAGGCCGCGGCCGAGATGGCATCCGCATCAGCCGAAGCGTCGACCGCCACCAGCCAGCAGTCGGCGGCCATCGCCGAGGTGGCCGCGACCGCCGAGGAGCTCAACGCCACCGCGTCCTCAATCGCCACCAACGCCCAGGCCGGAACCAATGCGATCGAGCAGACCAACGAGCTCATGCGCACCATGCAGGATCAGGTGGGGGCGATCTCCGAGCGCTCGTTGACGCTGGGCGAGCGCAGTCAGAAGATCGGGGAGGTGCTCAACCTGATCAACGACATCGCCGAGCAGACCAACCTGCTGGCCCTCAACGCGGCCATCGAGGCCGCGCGCGCTGGGGAGGCGGGCAAGGGATTCGCCGTGGTGGCTACCGAGGTGCGCAAGCTGGCCGAGCGCTCGATCCGCTCGACCGAGGAGATTCGGCAGATCATCACCTCCGTGCAGGACGAGACCAACGCCACGATCATGGCCACCGAGCAGGGGACCAAGCAGGCCCAGGAGGTCGGCGAGCTGATGGACTCCACCGCCGAGGTCTTGGAGGAGAGCCTGCGGGCCACCGAGCAGCAGCAGCAGGCGGCCGAGCAGGTGTCCACGGCGATGATCGAGGTCCGGGCGGCGGCTGAACAGCTGGCCACCGAGCAGGAGCAGCGCCTGGATTCGGCCCGGCGGGTGTCCGACGTGGTGTCCGAGCTGGGGGACCGGCTCGACGAGCTGACGCGGTTGGCCAGCGAGAACGGCGCTGCCGTGGCAAACGGTGCGGCCCCGGAGCCAGGCTCATCGCCGGCCCGCTCGTAATGGCCGCCGGCCACGTGCGGGTCCGGGTGGGCGAGGAGGAGTACGCGTTCCAAGTCACAGGCGTGCTGGAGATCACCGAAACCGGCCCGCTCACCCCGGTGCCCGGGTCCCCGAGCGGCATCATCGGAGTGGGAAACCTCCGCGGGCAGGTGATGCCGATCGTCGACCTGGCCCAGGTCATGGGTCTGGAACAGGTGGCCGATCCCCATCGCATCGTGGTGGTCGAGGACGCCGATCGACGAGCCGGATTCGTGGTGGACGATGTGCTCGACGTCGGCCCGGCGACCCCCACCACCGGCACCTCGGACTCCCCGTACCTGGTGGGTACCAGCCTGCGTGACGGGACCCTGGTCGGCCTGATCGACCTGCCCACTCTGCTGGACGCGCTGACCCAAGCGTCGCTGCCCGCTCAGCCGGAGGCCTAAGTGGACCAAGAGCTCCTGGAGATGGCGCGGGTCGAGGTGGGCGAGCGCCTCGACCGGATGGAGGGCTCACTGCTCGAGCTCGATGTCGGCTCCAGCGCTCAGCCGGAGACCATCGACTCGCTGTTCCGGGACGCCCACACGATCAAGGGCACGGCGGCCATCCTGGGCTGGGAGCAGCTGTCGGCGCTGAGCCACGCCGCGGAGGACCGGCTGTCCAGCTGCCGGGATGAGGGTGAGCTTCCCGAGATCCTCGTAGACCCGCTGCTCAGGGCGGTAGACGCCATGCGCAAGACGCTGGCCGGAGAGGAACTCGACCCTACAGACGTCGCCTCCGGCTTGAGCAGCCCGCCGCCGCCCCCGGCGGACGAGCCCGCCGCCACGGCTCGTGCGGTCGAGCCGGGAGGCTCGATCCGGGTACAGGCCGACAAGGTGGATCGGATGCTCGACGCGGTGGGCGAAGCCGTGCTTCACCACCGGCGGCTGGACCACCAGCTGTCCGAGCTGCCCGGCGGCGTCGAGGACGAGCAGCTGGAGGAGGAGCTCTCGCAAGGCGAGCGCCTGCTGGGCGATCTCCAGGACGCGGTGATTGAAATGCGGACCCTGCCGCTGAGCACGATCACGGCCCCGTTCATCCGGGCGGTGCGCGACCTTGCGGTGGCCAACGGCAAGCGGGTGGAGCTGCGCATCGAGGGCGCGGACACCCAACTCGACCGGCTGATCCTCGACGGGATCTCCGGACCGATCACCCACGTGCTGCGCAACGCGGTAGCCCATGGCATCGAAACGCTCGAGCAGCGCGAGCTTGCCGGCAAGCCGGCGGCCGGTCAGATCCTGCTCCGGGCCTCACAGCGCGAGCGGATGGTGGCCATCGAGGTGACCGACGACGGTCGCGGGGTGGCTGCCTCCCTGGTGGCCCAGGCTGAGGGCAGCGCGTCCCTGGCCGACGTGCTCTCCACGGCCGGGCTGTCCACCGCGGCCCGAGTGACCGAGCTGTCCGGGCGCGGCGTGGGGATGGACGCGGTGCGCAGCTACGTGGAGGGACTCGGTGGGCACGTCGAGGTGTCAAGCCAGCCCAGCGTCGGGACCACCGTGACCATGCTCCTGCCCCTGACCCTGGCGTTGCTCGAGGTGCTGTTGTGCGAGCGCGGCGGGCACCCGTTCGGCATCCCCCTGAGTGCGGTGCGGGAGGTCGTGGTGGCCGAGCAGGCGAGCATGCTCCAGGGGCGGCGGTCGATCGAGGTGCGCGGTGAGGCGGTGCGGTTGGCGGACCTGGCCGAGCTGCTGGGGGCCGCCGGGCCGGAGCTCCCCGAGCGTCCGCGGGCGGTGGTGCTGGGAAGCGCCGGACGCGCCATCGCCGTGGCTTGTGACGGGCTACTGGGCAACCAGGAGGTGGTGATGAAGGGGCTGGGCCCGCTGCTGTCGGCCACCCCGGGCTACCTCGGCGCCGCCATCCTGGGCGATGGCCGCGTGGGGTTGATCCTCGACCCCAACCACCTGCTCGAGCTTCCCGCGCGCCGGTCGGCTGCGGCCCGCCCGGCCCGCGAGGCCGAGATCCGGAAGCCGCCTCGGCTGCTGGTGGTGGACGACCAGTTCACGGTCCGCGAGCTTCAACGCAGCATTCTCGAGACCGCCGGCTACAGCGTCGAGACGGCCCCCAACGGCCGCGACGCGCTGGAACGGGTGGGCAGCGAGCCGTCGATCGATCTGGTGCTGACCGACATCCAGATGCCGGAGATGGACGGCTTCGAACTGGTGCGGGCGCTACGAACCGACCCCGACCACGCCTCGCTGCCCATCGTCGTGGTCAGCTCGCGGTCGAGCGAATCCGACCGGCTGCGCGGGCTCGAGGAGGGGGCGGACGCGTACATCGCCAAGCAGGAGTTCGATCAGCAGTCGCTGCTGGAGACGGTTGGCCGGCTGGTCGGCGGCTGACAAAGTCGCCGTGACGGCCGGCGTACGGGACCCGTAGGCTGGCCCGGTGCCTCCCCGGACGCTGAGAGTCGCGGTGTGCGACGACTCCCGCGTGTTCTCCACCGCGCTCCAGAAGTATCTGGAGTACGACCCGGCGATCAAGGTGACGGCCACCTTCCCCGACGCCGATCGACTGCTCGCGGCGGTGGAGACGCTGGACATCGACCTGATCACGATGGATCTGGAGATGCCGGGCCTGGATCCGGTCAAGGCCATACCGCAGATCCTGGCCCAGCGTCCGGTGCCGATCGTGCTGCTGAGCGCGCATGCGGTCAAGGAGTCAGAGCGCGCGGCCGCGGCCATGGGCGCGGGCGCGCTGGATGCGATCGCCAAGTCCCGGTTGGCGCTGACCGAGCCCGACACCGTCTGGGCGGCGGCGCTGCGCAGCCGGTTCAAGCGCCTGGGCAGCGTGCGCCTCAAGCGTCCAGCGGACACCGCGCCGGCCCGCCGAGCGCGCCCCGCGCGCCCCGGGTTTCCCCGCCGCGCCGGGATCATCGGCATTGGCACTTCGACCGGCGGTCCGCAGGCACTGGCCACGCTGCTGGCGGTGCTGCCCCAGCGCTTCCCCATCCCCGTCCTGGTGGTGCAGCACATCGCCCCGGGGTTCATCGAGCCGATGACCAAGTGGATCGATGCGCGGACCGCGGTCCCGGTGGGCTTGGCGCACGACGGCCAGGCGGTGGGCCCGGGAATCTGGTTTGCGCCCGATGATCGTCACCTCACGGTGGACCGGTCGATGCGCGTGGCGCTGCGCTCCGGGGCAACGCCGGCTCGCGCCGGCGAGCCGGCGGTCGGGGCGGTGCACCGGCCATCGGTTGACGTGCTCTTCTCAAGTCTGGCCGACGCCGCGGGCGCCGAGGTGGTGGCGGTGGTGCTCACCGGGATGGGGCGGGACGGCGCCGAGGGCGTCCGCGCCGTGCGCTCCGCGGGCGGGTTCGTGGTGGCCCAGGACCAGCAATCCTCCGTGGTGTTCGGAATGCCGAAGGCGGCCAGCGAGGCCGGGGCCAATGCTGTCCTGTCGCTGGAGGAAATCGGTTCCGCGCTGGGCTCGCTGCGTCCGCCGGAGCCCAGCTCGTGAACGAGCTGGACCGGGTGGCCGAGCTCGTGCGGGCCGAGAGCGGCATCGTGATCGCGCGCCGGCAGATGCCCGCCCTGTCGGCCGCCCTGGCCCGCATCGAGCCCGGCATGACCGCCGAGTCGTTCCTGTCGGCGATGGAGCGTCCGCTGGAGCGCTCCCGGCTCATGTCGGCGCTGATCGATCAGTTCACGATCAAGGAGACCTACCTGTTCCGCGAGATGCGGGAGCTCGACGCGATCGACTGGGTGGGCGCTCTGCGATCGGCGCGCGAGCACGGCGCGGAAGGCGTGCGGGTCTGGGTGTCGGCCTGCGCCACCGGAGAGGAGGCCTACACGATCGCCATCCTGGCCAGCGAGGCCCTCGGTCCGGCTCGGGGCTCGGTGTCAATCCTGGCTACCGACCTGTCCCGGGCTGCGCTGGAACACGCCCAGGCGGCCCGCTATTCCCCGCGCTCGGCCCGCAGCATCCCGGCTCATCTGCGCGAGCGCTACTTCCAGCCGGACGGGGATCGGCTCCGGGTCCGCGAGCCGATCCGCAGCGTGGTCCGGTTCCGCTCCCACAACCTGGTCACCGATCCGGTGCCCCCGGTGGGCGAGGTGGCATTCGACGTGATCTCCTGCCGCAACGTGCTGATCTACTTCGACCTGGAGACCGTGGCCCGGGTCATCGACCGCCTGGAGGGTGGGCTGAGGCCCCACGGAACCCTGATTCTGGGGGCCGCGGACCGCGTGACCGGAACCACCTCCCGCCTGACCGGGCACGGCGTCGTAGTCGACCGGCGTGCGCCCGTCCGGCCCCAGCGGGCTCCGGCCCGGGCCCGGGCGCGGTCACGGCCCC
>DATKRM010000107.1:0-2224 GCA_035532195.1 Solirubrobacteraceae bacterium
AAAGTCAGCACGCACACCTCCAAGATCGATCAGAAACCCGTTCACTTGCAGGGGATTCTGACCTTCACCCCGGACAGAAACTGGCGCTAATCAACCCCCAAAAACACGCGATTCCGCGGAAAGGTTTTTCCGCGGGAAGTAACTAGCGCGGTCGCGAACCAGCGCCACCACGCGGTCGGCCACCTGGTTCGCCGTCAGGCCACTGGTGTCAACCGTCACCGCATCCAGCGCCGGGCGCAGCGGTGAGAGCTCGCGGGTGCGGTCACGCGCGTCCCGGATCGTCTGCTCGGCCAGCACGGTCTCCAGCTCCGCCCCCAGCTCGGCCGCCCGGCGGCGAGCCCGCTCGGCCGGCTCGGCCGTCAGGAACACCTTGATCTCCGCCTCCGGGGCCACCACGGTCCCGATGTCACGGCCTTCGGCGACCCAGTCGCCGCTGGACAGCAGACGTCGCTGCTGGGCCACCATGGCCTCTCGCACCGCCGGGTCGGCCGCGGCACGGGAGGCGCCCTCCGAGACCTCGGGCGTGCGGATGGCCTGGGACACGTCCTGTCCGTCGCAGGTGACGCGATCCCCGAGTTCGATCTCCACCTGCGGGGCCACCTCCGCCGGCTCGGCGCCCCGCTGCCTCGCGGCCAGGGCCACGCAGCGGTACATCGCGCCCGAGTCCAGGTAGGTGAACCCGAGCCGCTGGGCCACCGCGCGGGCGACCGTCGACTTGCCCGCGCCTGCCGGGCCGTCAATGGCCACGACGGTCACCCGTGCAGCGCCTTCAGGTCCTCGGCGAACGTGGGGTAGGAGATGTCGGCGGCCTCCATCCCCACCACCTCCACCCCCTCCTCCGACGCCAGGCCGGCCACCGCCCCCAGGAGCGCCAGCCGGTGGTCGCCCTGGGCCGCCAGGCGCCCGCCCCGCAGCGACCCGGTGCCGGTGACCACGAACCCGTCGCGGGTGGCCTCGATCTCCCCGCCCAGTCCCCGCAGTCCGCTGACCACCGTCTCGATCCGGTCGGATTCCTTGACCCGGAGCTCCTCGGCCCCTCGCACCACCGTCTGGCCCTCGGCAAAGCAGCCCAGCAGAGCCACCAGGGGCAGCTCATCGATGGCCAGGGGGACCTCGTCGGCGTCGACCGAGGTCCCCTCGATCGGCCCGTTGGACACGTCGATATCCGACACCGGCTCGCCGGCCCCGAACCCGCCGACCGGCTCGGCCTCGCACAGCACGATCGCCCCCATCCGCTCGAGGATCCGCAGGAATCCGCTGCGCGTCCAGTTGACGCCCACGCCCTGGAGCACCAGCCGCGATCCCTTGACCAGCACCCCGGCCGCGATCAGGAACGCCGCCGATGACATATCTCCCGGCACGTCCACGTGGTCCAGCTCGAGCTCGTCCGTGTTGCCCACGGTGATCCGGTAGCCGGTCTGAGGATCGCCCTCGCGCTGCAGGGGCGCGCCGGCCGACAGCAGCAGCCGCTCGGTGTGGTCGCGGGTGGGCACGGGCTCGACCACCGTGGTCTCGTCGCTCAGCAGCCCGGCCAGCAGGACGCACGACTTCACCTGGGCACTGGCCACCGGAAGCGGGTACGTGATTCCGGCCAGCGGGGCACCGTGGACGATGAACGGCGGGAAACGTCCCTCCCGGGCCTCGATCCGGGCGCCCATCAGCTCAAGCGGCTCCGCGATCCGGTCGATCGGCCGGCGGCGGATCGAGTCGTCCCCGTCGAGCTTGAACGACTGACCCTGCTGACAGGCCAGCCATCCCGGCAGCAGGCGCATCAGCGTGCCGGCGTTGCCCACGTCGATCCGCACGGTCGGTATCTGGGCGTCGCGGAGGCCCACGCCCCGGACGATGAGCTCGTCGTCGCGCTCCTCCACGATCGCGCCGAGCTGCTGGATCGCGCTCAGGGTCGAGCGCGTGTCTGCGGCGTTCAGGTAGTTGCGGATGCGCACCGGCTCGGACACCATGGCGGCGATAATCGCGCTGCGGTGCGAAATCGACTTGTCGGCCGGCGGGCGCAACTCTCCGCGCAGCGAGTCGGCCGGGGCGAAGCGGAGGTTCACGCGCGGGCCACCGGAAAGCCCAGGCCGCGAACCAGATCCTGCGCGCGCTGGGCCGCCTGGAGGCCGGAGATCCACAGCGCGATCACGCCCTCGCTCATGTCCGGGGCCGGGTACAGCGCCAGGTCCACGATGTTGACCCCGGCCCGGCCTAGCTCCAGCGCCAGCTG
>DATKRM010000108.1:0-9998 GCA_035532195.1 Solirubrobacteraceae bacterium
CCGTCTGTGTCGTCACGCCAGCGCTACCCACGCCAACGGATTGGATACGTCGTGTCATGGTTCCCTCGTCTTGCCGGCATCCTTACCTGCCCCGGTCTCCGACCCAGGACTCCAGGCTAGCGTGCTTGCCGGTAATTGCAAGGGATTTAGACGCCAAAGATCCTCCCGCGGAAGCGTCCAGATCCCCCGCCAAACGGCTCAGCAGCCACGCGGGCGCGCGGCGGGGCCCGTCTGCGCGGACTAGGTCTCGCCGTGTCCGGGATGGCGCTGGCTAAGTCTCACTACGGCCTCGCGAGATGGCGATCTCGCCCGTGCGGGCCATCTCGATCAGTCCGAAGGGACGCACGAGCTGCTCAAAGGCCTCGACCTTGTCGCAGGTCCCGGTGACCTCGATCACCACGGAGCGCCTGGTCACGTCGACGATCTTGGCTCGAAAGATCTCGCAGATCTGCATCACCTCGGCCCGGCTGGAGCCATCGGCGGAGACCTTGAACATGGCCAGCTCGCGGGCGATCGTCTCCTCGGGCTCGAGGTCACGGATCTTGAGCACGTTGACCAGCTTGTGCAGCTGCTTGGTCACCTGGTCCATCGGGTGAACCGCGCCGTCCAGGGTCAGCGTGATCCGTGAGACCCGCTCGTCCTCGGTCGGCCCGACGGCCAGGGTGTCGATGTTGAACCCGCGCCGGGCGAACAGGCCGGCGATGCGCGTGAGCACGCCCGGCTTGTTCTCGACCATGATCGAGAGGATGTGCTTGCGGCCGGTGCGGATCCCGCCCGCGGCCTCCAGCTCGTCCAGGCTGAGCAGGTCCTTGGTGGCTGGCTCGCCCATCGCCGACCCTCAGCCGACCATGTTCCGGGCCGGCTGCCCGGCCGGGATCATCGGGTAGGTGTTCTCCTCCCGCGTGACCCGGACGTCGACCAACACCGGGCCTTCGGTGTTCAGCGCCTGACGGATGTCCTCGACCAGTGTGTGCTTGTCCTCCAGGCGCATGCCGGTCGCCCCGTAGGCCTCGGCCAGCTTGACGAAGTCCGGCCACTTGCCCATGTCGACCTGGCTGTAGCGCTTGTCCCAGAACAGCTCCTGCCACTGCCGGACCATGCCCAGGTAGCCGTTGTTCATGATGAACACCTTGATGGCGATGCCCTCCTCGGAGCATGTAGCCAGCTCCTGCATGTTCATCTGCACCGAGCCGTCGCCGGCCACGCAGACCACGGTCTGGTCCGGGCAGCCCACCTTGGCGCCCATGGCCGCCGGCAGGCCGAAGCCCATCGTGCCCAGGCCGCCGGAGTTGATCCAGCGCCGGGGCTGGGAGAAGTGGAAGTACTGCGCGGTCCACATCTGGTGCTGACCCACGTCACTGGTGACGATCGCGTCCCCGCCGGTGGCCTCGTACAGGGCCTGGATCATGTACTGCGGCTTGATCTCGGAGTCCTTGGAGTCCTCGTAGGCCAGCGGGTGGCGCTCGCGCCAGGCCTGGATCCGTGACCACCACTCCTCCAGCCGGGCCGGGTCGGCCGCCAGGGCGCGGTACTCGGCCGTGAGCCGGGGCAGGATGTTCTTGGCGTCGCCCACGATCGGGATGTGGGCGGGAACGTTCTTGGAGATCTCCGCCGGGTCGACGTCGATGTGGATGAACTTGGCCCGGGGGGCGAACTCGTCCAGCTTGCCCGTGATCCGGTCGTCGAACCTCGCCCCGATGGCCACGATCAGGTCGGCCTCGTCCATGGCGTAGTTGGCCGCGCGCGTGCCGTGCATGCCCAGCATGCCCAGCCACTGCTCGTGCGGGGCTGGGAACGCCCCCAGCCCCATCACCGTACAGGTGACGGGGAGGCGATCGGACAGGCACAGCTCGGTGAGCTCGGCCGCCGCCCCAGCACTGACCACGCCGCCGCCGGCATAGACCACAGGCCGCCGAGCGTTGGCCAGGGCCTTGGCCGCCAGCCGAATCTGCTTCTGGTTTCCCTCGATGGTGGGCTGATAGCCGGGCAGGTGGACGTCGGTAACCGGCTCATACGGGATGTCGGCCCGAGAGAGATCCTGAGGAATGTCCACCACGACCGGACCTGGTCGACCGGTGCGGGCGATGTGGAAGGCCTCGTGCAGGGTGCGCGGGATCTCCAGCGGGTGCTGGATCATGAAGCTGTGCTTGACCACGGGCATGGTGATCCCGATCGTGTCCGCCTCCTGGAAGCCGTCCGTGCCCAACAGCTCGGTGCGGACCTGGCCGGTGATGAAGACCACCGGCACCGAGTCCATCATCGCGTCGCAGATCGGGGTGACTAGGTTGGTGGCGCCGGGGCCGCTGGTGCCCAGGGACACGCCCACCTTGCCGGTGGCCTTGGCGTAGCCCTCGGCCGCGTGGCCGCCTCCGGCCTCGTGGCGGACCAGGATGTGGCGGATGCCGGCGTCGTAGAAGGCGTCGTAGGTGGGCAGGTTGGCCCCGCCCGGAAGCCCGAACACGACGTCGACACCCTCAGCCTTCAAGCATTCCATCAGGGCATCGACTGCACGCATGAGAAGGGCGAGTCTACCAGCGGATTTCCGCTGTTCTCAGGCTGCGCGTTGCCGGGTGGCGGCCTCGGAGGCAATCGCCACCTCGGGGTACTCGAGCTCGGTGCCGCAGCGGCAAAGGGCGTCATGCAGCTTGACTACGCGGCCGCATTCGGGACAGCGCCGGCGCAGCTCGCGGTCCTCCCACCGGTAGAAGACCGCGGCCAGCAGGCCGAACAGCGGAACCAGCCCCGAGATCAGGAACCAGAGCAGGAACGAGCTGCCCTTCATCCGTCCCACCAGCCCTCCGGCCAGGCCGAAGCCCAGGCAGATCACCACATAGCTCGCGCCGGCCACGGCGCGGTTACCAGATCAGCGTCTTGAGCGCCCAGAGAATCGCGATCGCGATCGCCGCCACAACCACTACCCAGAAGATGGCGATCACAAAGCCGATCACCAGCTTGAGGGCCAGGGCGACGGCGATGATCAGCACGGCGCCCGCGAACACCCGGCGCAGAATCGGCGCGTGATGGCGAGGAGCTTCTACTTCCTGTTCCATGCCCAAAGCCTACCGCGCCCGTCGGGCGGCCGGCCACCGTTCTTACGCACCTCTTTGGTGCGGGACCGGCGGCACCGCTTCCGGGCGGCGAGGCTAGTCGTAAATCCGCTTCAGGTGGGCGAAGCGCTTCTCGGGATCCGCCGAACGACCGTCGAGCTGCAGTCGGGCCAGCCGGTAACGCCGCAGCGGACCCGGGCTGGCCATCGCTCGCGTGTCTTCCAGGAGCACGACGCGGGAGGTTCTGGCTGGGTAGGTCATGGCGAAGATGATGCGCCAGTTGGCTAAAGCGCACATTGGCCCGACGTACAAAGAGTTGATGAGCGGACCGTCCGGAGGGCCTGATCGCCTGACTCAGCGCGCGGCGTCCACGGCGGCGCTCACCGCGTCCCGGGCCAGTGGCCCGAGTCGGCGACGGAGTCTCCAAGACGCCCCGGAGAACGCCAGATTGGCGATCGTGGCAAACCCGGCCTCGTCCTCTCGCAGGGCCAGGAGGAGATGGGCGACGCGGTCCGCGGATGGGAGCCCTGGCTCCGGCACGGTCACGCAGTAGCAGTGGAGGCGGTGACCCCCGGGCCGGACCAGCACCGCGCCCGCCTCGCCGATCAGCCATGCGCCGAACCGGCCAGGCTCGAGCGCCAGGCCCGTGCGCTGCGCCAGCTCGCGTGCCGGGTGATCGAGCAGGTCAGCCAGCAGCCCGAGCGCGGTTCGCTCGGCCGACGCGCTGGGCGTCCGCCGGCGCCGCCGCAGCACGCCGGCCCCCCGGGCCGCGTACAGCTCAGGAATGATCCACGCGTGGGCCAGGGCGATCACTCCGATCGGGATCAGCAGCGGCTTGGCGACGCTGAGGCCCACCGCCACCCCGAGGAACGGCACGACCAGCACGACCGTGGACAGGGTCCACAGATAGCCCGCGCGTCGCAAGGACGTTTCTGTGACTCGCGGACGCCACGGGACGTTCGCGAGCTCCGGCAGCGCGCCCGTCGCCGTTTCAGCCTCCGGCGATCGGACGGCGGAGGATGACCAGCGGCGCGTCGATCGGCAGCTCGCGCACCTGCTCGGCGCGGCCCTGCCCCTCCGAGACGACCGCGTAGTACCCCTGCTCAAGCTGGGCCCGGAATTTGGCGGCCGCAGCTTCGACGCGGGCCGGATCATCGACCGACCACTCCGCCAACGTGCTATGGCCGGTCCGGTCCATCCTGATCAATCGCGACATAGTGGCCTCCTGGGACGGTGGGCGGTGGATCCTACGCCTAAGCCTCCAGATGCTCACGAATCAGCCGGGTCACCTCCGCGCCATCAGCGCGTCCCTTGGTCTCACGCTTGACGAAGCCGATGAGCGGCCCGATCGCCCTCAGATTCCCGGCCCGCACCTGCTCGGCGGCGTCGGGATCGGACGCGATCGCCCGCTCGATCACCTCGTCGAGCCCGTCCGACTCGCCGCTCAGCGCGGTCAAGCCCTCACGTTCCACGATCGTCCGGGGATCGCCGCCCTCCTGGACCAGCAGCGTCAGCACTTCCCGGGCGGCATCGCGGCTGACCTGCTTGGCGCTGACCATCGCGGCCAGGCCGGCCAGACTCTCCGGAGACACCTTGGAGTCGGCGGGATCGGCGTCAGAGCCGATCCGCTCCACCAGCTGGGGGATCCAGTTGGCCAGCGCGACCGGGTCCACGCTTTCGCCATCGCCGGCCAGCGCCCGCTCGAAGTAGTTGCCCAGTTCGGCCCGGAACGCCAGCTCACGGGCCCGGCCGGCGGCGAGCCCCAGCTCACGTTCGAACCTGGCCGCCCGCTCGGTCGGTAGCTCTGTCGGCATGTCTGCCTGGGCGTCCGCAACCATCTGCTCGCTTACGACCAGCGGCACCAGGTCGGGCTCGGGGAAGTAGCGGTAGTCGTGGGCCTCCTCCTTGGAGCGCAGCGGCGTCAGCTGCCCCGAGGCCGGATCGAAGTGAAGCGTCTCCTGGATGACCGATCGGCCGTCCCGCAGCAGCTCGACCTGCCGTTCGACCTCCGCCCGGACGCCCCGTTCCAGAAACCGGAACGAGTTCATGTTCTTGAGCTCGGTCTTGGTGCCCAGCTCTGAGGTCCCGCCCAGGCGCACGGACACGTTGGCGTCGCAGCGCAGCGAGCCCTCGTCCATGTTCACGTCGGAGACACCGAGCTGGCGCAGGGTCTCGCGCAGCACGATCAGCCATTCCCGAGCCTGCTCGGCCGAGCGGATGTCGGGCTCGGTCACAATCTCCACCAGCGGTGTCCCGCAGCGGTTGAAGTCGACCCAGCTCCGCTCGGCTCCGTGAATGCGGCCGCTCTGACCCAGGTGGTTGAGCTTGGCCGCATCCTCCTCCAGATGCACGCGGTGGATTCGCACGTCCCCGAGTTGGCCGCCACGGCACAGCGGGATGTCGTACTGCGAGATCTGGTAAGCCTTGGGATTGTCGGGATAGAAGTAGTTCTTGCGATGGAACAGCGATCGCTCGGCGATGTCCGAGCCCAGGGCCAGCCCGATCATCAGCCCGAAGTGAGCCGCCCGCCGGTTGGCCACGGGCAGCGCCCCGGGGAGGCCCAGGCAGGTGGGGCAGGTGTGGGTGTTGGGCGGATCGCCGAACGTGACCCGGCAGCCGCAGAACATCTTGGTCTGGGTCTTCAACTGGACGTGGATCTCCAGGCCGATCACCGGCTCGTAGTCAGACACGGGCAGTGCTCCCATCGAATGCGATTGCCCGTTCGAGCGCGAACGCCGCGTCGAGCAGCCGGGCCTCGCTGAACGCTGGCCCGGCGAGCTGAAACCCGACGGGCAGCCCCTGGCTCAGCCCGCAGGGAATCGAGATGGCCGGGATCCCGGCCAGCGACATGGGCACCGTGCAGAAGTCGTTCAGGTACATGGCCAGCGGGTCGTCGGTCTTGGATCCCAGCTCGAACGCGGTCCAGGGGCTGGTGGGCGTGACCAGCAGGTCGAACTGTTCGAAGGCCGCGGCAAAGTCCTCGGAGATCTTGGTCCGCACCTTCTGGGCGGTCCCGTAATAGGCGTCGTAGTAGCCGCTGGACAGGGCGTAGGTTCCCAGCATGATGCGCCGCTTGACCTCGGGGCCAAAACCCCTCCCCCGGGTCTGCTCGTACATCGAGACCAGGTCGGCCTCGCCGCCCAACCGCAGCCCATAGCGGACTCCGTCGAACCGCGCCAGGTTGGCCGACGCCTCGGCGGGGGCGATCAGGTAATAGGCGGAAAGCGCGTGCGGGGCGTGCGGCAGCCGGCAGGGCTCGATCGTGGCCCCCAGTTCCTCCGCCCGGCGCAGCGTGGCATCGAATTGCTCCCGGACCCCGGGCTCGACGCCCCCCTCCGAGCCGGTCAGCTCCTCGGGCACGCCCAGACGAATCCCATCCAGCCGCTCGGCCCGCGGCGCCTCGATGCCTCCAGGGAACTCCACCGACGTCGAGTCGTGGCGGTCCCGGCCCACCATATGGGCCAGCAGTAGTGCGGCGTCGGTCACGTCCCGGGTCAGCGGCCCGGCCTGATCGAGCGAGGAGGCAAACGCGATCATTCCGTAGCGCGAGCAGGCGCCGTAGGTCGGCTTGAGCCCCACCACCCCGCACAGCGCAGCCGGCTGGCGGATCGAGCCGCCGGTGTCGGTGCCGATCGCCCACGGCGCACTACCGGCCGCCACCGCGGCAGCGCTCCCGCCTGAGGATCCCCCGGGCACCCGCCGGCGATCCCAGGGATTGAGCACCGGTCCGTAGGCCGAGTTCTCGTTCGAGGAGCCCATGGCGAACTCGTCCTGGTTGGTCTTGGCCAGCAGCGGCGCGCCGGCCTCGGCCAGGTTGCGCACCACAGTCGCCGTGTACGGCGGGCGGTAGTCCTCAAGGATCTTGGATGCGGCCTGGCTCGGAACCCCCTGGGTGCAGAACAGGTCCTTGACCGCGACAGGCACGCCGGCCAGCGGCCGGCCATCCCCGGGCGCCGAAGGCGCCTGATCGGCCACCCAGGTGAACGCGTTCAGCTCGTCGGCGGCCGCGCGCGACCGGTAGTGCTCGAACAGCTCCCGCGGGTCGAGATCCCCGGCGCGGATGCGGTCTGCGGCCTGCGCCGCAGTCAGGTCGAGGAGGTCGGTCACTCCTCTGGTTGCCCCGGGCTTGGTACCCCGAATCCGCCCTCCAGTGGCTCCGGCGCGCTGGCCAGCACCACCTCGGCGGGCAGCGAGGCCTCGGGCTCGTCCGGCCGCAATGTGTCGGTGACCTCTACCACGTGCGACGTGGGCGGCACGCCCTCGAGATCCAGCTCGCCGATCTTCTCGAAGTGCTCGAGCACCTTCGAGAGCTCGGCAGCCATCTGTTCTATCTCTGGGTCGGTCAGCTCCAGGCGAGCCAGCCGGGCCACGTGGAGCACCTGCGCGCGATCGAGCATGCCCCCGGCATTCTAGGAATCGGGGGCACCACCGGGACGGACCCCGGTGCTCGCGGCCGGCTTGATGACCGGGATCTGCCCAGGTCCATCCGCCTCCGCTACCCCGTCGGTGCGCAACGACTGCCAGCTGGCGTACAGAATGCCCAGCGTGCCGACCAGAGCCACAAAGCCCCCGGCCTGGCGCGACCCACCCGGAGGGTCGGCCAGCACCCGGTAGATCAGCACCACCGCGCTGGCCGCCCCGGCGAAGCCGGAGAACACGGTCAGGGTGACCGGAATCGCCGGCGAGCGCTGCGCCGCCTGGGCCAGCGCCGTGATCAGGGCCAGAGCGACGGTCACGACCAGCACCCAGCGCAGATGGGTCATACCCTGCCACCCGTTCAGCGACCCGTGGCTGCCCCGATACCAGGGCAGCGCCAGTATCGCCACCAGCAGCAGCACGCCGCTGGTGGCGATCAGCCACTCAGGCCAGCGAAGCCGATCGAGCCGCATCTGGCCTGTCGATCAGGAAGAGCCTCAGGGCGTGGGCGGCCCTGAAGGCGGCGCCCCCCCAGCCGGCGGTGGCGAAGGCGGAGGCGGAGCCGTGCGGCGCCTGGGCGCGGGGGACGCCGGTGCCCGAACCGCGGAGAAGCCGCCAAAGGCGATGCCCAGCCCGGCGATGATCGCCAGCCACACGCCAATCGCACCGGAAACCTCGGTCTCCAGCCCGAACGACCATCCGAGCGCCGCCATACCCAGGCCGGCAACGATGTACCCCGACTCCGCCGGCAACGCGAGCTCGACGCCGAACGCGGGTAGCAGGCCCCACGCCACGGCCGCCAGCGCCGTCAGCAGAAGCCAGATCTCCACGAACGAGAAAGCGTCCCACGCGTTCTGACCGCCGCCCCAGTGAAAGAACAGCGAAACGAACAGAAGGACTCCAGCCGCGCCAGCGATCAGCTGGCCCTGGCTCACTCTTGACGCATCCATAGGCCCTCTCCTTTTGATCCCAGATTCGCCGTGAACACTAGCTCTCCTTGCGGCGGGAAACCAGGCGTCGGCGGCGCTGGGCGCGCTCTTTCAGTCGCTCCTCCCGGAGCGAGCGCAGCCCTCCGGCGGCGATCCCGAGCGTGAGCAGCACGCCCAGCACGGCTCCGAGCTTCTGATCCACCACTCGGTTGGCCGCAGGCAGATCGATGAGGACCCGATAGATCAGCAGGAGGGCGGTGGCGGCGCCCAGCAGCACCACGAACGGGCTCGTGTTGGTCCGCGCGCCGTGCGAGCGCTGATTGAGGTGGAGGACCAGAGAACCCACCACGGTGACGATCGTGGCCAGCATCACCCAGCGGACGATGGCCAGAGCCTCCCAGGCGTTCTGGGTCCACACCAGCCGGTCCCGAGGGGTGATGCCCGGGATCCCATCGCCGCCGTACCAGGCGAACACGAACATGCACACCAGCAAGCCGAGGGCGCAGGCGGTGCTGAGCAGCTCGCCGCGGTCGGACCTCATCGCGCGGGCGCAGGCACCGGCTCGTGTAGCGAGGCCGCGGTCAGCGTGTTGCGCAGGAGCATGGCGATCGTCATCGGCCCCACCCCGCCGGGCACCGGCGTGAGCAGTCCCGCCCGCTCCAGCACCGCATCGAAGTTCACGTCGCCGCGAAGCCCATCCGGGGTGCGGTTGATACCCACGTCGATGACCGCTGCCCCGGGCTTGACGAACTCGGGTCCGATCAGCCCCGACACCCCCACCGCGACGATCAGCACGTCCGCCCGGGCACACACGCCGGCCAGGTCACGGGTTCGGGAGTGGCACATCGTGACCGTGGCGTTGCGCTGCAGGAGCAGCTGGGCCACGGGCTTGCCCACCAGGTCGGAGCGTCCGACCACCACGGCCTCGGCGCCTTCGAGCGCCACGTCGTAGCGGTCGAGCAGCTCGATGATCCCCAGCGGGGTGCACGGGCGCAGGCCCGGCGTGGCCTTGAGCAGACGCCCGGCGCTGATCGGGGTCAGCCCGTCCACGTCCTTGTCCGGGGAGATCAGGGCGGTCAGTGCCGGGCCATCGAGCCCCGCCGGCACGGGCAGCTGCAGCAGGATGCCGCTGATCGCCGGATCGCGGTTGCATTCCTCGATGACCGAGGCGACCTCATCCTGGCTGGCCTCGGCGGACAGCTGGCGGTGGAAGTCGGCGATGCCCACCTCGGCGGACGCCTTGCGTTTGCCGGACACGTAGACCGCGGACGCCGGATCGTCGCCCACCAGGATCGTGGCCAGGCCAGGCGTGCGCCCGGTTCGCTCGCGGAGCCGGCTGACCTCCTCGGCCACCTGAGCGCGGATGTCGGCGGCCACCGCCTTGCCGTCGATGATCGCTGGCATGGGCCGGACGCTAGCGACTACCGCCGGCCGATCGGCGCCAGGTCGGCCACCAGCTTGCGCTCGGTGCGGTCCCGGCTGAAGCGGATCACCACGATGCCTCCGGGCTCCAAGCCGGTGACCACTCCCTCGCCGAACGTGGGATGGCTCACGTCCTCGCCCAGCCGGTAGGCCACCGGCGCGGGCTCCTCGCGTGTCCATGGCT
>DATKRM010000109.1:0-8973 GCA_035532195.1 Solirubrobacteraceae bacterium
TAGGACCGATACACGTAAGCCCTTCCCGGAGGCCCAAACAGCGTCGCCGTCCGGGCCGTGAGCCCGACGTAGGCGTGGCAGGCCGGCTCTGACTCGTGGTAGGCCTCGGTCTCCACGATCACGCCAGCGCCGCCCCGGTGCCACACCACGCAGCCGATCAGGTCGGCCGCCACCTCCACCACCGGACGGTCGTAGAACTCCGGGTTCACCGCGGGCCGGCCAGGGCCGTCCGGGCTCGGTCAAGCTGCTCGCGCACCCGCGTGAGGCTGGTCCCGCCCTCGGAGACCTTGCTCTCCAGCCACGCCTGGTCGCGCAGCACTGCGTAGAACTCCTCGTCGAGCTGCGGCGAATGCCGGGTCAACTCGTCGGGTGAGAGCTCGGATAGCGTCTTGCCCTGCTCCAACGCGGAACGGACCAGCCCGGCCACGACACCGTGGGCCTCGCGGAACGGCACCCCCCGCCTGACCAGGAGATCGGCCACGTCGGTGGCGGCCAGGAACTCGTCGCCCGCCGCCTGCTCGAGCGCGTCGTGGTTGAACTTGATCGAGGACAGCATCCCCCGCGCGGCGGCCAGACCCAGACGGAGCGTGTCCGCAGCGTCGAACAGGTGCTCCTTGTCCTCCTGCAGGTCCTTGTTGTAGGTCAGGGGAAGACCGTGCATCACGCCGTGGAGGGCCAGCAGGTGGCCGGCGATCCGCGGTGCCTTGGCCCGAAGCAGCTCGGCCGCGTCCGGGTTCTTCTTCTGGGGCATGATCGAGGAGCCGGAGGCCCAGGCGTCCGACAGCTCGCAGAAGCCGAACTCCTCGGTTGACCACAGGACCAGCTCGCCGCCCAGGCGGGACAGGTGGGTGCCACAGGTGGCGGCGGCGGCCAGGAAATCCAGCGCAAAGTCCCGGTTGGAAACGGCATCGATCGAGTTCTCAGCCACGCTGGCAAAACTGAGCTCGCGGGCGACCAGCCCCCGGTCGGTGTCGAAGTTGACCCCGGCCAGCGCGCCGGCCCCCAGCGGCAGCACGCTGGCGGCCCCAGCGGCAAACCTAAACCGCTCGCGGTCACGCAGCAGCATCCACACATAAGCCAGCAGGTGATGGCTCAGGTACACGGGCTGCGCCCTCTGGAGATGCGTATAGCCGGGCATCGGCCAATCCAGGTGCGACTCTGCCAGCGCGACCAGAGCGTCTCCCAGCGCGCTGATCTCCTCCCCCAGCTGGTCGGCCTGATCACGCACGAACAGGGCCAGGTCGGTGGCCACCTGGTCGTTACGTGACCGGGCGGTGTGGAGCTTGCCACCCACCGGACCCGCGATCTCGGTCAGCCGCCGCTCGATCGCCATATGAACGTCCTCGTCGCCGTCCGCGAGGAGGAATGACCCCGACTCCATTTCGCGCTCCACCTGCTCGAGACCCCGATGGAGCTCATCCCGCTCGGCCTCCGAGATGATCCCCTGAGCGGCCAGCATCGTGGCGTGGGCCCGGGATTGGCGGACGTCGTAGGGGCCCAGGCGGATGTCGAACGAGATCGAGTCGTTCAGCGCCCGGAAGGCGTCGTCGGGGGGCTGGGCGAAGCGGGACATGGAGCCCGCCAGCGTACCTGGCCCCCGCGGCGTCTACGGGTAGCTCGCGGCCACCGGGAGGCCGGCGGCGGCGGCTGCCCCGGGCTGGACCTCAGGCACTCCCCGTCGCGAAAGCGCGGGACAGGGGCTGGTCGGCAGCACGGCGGCTCCGCTGGCCGCCGGGCCCAGCTGGTGCGAGGTGTCGAGCGTGGGGAATACGTTCAGGTAGTACCGGGCGGTGACGCACCCGTCCGGAGCGAACACCATGATCCCCCGCGTGGTCACGTCGGGATGGGCCTGGGGCTGGCCGTCGTAGTCCATGAACACTCCGTGCTGGTCTACCTGGCGCGCGCCAAACCCGCTCGTGCCGGGGCCGCCGATCAATAGGCCGCTCGCCGGATCCAGCCCGGAGCTGCCCGAGGCGGGAATCAGTACCCCGGCAGCGCCGGTGGGCCAGCGGGCGTAAGAGCCGTTGGCCAGCACGAACCGTCCCTGGACAATTTGGGCGCTGGGATCTGGCTTGGCGTCGAGCATCTGGGCCAGGGCGTTGGCGATGTCGTTGGCGGACGTAGGCCCGGCCGACTCGGACTCAAGCTTGTGCCCGTGCCCGTTCATGTCCTGGTAGCAGGTGTCGTTGTTGAACAGCCCCGGCGTTCCGCTGGCAAAGCCCCAGGCCGGTATGAGATAGCCCATCAGGTCGTCGGCCAGACCGACCTGGAAGCGGAACAGCGCTCGCGCATGCCAGGTGGGCACGGCCGGATTGGGCCGGCTGCAGCTCTGGTCCTCGACGCCGAACGGGCTGCCCAGCATCAGCGCCGGGAAGGCCTCGCCTGGGTTGTCGATCAGCTGCAGGTCCGGGCCGAGGTTGGCGTAGCTAACGAACGTGCGGAAATTGGCTCCGGCGGTCGGCGCGATCGAACCGTTGGGAACCGGCGCTAAAGGCCGGCCGTTGGGATCACACGCCCAAGCCTGGCGGCGGCCGAATTCTCCTGCCGCGGCCAGCGCGACGAATCCGTTGTTCTCCAGGGGCACGCAGATCTGCTTGCGCGTCAGCGTGACCGGACCGGCCTCCAGCTGGACGGCGCTGCCCGCGGCCTGCTGCGCCAGAGTGGCGAACTGCTGGCCGGTGGCCACGGCCTGCTTGTACTGCGTGGTCACGCTGGAGTGGTTCTCGGAGCCTCCCGGGATGACGGTGGGATCGGTCTCCGGGTCCTCCATCGACCCGTTGTCGCCCACCAGGAACATCGCCATCCCCGGTGAGTGCGCGTCGAATGCCTGCACCATCGCTCCGGGCCAATCGGCGCTGATCGCGCCCCCGGCGTTGCCCATCTCCTGGTTGTGCGCGGCGATGCTGATCACGGTGAAGATCGGGGTGCCGCCCGGGTCTCGCGCCTGGAGGACCCCCATCTTGGGATCCACGGCGGCGACCCGGTCATCCTTGGGCAGCGCGACCGCGGTGGGGAACTGATCGGAAATGCGCTCCCGCAGGCCGGTGAGCAGCGGATATGTGTTTCCTGAGGTGCCGCTGGGGATGGGACCTTCGACCTGGTTGGCATAGAGCAACGCCGGCCTCAGGTTGTGCACGGCGGCAGCTCCGGCTCGGGCGATGCGATCGTCGAGGAAGCGCATGTAGTACTCGTCGATCCCCGAGCGGACACCCACCCCCAGAGGCGTATCCAGGGGCCCATAGAGGCCGATGGTGTCCGGTGAACTCTCGTTGTGGTTGGCGCTCACCACCAGCGTGGCGTGGATTCCGTAGCGACGCAGAAGATCCCAGCGGGCCTGCTCGGTGTAGTAGTCGAACACCCCGATTGCGGTGACTGACGCATACACCAGGGGTGGGTGGTGCCCATCGGAGATCGCCACGGCACGGACGTCGATCGGGTCATGCACCCCGGTGATCGGGCCCCATTCGTTGTCGGCGTACAGGCCGTCCCAGCGTCCGTTGGCGTTGACATCACACAGCGGGTCGGGCTTCTGCCCGTTCGGCCCGTGGTTCAGATCGGCGCCGGCATCCCACTGCTGATCGCCGTTGAGGTCGTTGAACGGCTCCTGGAGGGCGAACCGCCCCTGGGTTGGGAACGCCGCGGCCGAGCACGCGGCAAACCCGGGGGCAAACTGCCGGTTAGCCTGATCGCCGGCCGCGGTGCCGGCCAGCGGCGGGGTCGTATCGACCCGGGCCGCGCCCGCCCGGAAGTGGTAGGCGGTGGCCGACGCGGGTGCCGCCGCGCTCAGACACAGCAGGGCAGCTAGGAGAAACCCACGCCGCGGACCCATCTAGCGCACCCGCACGACTTCGGGAAGGCCGACGTTCCCGGCCGCGTTCACCGCGCGGATCGCCACGTAGCCCTTCGTCCCGGCGGGGAGCTGGAACGATTGCCCGCTCCCGGCCGCGGCCGGAGTCGGGGCGCCGGACACGGAGGTGGCCTGCGAGAAGTTCTCAGGGGTGATGGGGCTGCCGGAGTTGACGACCTGGTAGCTCGATGCGGTGCCGCACAACAGGTCAGCGCCCGGGGCGGTGAACGACAGCACCCTGTGCCGCAGGCGCGCGTGGACCGGCTTGCCGGGTGTGATCGCCTCGGTGGTGTAGTTGCCCGAGTTCCAGTCGTCGTGGTGGTAGCGCGGCGAGGAGCTGGGCGAGCAGGCGGAGGCGGGCGTCGAGTACACCGCGACCGTGCCCGACCGCGTAATCGAGACCACGTCCTTGTGGGCCGACCCGGAGGTGTCCAGCGTCCCGAACGAGCCCAGCGTGGGAGTGGCGATCGTCCAGTCACCGGTCAGCTTGGGCCAGGCCGAGCCGGCCGCCAGGCCGGCGGCATTGAACGCCGCCAGGTCCAGCGAGGCGGTGCCGCCGATCACTTCCTGCCCCGGCCCGCCGGTGATCTGGCCGATAGCCGGCCCGGTAAGGAACTGCAGGTCATTGACCTCGGCCGGGAACCCGGGCAGCTGCTGCGCGGAAGTGGGATTCCATCCGCCGAGGAAGTCCTGGCCGCCCTGATAGTCGTTGAGCGCGATGTCTAGCGCCCGGATCAGCCCGCTCTCCGGGGCGAAGAAGCTCGTGGTCTTGCCGTCGAGCGTCCCGAACGCGGGATAGCCCACGGCGGCGAATGCCGGATGGTCGTACTGGCCGGGGCCCTGGCTGAAGTCGGTGTTGAGCGTGTTGTCCTGACCCTGCGGGTCCTTCCCGTAACAGGAGCTTCCGTCCGGGTTGAGGATGTAGCCCGGACCGCCGTCCGGGGTCACGCCGACCTTGGGTCCGCTGCCACCGCTCGGGCACGTGAGCGGCGCGACCACAGGTGAACCGTTGATGCCCTCGCCCACGTCGGGCAGGAGGCCCTCGTCGACGATCCCGATCTTCACCGGCCAGCCGGGCTGGAACGCGTCCGAGCTACACGTACCGCCCGAGCAGGTGACCGAGCCGCCGGTGGGCTTGATCGCGTATACGCGCCCGTTGCCCGGTGTCAGGAGGCCGCTGGCGCCGACTCCCGCCAGCGAGGCGGAGCCGATCGCCCCGGCGTTCATGGGACCCTCGTCGCCGGTGTTCGCCGTGTACTCCTCATTGGAGCCGATCAGGATCGACGGCTTGCCGGAGCCATCAATCGCGGCCACGGCTGGCGTGTCGATGATCTTGCCCTGATCCTCGGAGATCCCGGGGTTGGGTTTGGCCCGGGTGGTCGAGAAGGTGAGGTGGTTGGTGATGGGATCGATCGCGGTGAGCTTGTCCGGATCGGCCACCAGCACGGGGAATCCAGGCATCGCCGAGCCGGCGAGGTTGCTCGGATCGGGCTGCCAGGCGTAAAGATGGCGATCGTCCCCGGCCGCGATGATGTCGAGTCGTCCGCCGGCATTGCCGTCCAGGTGGGCCAGCACGGGGGAGGACAGGAAGCCGGCTTCGGTGCGGTCGCGTGGGCCCTGGCGGACGGTGTGGAACGGCTGCAGCGGCGCGCCGGACCACACGGGGTTGGAGTGCTGCTGGAATACGAGCTGGCCCCGCGAGTCCCAGGCGTACACGTTCCCGCAGTTGTCGTCGGCGACGATCTCGATCCGCCCGTCGTGGAACAGGTCGCCGCCGGCCAGGGCGCCGAGCACGGCGCACGAGTGGTCGGTGCCCAGCCGTGAGTAGGCCGGAGCGCCGGTGTGCAGCGGTAGCCGCTCCGTGTGCACCGGCCAGCCGGGAAGCTCGGAGTCATTGGGCTGGTAGGCATGGATTTGCCCGTCGGAGGTGGCCACCACCAGCTGGTTGCGGTTGTCTCCGGCCAGGTCGATCAGCAGCGGGCTCGAGGCGCCGTCGGTCCGCAGCTCCTTGGGCCAGCCGGGCAGCATGTCCTTGTCCCGGTGCAGGAACAGCTGCCGCCGATCCTCTCCCGTCATCGCCGGGTGGCCTGAACTCTGCGGGCTCGTGACCACCACTCGGACGGTGAACGCATAGGGCCGGGTATTGGGGCGTCCGTTGGAGGTCTGGGCCAGTCCGCCGTTCTCGTTGCCATCGAATCCCTGCACGTTGGCCGGGAACCGGGACTCCAGCTTGGCGGTGTCGATCTGGCCCAGCGTGCCGGTGAATGCCGTGGTGTGCACGGACTTGCCGTCGCACCAGCTGGAGGCCGCGGTGTCGAAGTCTTGGGCGTTGTTGGGCTCGGCCCCGGGCGCGGCCTGAAGCTGGCACGTGTAGGGGCCGCGGGCGTTGACGTAGCCCTCCACCGGGATCTGCGGAGCGTGCGGATCCAGCTGCTGGAACCAGTCGGGCGACGTGATGTCCGCCTGGGGCGGGATGGTCCCGTTGGCCGCCGCGGCCACCGCCTTGTCGGCGTTGACGCGGCCGTAGCCGTAGAACTCGTCAAAGCCCTGGCGCGCGTGATACCGGCGCGTGTCCGGGGCGGGACCATCCAGGCCTCCATAAAGGTCGGCGGCGAACGCCGTGTTGGCGTTCGGATCGGTGCAGGTCGGGGCCGGCGCCGGTTGGCAGGAGGGTTCGGGTTGCTGGGCGAAGTTGATGTCGTCCGCCTGGCCTCCGGTTCCGGCGTCGGCCGGCGTGGTGCCGCTGCTGGCCGAGCTTTGCCCGGGCGTCGGGTCGCCGGCGATGTTGCCCGAGGCGATCAGCTGACGGACCTCGTTTGGCGTGATCGGGCACGGCGAGCCGTCGACGCGGGTGCAGTCGGCGGCGGGTTTGAGCTTGCGCTCGGCCACCGCGTTGATGGCTGCGCTGTAGATCAGCCCGGCGATGCCGGCGCCCAGGCCAGTGGCGTTGGACGAGCAGGATGAGCTCGACACCGACACCGTGACCTTGGGCCCGAAGTTGGTGCAGCCGTTGAGCTGTAGGTACGACGGCGGCGCGGTGGTCTCGGTCGAGTACTTGTTGACCGAGTTGACCACGATCGTGTCCGGCAGCGCTGACGGCTGGTTGTTGTGCTCGGCCGCCTCATCGGCTGCCGACGCGATCACCGCCGTGCCGTGGTGGTAGGCGTACTGGACCGCTTGGCGGGCGAACGAGGAGTTGTTGAGCGTGCCCAGCGGCTCCTGGATGACCGACGCGCCGACATCGGTGGCATAGAGGACCGCCTGGGCGAAGCGGTTGACGTCGGCGATGAACGACTCGCCGACTCGGAGCTCGGTGATCATGCAGTTCGGGCAGGTGCCGAGGGTGGAGTTCGTGTTGGCCTCGCCGGCCGAGTCCTGGACCTCCCCCGTGCCGTGCCCGTACTGCACGTCGTCGTAGGGGTCGTTGTTGTTGTCCACGAAGTTCCAGCCGGCGATATCGTTGGCGTAGCCGTTGCCGTCGTGGTCGATGCCATCGGAGAAGGCCAGGATCAGATCCTCCGGAATCAGCATCCCCGGCGGGCCGTGCCGCAGGTCGTGCCGCCCGCCCGGGCCCGTGACCACCGCGGCCACCCGGGAGTCGCAGGCGTAGTCGAGGACATTGAACACTCCCTGCCCGAGCACGTCATAGGGGATCGAGCCGCCGGGCCCCGGCTTGCCCCCCTGTTTGTCGTAGTCACCGCCTGAGCCCACCGCACCGGCGTGCGCGGCGCAGTTCACTCCGGTCGACGGGTCGAAGGTCTGGGGCAGATCGACCCTGGGCGCGGGCAGCTCGCCCGGGTTGATCCAATACTTCTTGCGCACGGCCGCCATGGCCCCCGCGTTGTTCCACTCGATCCCTGAGTCGAGCTCGGAGATCAGCACGTCGGGCCGGCCGAGGGTCTGCTCGAACGCGGTGTTGACCGGGCTGCCCGCGGCCACGCACGAGCTAGTGCCGGCCGGGAAGCTGGCGTTCGCGTCCACAATGCTCATCCCACGGATCCCGCACAGCTCGTCGGCCTTGCCGTTCACCGTGGCCTGGCTCTGGGGGTTGTTCTCCGGCGTGGCGGCGAACTTCCAGTTGTCGCCGAAGTTGCTCGGGGCCACGCCCGGTGGCAGCTTCCAGGTGGTGGGGTCAGACAGCTTGCCGCCCGGCCCGGTGTAGGGGAAATCACCCCAGGCGGCCGCAGGCAAGCTCAGCGCACACACCGTCGCCAGCGCAGCCACCGCTGTTTGGCCTCCCCTGCTCCTTCGCACAACTGGAAAACGTAGACGGCTGGTGAAAACTGGCGGACGAAAAACGGCCGAAATTCACGCGGTCGAACCGGCCCGGCTGGCCAAAACGCCTAGCAAGGCCGCGCTGACCCGTTCGACCTGGCTGGCCCCCATTTCCGGGAAGAACGGCAGCGAGATGGAGCGCGCCGCGACGTCCTCGCACACCGGAAACTCACCCTCCCGGTGCCCGAAGCGCTCGCGGTAATAGCTCATCAGGTGGATGGCCGGGAAGTAGGGCTTGCTGGGCACGCCGCGCTCGGCCAGCGCCCGGACCACGTCGTCCCGATCCTGCCCGCGCGGCAACTGCACCACGTACACGAACCAGCCCCGGCGCGCGCCCCCCGTATCCGGACAGGGGAGCTCCAGGCCCTCGACGTCGGCCAGTGCCTCCCCGTACAGCGCGGCCACCCGCGCCCGCCCGGTCAGCATGTCTTCCAAGCGCTCGAGCTGAGCCAGACCCAGAGCGCAGGCGATATCCGACAGCCGGTAGTTATAGCCCAGGCGATCGTGGTCCAGCCAGCCCATGTCCGGCGCCCGGCCTTGGTTTCGTTCGCAGTCAACGCGCTGCTTGAGCTCGGGATCACCGGTCGTGAGCATCCCGCCCTCGCCGGTGGTGATCTGCTTGTTGGCGTAGAACCCGAACGCCGCCGGATGGCCCCGTCCCCCCACCGGCTTGCCGTCCGGATAGACCGCGCCCAGCGCCTCGCACGCGTCCTCCACGATTGGCGGTCCGATGGCCTCCAACGCATCTAGGTCGGCGGGATACCCGAACACGTGGACCGGCAGCAGCCCCGCGGTGCGCTCGGTGACCGCCGCGGCAGCGGCCTGCGGCTCAAGGTTCAACGTCACCGGAT
>DATKRM010000110.1:0-9983 GCA_035532195.1 Solirubrobacteraceae bacterium
GGCCGGCGGTGGCGCCAAACTTCAACGGCTCGCTGGTCAACCAGAACACCACGACGGCGGTGGGGACGGTCACCGCGACCTCACCGTTGACGCCTGCTCCGCTTACCGGGAATGCGTACCTGACCGGGACCCCGCTGCAACCGACGCTAACGCTGCAATTCCCCGCGCCGAACGCGCTGAAGCTGGTAGGCACGGTCAGCCTCCCGACTCATACGGTCACGTTCAACGGGGTGCCGGACGTACCACAGACCAGCCTGGTGGTAACGCTGTTCGGCGGCCCCCACGCGCTCGAGAACACCAACTGCACCCCACCCGGGGGCACCGCCGTGGGCAGCTTCACCGGCCAGAACGGGGCGGTGGTCAAGGTCAGCCAGCAGGTGACGGTCATCGGCTGCCCACCCCCCAAGCCGGCTAAGCCAACGATCTCGAACGCCTCGCTGTCGGGTCTGGCCGCCGGCAAGCCAGTGCTCCGCATCCAGCTGGCCAAGGGCGGGGCGAAGCTCAAGTCGTTCACCCTGGCGCGGCCCGCCGGCCTCAAGTTCAATCCTCTTGGTTTGAAGCGTGGCCTGTCGGTGCACGGCGCCAAGAAGATCACGCTGCGCGGCAACAAGCTGATCGTGGCGCTCAGGGCGCCGGCCAACGCGATCTCGATCAAGCTCAGCGCTCCGTTGCTGGTGGCCAAGAAGCACGGCCCTAAGCATCCCCAGCTGCACGTCAGCGTCACAGACGCCAGCGGCAAGAGCACGTCGCTGACCACGTCGCTCTAAGCAGCACGCGCGCCCGGCGACGCGCCGGGCGGAGCCCCACGCGAAGCTGCGACGCACCCCAGCTCGGGCCGAGGGGTTAGGCGTACTTTCGCGCTCCAGTGTCGAAGCCACGACGCACGCCGCGCCGCCGCGAGGGGTGGGTCGTGGTTTGGCCACCTCGGCCGGGCGCGGAGCCGCCGGACGCGGCGCGACTCACCTTCACTGCAAAACCGGGGGTGCCAACTGGGCGTCCGAAAGGCGGACGCCCGCCAACTCAGCCCTGTGCCGAGGTGGGGTGTGGCGTGCCGCGCCCGCGCCAAGCCCCGCCCCGCCCGCGCCAAGCCGCGCCCCCACAACACCCCAACCGCCCCCAACGCCCCCTTAAGCGGCTGCGCCGCCGGGAGCTTGGGAGCTCCCGGCGGCGCGAAGGCCGCAATGCGTAACGTCAGATCAGCAGGGGCTGGTCCCCTTGACGGTCTGCGTCTCGTTACCACCGCCGTACTTAGTCGCGGTGAATGTGATCGACCAGGCACGCTTGCCCTTGCAACCGTTGTTGACCATGTACGACTTGCCGGAAGCCGACTTGGCGTAGTTGATGGTCTGGGCGACCAGTGAGCCATACAGACCCGGCTGGTTCGCCACCTTGGTCGAGATGTCCGGAGGCAGCGGGACGTTGATGATCGCGTTCCCACCGGAGTAGGAGATGTGACCGTCATACGGCGCCGTGGCGCCTGTGGTCAGGCCGCCGCAGTCCGTCGCGCTCTTGGTCCAGAAGTAGAACACCTGCGTCTTCGGACCGCCACTGAACACGTTGATGTGGGGTGAGCACGGCGTGCCCTTACTCGCCGACGGGTCGCTCGACGGGCCCAGGAGAGCGGTGGTCGTGCCCGTGCCGATGAGCGACCCCTTGGGGCAGCCTCCAGTCGGGCTGGTCTTGTTCGACTCGATCTTGGCATCCGTGCACACCGGCAGCTTGCCGGCGTCCAGCTTGACCTTGGCGATCTTGACCTTGATGTTGATCAGCGGAGCGGCCCGATCCCCGGTGGGGGCGCCGGCCTTGAGTTTCTCCACCATGCCGAGCTTGCTGCCCTTGGAGATGGCGAGCTTGCTACCGCTGTAGTTGTTGAAGTTCGACGCGGCGTAAGCCGCGGCCGAAACACCGAGCACGGCGAGTGCCGTCCCGATGATGATGATCCGTCTCAATGGACTCCTCCTTTGGAATTCCGACGGGTTGTTTGGATATGCGCGTACCGGCCGTGTCATGGAAGCGCGTTCAGATGGGGGAAGTCTTGGTTCTGCCCGGTGGTGCGAGACCCTAACGGGGCTTGTGCCTTGCAGGGCGGCCCACCCGGCTTGGACGTGAAGTAGACGTTGCGCAGAATGTCGGCCGAGGTGGCATTCACGGACGCCCCAATCGTCGGCTGCGCGCGACTCGTGCACAGATTCCCGGAGAACACCGACAGGCCGCTGGTCAGCTGATCGAAGCCGCCGGGAACCATGTACGGGTTACCCCGGTTGCTGTTCAACCGGCCCGGCTGCTCGGTCAGGATCTCCGGATTGACCGGGTTGGAGATGCGGAGATAGTGCAGCTCGTGGGTCTGGGCCGCGTTGCCTCCGGTGCCCTGAGTGGTTGCCGTGCCATTGGCGAAGAACCCGGCCACTTCCCGCCGGTAGGTATTGATGTAGTTGATGATCGGGATCAGCCCACCGAGATATGGCTTCGCGCGGGCCAGCCACGGGGTGATGGAGGTGAAGAACCGAGCCAGGGCGGGCACACCCGCCGCCGAAGCCTGGGTGAGCGGGGCCAAATTGGTCATCAGGGTCCGCAACTCGGGGGCTAGCGTGACGGTCTGCTGCAGAGCCGGGCTGAGCTGGTCGGCCGCCGGTTTGAGCTCGTTGATCAGCGGATCGGCGTTCCGGCTGAACACGGTGAGCCGGTCGAGCGTGGACCGAGTCTGCCGCAGGAACGCCGGGAAGGCCTGGATCGTCGCGGCCAGCGAGTTGGCCTCGGCGGCGGTGGCGGCAAACGTGGCGTTCGAGTTGCGGATGAAACCCTGCAGCTGGGCTGGCGAGGCGGCCAGCGAGGAGAACACGACTCCGGTGTCACGCAGGAACGTCCGGGTGGCCCCGCCCTGACGGCGGAGCACTGTCAACACTGCATCCACGTTGCTGGCAAACGGGTACAGCTCTGCGATTGCGGCGTTCAGGTTCTCGCCCCGGTTGGTCAGGGCGATCGCGTCCTGCTGCTGCCAGACCCGAAACGCCTCCCGGGTGGTGGGGTCAAACGCCGACAGGATCTGATCCAGCTGCACGGTGGGGGCAATCTGGGTTTGCCGGATCGACCCGCCGTCGGGAATCGTTGGTCCGGTGCGGGAGCCCGGGGTCAGCTCTATGTAGGTCTCGCCTAGCAATGTCTTGGCTCGCAAAATGGCCTGGGTATCGGCCGGGCGGGGGGCAAACCGGGACTGGATCTCGATCACCGCACGGTTTCTACCCGTCTGACGATCAAGTCCGACGCTAATCACTTTGCCCACACTGACGCCAGAAATCCGTACGTCCGATTGGGTGGCTAGCGCAGTGGCCTGGTTGAACTCCGCCACGAGCCTATAACCCCGGCCAGCGAACGGAGTTGCGCCGCCAAACGAGATCCATAGGAAGATCAGCAGGCCCACGCACGACCCCGCGAAGGCCAGCATGGTGAAGATCCGTACGGGACTGGGGGCCTGTTTGGTCATCCGATCGGACAGAGCCCGTTCTTGACGCCGGGCGTGGCCGAGTAGTCGGGAGCGTTGAGCAGATTGAGCAGCGCGGCCAGTGACGGCGTCGATTGCGTCAGCGTGACCTCGAACAGCCGCAGCTCGGAGCAATCAGCCATGAAGATCCCATTCAGCGCCGCGCCATGGGCGTCGGTCAGGCTGGTCGCCGTGTTGACGATGTGGCCTAGCCACGAGCCCCAGAACAGATATCCCTGCTCGGAGCCAGGAGGCTGGTAGGCCAGCTCGTTGAACAGCGCATTGAGCACTGAGAACGCCTTGACCAGGTGAGGCGTGGCCTGGGCCAGCTTCTCCGCGCCCGGGGCCAGGATCCTCGCCAGAGGTTGAACCGCCACGGCAAATGGCCGCAGCTGGTTCCGGATCACCGGAGTGGTGTCGCGGAACAGCGGCTGGGCGGCCTGGAGCGCGGGGCCCAGCGCCCGGGCGAACGGCAGGTTGGCGTTGGCCGATGCGGTCGATGCGAGCCCGAATCCGCGGAGCTTCTGGAACGTGATCGTCGTCTGGTGCAGCGTGTCCGGCAACAGGGTCAGTCCCTCCTCGAGGGCAGCGGACTGCGAGGAGATCGCGGCGAAGTTCGTGTTCGACGAGTTGATCAGCGAGGTCAGGGAGCCCTGGACCCGGCCTAGGGCGTTGGCCACCTTCTGCAGGCCGTTGATCGAGCCACGAATGTCCCCCTGCCGCTGGGCCAGCAGCTGCGTGAACGTCTTGGTTTCCCGATCCAGCGGGACAAACCGTTTGAAGATTCCGCGCAGGTTGGCCACCTGGAGGGCTTGCGGCACACTGATCGGACCTCCGTTGCGGCCGAACGCCTGGGCCCCACCGGACAGCAGCAGCAGCAGGTAATCCCGGGTGTCGGCGTCCAGCGCCTGGAGGATCTGGCTGAAGTCCACGTCTGGGTTGGTCGCGCCCATCGGGAGGGTGCCGCCGTTTGACACCACACCGTGGTCCCTGCTCCCCGGATCCAGGGCCAGATACATGTCCTTCAGCGGCGTGCGGGGGCGCAGCAGCACGGTCGCGTTGTTGTAGATCGGCATGTACTGCCGGTAGATGTTCATGGACACGATCGCGGTCCCACCCTGGAGCTCCACACCGCCGACGTTGCCCACCTGAACGCCCGCGATGTCGATCGTTTGGCCCTGCCCCGAGGTGACCGCCGCGGCCGATGAGAACCTGGCCTTGACCGTGTAGTAGCTCTGCCCGAACGTGAACGCGGGCTCGTTGTAGAAGATGTACGCAGTCACCCCGCAGGCCAGCGCGAACAGCACGATGATCGCGATGAAGTCCCGGCTGTGGGTGCGGATCGCGCGTTTCACGGGGTGCCTCCGGTGACCACCCGGTTGAGGTCGGGCGCCGGGTTCTGGTAGCACGGAACGTCACGGCGGAGCGGCGGCGCCTTGCCGGGAAAAGCGGGCCGGGTGCCCAGGGGCGGGTTCACCGCGTTGCCGAACAGTGGGCCGCCGGTGGGCAGCGGGCTGGTGGCGATCCGGTTGGCGCCGCCGCCGGCCAGCGCGCGCGTGTAACGGCCGTTGCCGTCGAAGTTCTGGGATGAGCTGGCGAGCCCCACCGCGCCCTGGAACACCTCCTGGTAAAGCGGCAGCCCCGTCGTATTGGGGGGGTCCTGGAGCAGCTGGTTCCCCGTGGGGACGATGTTGTGGGAGAAGCACCGGGCGAACAGATCGGCCTGCACGAGCAGCTGGCGCGTCGAGTTCAGCGAGATACCCGTGTGCTGGATCGCCGGGGTCAGATCGGCCAGAAGGTTCCCCAGCTCAGGCTTGGAGAACAGCAGCGTGGACTGTTGCAGGAAGGGAATCCCCACCTTGATGGTGGGGCCGAGCTGCTGGACCCCGGGCAGCAACGCGCGGGCCAGCTGCTGCGTGGGCACGTAGGACGCCTCAAGCGGTCCAATCGCGTCGTTGGTGGCTTTGAGCCAGGGCGGAAGTGCCGCGATTGTGTCCGACAGCGCCTGCTGGCGGGCGGCCAGCGCACCCAGGGTGGCGTTGAACGTGGTCACGAATCCCGGCAACTGCTGTCCGCTGTCAGCCAGTCCCTGCAGCAGCTTCTGGTTGCCCTGTACGACCTTCTCCAGGTCGTGGGGCTGGATGCCCAAGAGCGCCTGGTTCACGATGGCCGAGTCTCGGAACGCGGCGGTCGAGTACTTCAGGGCCAGGTTCAGCGACTGGGCGCCAGTCAGTCCCTGCACGATCGGGTCCTGGGTGGCGTCCTCACCCGGGCCGGGTGGAGCCTGAAGCGAGGAGCCGATGCCCTGAAGCAGGGTCTGAAGCTCGCTCCGGGCGTTGCCCTGAAGCGCGGCCAGCACCCGGTCGATCTGCACCGTGCTCGAGGTCTGGGCCAGGGGCATCAGAAAGCCCGAGGAAACGACCGGCGCCGAGGGGCTTCCAGGTCGCAGGTCGGCGTAGAAGTTGCCCTCCAGGAACAGCTTGGGCTTGAGTTGGACGGTCGCGTCGGCGTGAATCGGCAGGCCGTTGGAGTTGATGTTCATGGTCACCACGGCGACCTGGGAGGAGCCGGCATTGGGCAGCCGCTCGATGGACACGATCTTGCCCACGTTGACGCCGGCCATCCGCACATCGGAGGGAATGTGCAGCTGGATCTGCGTGGTGAACATCGCCTTGAGCACGAACGGCGAGCCTTTGAACGGACCCCGGCCGCCGAACACCAGGTAGGTGATCAGGGCCAGGAGGACGACCCCGATGATTCCGGAGACGAGCGCAGGGAATGGTCGGCGGCGGCGTTTCATTTCGGCCGGGTGGTGTTCTCGGTCTTGGTTCCGACGTTCCCAGGCGGGTTGCCGATCTGGGCCCGCGTCCCCGAGTAGGGCTCATTGCCCGCCGAGCACTCGTGGACCTGGCCCGGGGCGGCGGTGTTGGGGTACGGGTCGAGGTGCAGCGGACCGTGTGAGTCCTGGCTGTTGGTGGACGGTGTCGTGTATGGCGCCTGTGAGGGCACCGCCTCGCCGCCCAGGACATCGTCGATCGCCACGGTGTTGAAGCGCAGCCGGGTTCCGGTGGACACCGGGTCCTGGAGCAGACTCTGGAAGTTCCGCAGCGACAGGGTGATGTAGTTGCATACCGACTGCGCCGGGGTGAGGAACGCCAGCGGCGGCGTGAGCCGCTGGCCCAGCAGCGTCAGACGATCCAGTCCGGCCAGGGCGACTGCGTTCTGCCCGTAGTTCTCCAGGATCGCGGCCAGCGCGACCAGGCGCTGGTTGAGGGCCGCCGTCCCGGGCAGGTTCCGCGCGCCGATGGCCTCTGTCTGCGCCAGCACGGGCGCGCTCTGGCCCAAGGTGGAGAACCCGGGGAACAGCCGGTGGAACAGGTCAGCGGTGTCTGACACGAACGGCCGGATGGTGGGGATGTCGTTGATCGCTGTCTGCTCGGTGATCGGCGTCTCGTGGATCCAATCCTGGAAGAACGGAACCGCGATCGTGGACAGCGCGGTAAACGTCGTATTCAAGTTGACGTACAGCTGGGCCTGCTCCTGGGCCACCGGCACCGAGGCCGACGAGAGGCGCTCGAGCCCGTGGAAGAAGCCCGCGAAGTCCGTCTGCTTCGAGGACAGGTTGCGCATCACCGGAGTCAAGTCCCTGACCAGCGGCACAAACGCGCCGAACGCGTTGTTGAGGTCAGGTCCGCGTCCGGCCAGCCCGTAGGCGAACCCGCCGGTGGCCTGCGCGGTGGCCTTGCGCGTAGGTGCGTTATAGATACTCAGCAGCTGATCGAGGTCCACCGCGACGCTGGTCTGCGTGATTGGCACGGTGGCGCCGTTGGCCAACGTCCGGGCCGAATGTCCCACGGTCAAGTCGAGATATTTAAGGCCGATCGTCGCCTTCAGCCGGATCCGCCAGTTTGAGTCCGCGGGCAGCGGCTGCATGCTCTTGTTCAGGGCCAGCTTCAGCACGGCGATGGGCTGGCCCTGGGCGTCTCGCGCCGGATTGACGCCCACGATGTGGCCCGCCAGTGCGCCGCCGGTATGCACCTCGGCGCCGAAGGTCAGCTGGTCGGCGTTCCGGACCTGAACGTACAGCGTGTAGCGGGGGACAAACGGAAGCCCGTTGTTGGCGTTGTAGGCCAGGAATACGGCCACGATGGCCACCAGCACGGTGACCGCCCCGATCAGGATCGGATTGGCGATCACGCCGCGATCTCGCTGCAAGCGCTGCATCAGTGACCCGGCCCGATCAGGTAGCTGAGCAGCCCGGTCAGCGCGTGGGTGGTGGTCTCGGTCGGGGCGGCCGCGCGGGCGGAGCGGACGATCGCCCTCTCACGCGCCGTCTTGGGTTCGGCCGCCGCCTTCGCCACCCGAGCCAGTGAGGTGACGTCGGCCGCCGTCGGGGCGGTGTGGGTGAAGTTGGCCGAGCACCCGCCGACGACCAGCTGGGAAAAGCCCGTGCAGCTTCCCACCAGGGCCTCGGTGCGGATGTAGTGCCCGGAGCTGTCGAACCCGTTGGTCGCGCTAGTGCCGTAGAACAGGACCTTCATCAGGTTTTCGATCGTTCCGGTCTGGTCGAGGCTGGCGGTCAGCTGGTCAAGCAGCTTGGCCGAAGGCGCCGAGGCGTTGCCCAGCCGGAGCACGTGGCGGGCGAGGGGAATGGTCTTGAGCAGGAGCGGCTGCTGCGCCGCCGCCGAGTTGCCGAGGGAGATCAGCGCGTTTCGCGTGGCCCGGGCAAACGGCACCAGGTTCTCGTACTGCTGAGCGACGGCGGGACCCGACTGGGCCAGCGAGTTGAACAGGGGCGTCCCCTGATCGGCCAGGTTCCCCAGATCGACCATCAGCGGGCGCAGCTGTCGCAGGAATCCGGGCAGCAGTCGCAGACCGGCCGCCGTGTCGTTAGCCCGCTGCGCCGTGGCCACCGACGTCGTGTTGGCGTGAGTCACGAACGACGAGATCTCCTGCTGGGCTCGGGCCAGCGGCGTCAGCACCGTATTCGAGTCCCGAGCCAGCTGAGCCAGCTCGCGGTGTTGGCTGGCCAGGATCTTCAGTACTTCGTCCGTGTAGCGCAGTGCCGGGTTGGCCCGCCGAATAACGTCGTTGAGGTCAGCACCCCGAGCCGCCAGGCCGGTGCCCAGCTCGTTGAGGATCAGCGAGAACTGCTGCCTCACCGGTTCGCGGTAGATGTCGTTGACCAGGTCGGTGTCGACCGGCGAGCTGGTGTGGCTGAGCGGGAGCAGATACGTCCCGACCCCGGGTCCGCTGCCGATTCGCTGCAGGGGCGGGGCGGCTGCCGTCCCGGGGTTGCAGTCCACGAACTTCTCGCCGATCAGCGACTGAGGCCGGATGGCGCAGGACGCGTCGGCGTGGAACGGAGTGAACCCGGGCCGGTTGATGGTGAAGGTCACCGCGGCCTTGCATCCACTGCCCGGATTGGAGCAGGAGGACGGCCGGCCCGTGCCGCCGCGGTCGGTGACGTCCAGCGCACCGATCGTGCCCACCGGCGCTCCGGCGATCCGGACATCCTCACCGGCCACCGCGAACGAGGCGTCGTCGAAGATCGCCCGGATCTGGTACGGACCGGTTGCTTGGCCGCTCGAGGCGCCGGTGGCGATGATCGCCCCAGCGACGATGCCGGCGAGCACAACGGCGGTGAGAACGACGCGCTTCATGGGCCGGGCGGCACCGCGGAGAGGCTGCATCCCGGCACGTTCCAGGGCGCCGATCCATCCGGCGCCGGCTGCGTGGCGCTGCCCGGGCAGCGGCCGGTTACCCGGTGCAGGCCGTTGTAGCGATCCGACGCGTTCCGGGCCTGGAGCTGGTTCGTCGAATCCAGGTTGAAGGCAAAGAACGACGGCTCGGTCCGGGCGTAGTGGCCGTTGGCGTCGTAGGAGCCGCCCACCTGGCCGAGGTTGGAGAACGCGGCGACCAGGTCAGGCGTGTACTGGCGGAAGGTGTCAAGCTGCGCCTGCGAGTCGTTCATCTCCTTGATGAGCCGCGGGAAGGCCTTGACGGCCACGCCGGCCAGGGCCGGCGCCTGCTGGAACAGCTTGGTCAGGTCGCCGCCCCCGTTCGGGTTGTGGATCAGCCCGTTCAGCTCGGCCACGGTGGGAATCGACACGTTCACGAACGAGCGGAGGTCGGTGGCGAAGGTGACGAATGGCCGGCCCCCGGGGCCCACCGCCTGCTTGAGCCCGTTGACCAGCGGATCGAGGGCGTCAAGCGTGGTGTTGAGGCCTTGGAAGCTGGTGGTGGACCGCGTCAAGGCGCTCGGGAACTGCTGGAGGGCCGACTCGAGAGCCTGGGCCTGGCGCGCGATCGCCCCGGTGGCCACGTTGCCGTTGGCGATCAGCTGAGTCAGCTCCTGGCTGCGGGAGGCCAGCAGGCTCATAGCCTGCGCGCCTTGCACCAGCAGGCCGTCGAACGCCGGCTCATCGCGGACCAGCTCTTGGGTGACGTCACTCGTGGTGGCCAGCGCGGGCGCGAAGTAGAGCAACGTCTGGTGGGCCTGCTG
>DATKRM010000111.1:0-15024 GCA_035532195.1 Solirubrobacteraceae bacterium
GGGGTGACCGAGCCAAACAGGCGGCCGTCAGGCCCGGCCTGCTGGGGGATGGTCAGCACGGTCCGCCCGAGCAGGGCCGCGTTCTCCTCGGCGCGCTGCTCGGCCTCCTGCTTGGCCCTATCGGCCGCCTCTTGGCGCCGCCGCGCGGCCAGGATGGATCCGCTGGTCGCCGGCTCAGCCAGTTTGCGGGGAATCAGGTAGTTACGCAGGTACCCGGGCGATACGTCGACCACGGTCCCCCGCTCGCCGAGCGGCTCAACGTCCTTGAGCAGGATCGCCTGAGGCACCGGGCCGCCGCTCAGTCTCGGCCGTCTCGGCCGTCTCGGCCGCGACTGCCGCGCTCTGGAGCGCCCGAGCCCTCGGCCACGTAGGGCAACAGCGCCAGTTCCCGCGCACGCTTGACCGCGCGCGCGATCTGGCTCTGGTGGCGACGGCAGGCTCCGGTGATCCGGCGGGAGCGGATCTTGCCGCGGTCGGAGATGAACTTGCGCAGGGTCCCGATGTCCTTGAAGTCGACCTGCTCGACCTTCTCACGGCAGTACGGGCAGGGCTTGCGACGACCTCCACTCGCCATGCCCTTCCTATCTCGCCGGCGAACCGGCCGTCTACGTTGCTTTGCCACCTTCGATCACCTAACTCGGATTCTGTTTGGACTCCGGCGCTAGAACGGGATGTCGTCGTCGCCGGCCGTCGCTGCCGCTGGGGCCGTCTCAAAGTCGCCAGTGTCGATCGGAACGTCGCTCTCCGTCGGACGTGCTCCGCTGGAGAACCCGTTCCCGTTGCCGCTGCTGGCTTCGTCGCGGCCGCCCAGGAACTGAACGGTATCGGCGATGATATCGACGGATTCGCGCTTCTGCCCGTCGCGCTCCCACTGGCTCCACTCCAGGCGGCCGTCGATCGCCACCGGGCGACCCTTCTTGAGGTATTGGCCACAGCTCTCGGCCTGCCGGCCGAACACGGTCACGCGGAAGTAGTTGGGCTTCTCCTCCCAGCCTCCGTCGCTGTTCTTGCGGCGGGTGTTGACCGCGATGCCCAGCTTGCAGATCGACAGCCCGCCCGGGGTCGCGCTGGTCTCCGGATCTCGGGTGAGATTGCCGGTCAGCACTACTCGGTTGATATTCATTGCCGCTCCTTTCCAGGACAACTAAGACTTTCGGCCGAGTCTAGGCGCGGGGCAGGCGGTACCCGCCCATCTCCGAGCAATTTGGGCAGAAACGTTGCTCCGCCGTGGCAGGGCGTGGCGGTTTCGTAACAAACGGCAACGGTCTTGGTGCGTAAGGTGCCCTGCGTGAAACACGCCGGGGGGAGCGTCGGGCGACGCGGGCTGGCGCTGGGGCTGGCGGTGGCGACGGGCTTGGCGCTGGTTTGCTGCGCTCCAGCAGCCCGGGCGACGGCGCCGTACAGGCCGATCGCTCCGCCCTTGGCCACGCCGTGGACGAGCCAGGTCGATACTCGCGCCCCGCTGCCCGAATATCCGCGTCCGACCCTGCAGAGGAGCCGGTGGATGAGCCTCAACGGGCAATGGGAGTACGAGGCCGCCACGTCTGGTGAGCCACCCGTGGGGCGCTCGTTGGCCCAGACCATTCTGGTGCCCTACCCGGTGCAGTCGCCGCTGTCGGGCATCGGCCGGGAGGACGCGGCTGGCTGGTACCGCCGGCAGTTCACGCCGCCACCGACCTGGCAACGTGACCACCTGATCCTTCACTTCGACGCGGTCAGCTGGCGGGCCGTGATCTATGTCAACGGTCACCTGGCGGGCGCTCACCAAGGCGACTACGACGCGTTCTCACTCGACATCACGCGGTACCTGCGCCGAACCGGGAGCAACGAGCTGATCGTCGGGTTCGGCGACCTCGTGGGTCAAGCGGGGGAGCCGGTGGGCAAGCAGGTTCCAGGCGCGCCATTCAGCTACTTCCACACCGCCTCGAGCGGCATCTGGCAGACGGTATGGCTGGAGCCGGTGGCTGGTCAACACATCGACTCCTTGACCACCACGCCCCGTCTCGACCGGGACAGCGTCGAGATCTCGGCCAGCGTGGTTGGCGGCGGCCCGAGCCAGCTGGTGGCCACCGCGCTGAGTGATGGGCATCGGGTGGCCGTCGGCAGCGGTCCGGCGAGCCGGCCGCTGGTCCTGCACATCGCCCGCCCGGTCCCATGGACGCCGTGGGACCCACACCTCTACGGGCTGCGTCTGGAGTTGATGACTCACGGCCGGGTCGTGGACACGGCAACCAGCTACTTCGGGATGCGCTCGATCACTCTGGGTCGGGTCGGTGGCGCGGTGCGGATCCTGCTCAATGGGCATTTCGTGTTCCAGACCGGTGCCGTCGACCAGGGCTACTGGCCGGACGGGCTGTACACGCCGCCCACCGACACCGCGATGCAGTCGGACATCCTCAACGCCAAGCGGTTCGGCTTCGACATGCTGCGCGAACACGAGAAGGTGCAGCCCGAGCGGTGGTACTACTGGGCCGACCGCCTGGGGCTGTTGGTGTGGCAGGACATGCCCAGCCTGCCGGTGGCCCAGCGTTCGGCCCCCACCCCGAACGCCCAGGCCGAGTTCCGGCGTGAACTGAGCCACGTCGTCGCCCAGCGTAGGTCCCACCCGTCGATCGTGGTCTGGCTTCCGTTCAACGAGGGCTGGGGGCAGTTCGATCCGGGCGGGATTACCCGGGAGGTCAAGCAGCTGGACCCGGCGGCCCTGGTCGACACCGACAGCGGCAGCGCCGACTGCTGCGCGGCCATCGAGTCGCCGGCCAGCGACATCCGCGACAGCCATCTGTACTCGGGTCCGTTTGCCGTGGTGGGGGGCGCCCGGGCGTCGGTGATCGGGGAGTTCGGCGGCGTCTTGCCCTTTCCCCCGGCCGGGCACCGCTGGCCGGGGACGCTGACCAGCGCGGGCTCGCCGATCCTGGCCTGGGCGCCGCCGACGGTCATCCCATTACTCCGCGCCCAGTACGCCGAGCTGGACCAGGAGATGCGGGTCCGCGGGCTGTCCGGCGCGGTGTTCACCGAGTTCGCCAACTATGAACAGGAGGTGGGCATCCTCACCTACGACAGGCAGCTCTCGACGCTGCCGACCAGGTTTCTGCACGGGCTCAACCACGACCTCATCGTGGGCTCGCAGACCGCCGCAGGACTACAGCCGCAGCGGGCCAGGGCGATCCCCGGAGCCAGCGGGGTCTGGTCGTTTGCCGAGGGCCAGGGATCGACCGCGGCCGACTCGAGCCCCCGGCGCCAGACGCTGAGCTTGACCGGAGGGTTGGGCTGGAGTCCGGGGCCGCGCATCGCCGGCCGGTCCTCCAAAGCCCTGTCGTTCACCACCGCGGGCCAGGCAGCCCGGACCGCCGGCCCGGTGATCGACTCAAGCCACTCGTTCACGGTCTCGGTGTGGTTGCGCTCGCGCCAGCCGGGCCAGTCCGGTTCGGCCGTGACCCAGCTCGGGCCGGACGGGTCGGCCTTCACGCTCGGCATCGAGACCGTCCATCCCGGGACGCAGTCCGTACCGGGACTGATCGCGTCGCACCGAGCGGCGGTGCCGGTACCGACGACGCGCTGGAACTTCATGGTCCCCGCCGGCAGCGATTGCCCGGCTCTGGAGTGTGGGGTGGGCGCGAACCTCCACTACGCGGACGAGCGTCTGTCGGTGCGCACCGGCCGCTGGTATCAGCTCACCGGGGTCTACGACACGCTTTCGCAGACGATCACGCTGTACGTCGACGGCGTGCCACAGGACGTAGAGCACGTGTTCAGCGTTCCGCCGCCGACGGGCCCCCTCACCATCGGCCTCGGCGATCGCGACTACGCGCTCCCCGATGCGTTCATCGGCGACGTGGCCCAGCTGCGCACCTACCGGCGCGCGCTCGGCCCAGCTGAGGTGTGGGAGCTCTACGCCTCCGAGCTCGGCTGAGGGGTCTGTAATCTCGGGCTATGGCCCCCCGCACGCTGAAGACGATCACCGACGAGCCCGAGCTCCGGGAGATCGTGGGTACGCCGACCGAGACGGTGGAGGCCAAACTGGCCGATCACATCAACGAGCTGACCCGCCAGTTCATCGAACGCTCGCCGTTCGTGTGCGTGGCCACGGCCAACGCCGACGGCGGCCTCGACGTGTCCCCGCGGGGCGATCCGGCCGGCTTCGTCCGGGTCCTCGACGAGCACAGGCTGCTGCTGCCCGAGCGGCCGGGCAACCGCCTGGCCGACTCGCTGACCAACCTGCTGACCGATCCGCGCATCGCTTTGCTGTTCCTCATCCCGGGAGTCGGCGACACGTTCCGGGTCAACGGCGAGGCGGTGATCGCCGACGATCCTCAGCTCCTGGCCTCGAGCGCGATCGAGGGCAAGGTCCCAAGGCTGGGCATCCTGGTCACGGTCAAGGAGGCCTACACGCAGTGCGCCAAGGCGCTGATCCGCTCGGACCTGTGGAACCCCGAGCGTCACGTCGACCGCTCCGAGCTGCCCCGCCACGGTGAGATCCTGCGCTCGCTGACTCTGCCCGACCTCGATGTCGAGGCTCACGAGAAGGCGCGGGCCGAGCGGTACGCCCGGCGGGAAGGTCTCTATTAACCCTGCGCCGCGCGGCGCGCGAGGGGTTCTACTAGACCGCTTCTGGCAGCTCTAGATGGCAGCGGCTCGACGGCCACGACCTCAGTGCCGTGTCATGGGGCGCAGGTCGTGCCGATCGTGCGCCCCGAGCAGCAGGGCCACGGTGGCGGCTCGGTTGGGGGTTCGGAGCTTGCGCATCGCCGCGGCCACGTGTGATTTGACGGTACTCAGCGAAATCGATAGAGCGTCGGCGATCCCTGCATTCGTGGCGCCCCGGGACATGAGCTGGATGATCTCACGCTCGCGCGCTGTGAGCTCCGAAACGCCCTCGGACAAGTCCGCGGCCGCTGGCTGAGCGATTTGGCCGGCTGCGGCGACGAGCGCTTGGTAGATGCGGTCCTGAGGCCAGCTCTTCGAGATATAGCTGCAGACACCGTGGGCGATCACCTCCAGCGCCTCGCCCGCCATCATCTCGTCGATCAGCAGCACGACTCGCCCGGCTGGGAAGCTCCGGAGCAGCTCGTTCGTGGGTAGCGGCTCGCGCCGCCCAGCCGGATCCCTTCAGCAGCCGCGGACGCCGGATCCCGAACACCGAGCTTCTCGTAAATCTGCTTCAGGTGTGCGGCCGCCGTCCAGGGACTGATCGCAAGCCGCGGGCGGGGCGGCGCGGCCGGTGCCGCGCCGTTTAGCCGTCCGGTAGCCAGCGTAGCCTGCAGGGCAGTGGTGGAGTTCGAGTTCTCTGGTGTGGTCTATCCGCTCTCGGACGATCAGGCCACTCTGCTTGCGCACAAGCTGCGTAGCTGCGCCAAGGGCAAACTTCCTGACGAGGTGACGCTCATCGGGAAGCAGAGCGGCAATCCGCACTGGGCCGATGGCGCACTGGCCGTCGCCGACTTTGCCGAGGAGATCCTGGTGGGCAACTGGCCGGGGCCGCTGCCGCTGGAGGGCAAGGCCGCGGAGGCGACGTTCTGGACGCTGCGCCTGATCGAGGAGTCCGCGACGAACCGGGACTCCGACGCCGCGGCACTTCGCGGGGCATTGGCCGAACGCTTCGCGGCAGTCTCAAGCTAGCCGCGCCGTCGGTCACTCACAGCACGGTCTCGGTCGTGTTGACCAGTACTTTCGGCCTACGCACTTCCCCTCCCAGGCCTGCCTCCGGGTACCGATGCCCAACCGGCCTGACCAGCCGATATTCGCCATGAACGGACACTTGGCCCGAACGAGGGTGGATGACGGCAAGTCAGGCGCATATTCCGAGGTCAACCGCAGTGGGACGTCACTTTTCGTGCTCGATGGCGGCCGCCGGGGAGTCGGGATGGAACTCCGCACCGCGTGCCCGATCCGGCATGACCGTCCGCGGCGGCGTATCGAGTCCTCGGCGCCGATCACCCGGTCCCAAAAAACATCCGGTTGCCGATCGTAGTGCCGGTGGGGGCCAGCGCCACCGGGCTCATGTGCGCATAATCACACACCCGCTCCTCCTCCAGATGGAGGATGCCGGCGAGCGGAGCAGAGAACGTGTCAGCACTCCCCCCCGGACCCAGGTATCCAGCGGCCCTCCAGATGGTGGGCTTCTGGAGCAGGCCGCTGGCGTTCCTGGAGCAGTGCCGGGCTCGCTACGGCCGTCGCTTCACGATCCGGCTTCCGCTCACGCCGCCGTTCGTGATGCTGACCGACCCGGAGGACGTCAAGCAGGTGTTCACCGCGCCGGCCGATGTGCTGCATCCCGGCTCCGGGGCGAGGGTTCTGGAACCGGTGATCGGCCGGCACTCGGTGATCCTGCTCGACGAGGCCGCGCACATGGAGCAGCGCAAGCTGATGCTGCCGGCGTTCCACGGCGAGCGGGTCGAGCGACTGACCGACCTGGTCGAGTCGGTGACCGAGCGTGAGGTGGCGAGTTGGCCGAGCGATCAGTCGGTCCACCTCCACGGACGGCTGCAACAACTGACGCTGGAAATCATCCTGCGGGCCGTGTTCGGGTTGGAGCCGGGACCGCGCATGGAGGCGTTGCGCGACCGGCTCGGCGCGATGCTCAAGTTCGGGGAGAAGCCGATCAGCCTGCTGCCGCCCACCAACCCGGACGGCGTCCCGGCCAGGGTGCTGCAACGGGTCGGCCCATTTGCCACGTTCGTGCGCGTCCAACGTGAGGCCGACACCCTGATCTTCGGGCTGATCGACGAGCGCCGGCGCCAGGCTGACCAGCAGGACGACGTGCTGTCCTTGCTGCTCGCGGCCACTCATGAGGACGGATCTCCCATGTCCGACCAGGAGCTGCGCGACGAGCTGCTGACCCTGCTGGTGGCCGGACACGAGACGACCGCCTCAACTCTGGCTTGGGGCTTCGACCGCCTGTCTGGGCACCCGGAGGTGGTGGATCGGCTGCGCGAGGATGGAGACGACTACCTGGGCGCCACTATCCACGAGATCATGCGCCGCCGTCCGGTGATCCCGAACGTGGCGCCGCGCCTGGTCGTGGAGCCGATCGAGGTCGGCGGCTGGAGCTATCCACAGGGCGTCTGCTTGGTGCCAAATGCATACCTCATCCACCACGACCCGGAGATCTATCCCGAGCCGTACGAGTTCCGTCCCGAGCGGTTCCTGGACAAGCCCCCGGGCACGTACACGTGGATTCCGTTCGGCGGCGGGCGGCGGCGTTGCCTGGGCGCCAGCTTCGCCATGCTCGAGATGAAGGTGGTGCTGGGCGCCGTGCTGCGGCAGCGTGACCTGATGCCCGTGGGCACCCGGTTCGCACTACCTCAGCGGCGCAACATCACGGTCACGCCGGCCAACGGCGCTGAGGTGCGGTTGCCCGTGCGCGCGCGGGTGCCGGCGGCGGCCGCGGTCGCCGGGTAGTCGGGTAGTCGGGCCATGGCCGACGGACCGGTCAACCGGCTGGGCAAGCGCCTCAAGCTGATCGGCTTCGGCGGGAACGCGGTGGGCGCACTCACGACATTCGCGGCCGTAGGCTTTCTGTTCCCCGCCTTCGGGGGCAGCAGCCGGGTGAACATCGACAGCGGCTGGGTAGATGGGCCGGTGATCGTCGTGGCGGTCGCGCTCACCGGAGTTCTGTACGCCCGGATCAAGGGCCGGCATCTCTCTCGGGCGCTGCAATGGCTGACCGAGGAGCGTACGCCCGATCAGTCCGAGCACCGTCTCACGCTTTCGCTGCCCGTGTATATGTTCAAGCTCGACGCGGTCGGCTGGTCGCTGGCCGCGGTGGGATTTGCGCTGTTCAACGGCATCGTGTTCTCCTGGGGCCTGGCCGCGATCGTGGCCGCGACGATCTGGTTTGGCGGTGAGACGACCTGCGCGCTGGGCTACCTGCTCTATGAGCGGGCGCTGCGCCCGGTCACCGCACTGGCTCTGGCCGCCCGACCGGCCGACGCGATGGTCGCTCCCGGAGTGCGCCTGCGGCTGGGCATGGCCTGGCTGCTGGGAACCGGGGTTCCGCTGATCGGCGTGCTGGTTCTGGGCACCGCCGGTGCGTTCGGTTGGAGCCACCACTCCGAGTACGTGGGCGCCGCCGTCCTGTTCCTGGCCGTTGTGGCCATGGTCACAGGTTTCCTGGCCACCTTTCTGGCGGCGCGGGCCATCGCCGACCCGCTGAGCGGGGTGCGAGACGGACTCGAGCGGATCGCCCGCGGCGACCTCGACGTGCAGATGCCGGTGGACGACGCCAGCGAGGTGGGTCAGCTTCAGGCCGGCTTCAACCGCATGGCCGACGGCCTGCGCGAGCGGCAGCGAATCCGCGACCTGTTCGGCCGCCACGTCGGCGAAACGGTGGCCAAGGCGGCGCTGTCGGAGGGCGTGCGGCTGGGCGGCGAGGAGCGGGAGGTGGCTGCCCTGTTCGTGGACATCGTCGGCTCCACGTCGCTGGCCTTGGCCTTGCCACCGACTGAGGTGGTGCGGCTGCTCAACCGCTTCTTCCGGGTGGTGGTCGAGGTGATCGAAGCCGAGGGAGGCCTGGTCAACAAGTTCGAGGGCGACGCCGCACTGTGCGTGTTCGGCGCTCCCGTGGCCAGTCCGGATCCGGCCGGGGATGCGCTGCGGGCTGCCCGCGGCCTGGCTGCCCGCCTGGCGCGTGAGCTGCCGGAGGTGGACTTCGGCGTCGGCGTGTCGGGCGGGCTGGCGGTCGCCGGCAACGTGGGCGCCGAGAGCCGGCTCGAGTACACGGTGATCGGCGACCCGGTCAACGAGGCGGCGCGCCTTTCCGAGTTGGCCAAGCAGCGGCCCGAGCGGGTCCTGGCCTCGAGCGCCGCGCTCGACCGCGCGGCCACGGTGGAATCCGACGCCTGGAGCATCACTGAGTCCGAGGTGCTGCGCGGCCGGCTGGCGCCGACCCAGCTGGCCCACCCTAGCCCCGCGGATGGAGATGCATATCGCCTGAGCTGAAGGTCACCCCGACGGGCTTCAGCACCACCTGCCGCGGCCCGTCCTGGACCACTCCGGCCACGCGGGCGTCGAGGCCCTCGGCGGCGGCCACCCGCACCGCCGCGTCGCCCGTCCCTTCCGCACAGTAGACGGCAAACCCGCAGCCCATGTTGAACGTGGAGTACGCGGCGGCCGGCTCCAGTCCGGCTCGTTCGACCAGGAAGGCCAGCACCTCGGGAACGGGCGGCAGGTCCCGGATCAGATAGGTCAGCTCACGCCGCGGTCGCATCAGCTTGAGCAGCCCGTGGCCGGTGATGTGGCTCAGATAGTGAATCTCCAGACCCGCGGCGAACAGCTCCCGCACCAGCCGGCAGTAGATGAGGCTGCGGTCGAGCAGCGCCGGGCCGAATTCGCGGCCGCTGGGCAGCGGTGTCCGGTAGGCATCGGGAAGCTCGGCGGCCACCGAGCGAGCCAGCGAGGACCCATTGGCATGCAAGCCGGAGCTGGCCACGATCACGATCTCATCGCCGGCCCGCAACTGCTGGCCCAGGATCGGCTGGCGATCGGCCGGCACCAGTCCGACCGCGCTGCCGGCGAGCTCGATGTCCTCGGCACTGACCAGCCCAGGCAGCGACGGCGACTCGCCGCCGCCCCAGGTCGCGCCGGCGTCCTGGCAGCCCTCCCGCCACCCGGTGAGCAGCGCCAGCTGGCGCTCGGGGCGCCGGTACCAGTCCGAGGAGCCGGTGGCGAAGTACGCGTTGACCACCAGCGGCAGCGCGCCTACGCAAACCAGATCGTTGACGATCGCCGCCACCGTGTCGTAAGCCACCGCGGCGAACCCGTCGGGGCCGAGATGGCTCTCCACCTGGCGGGCGATGACCGACTTGGTCCCCAGGCCCTCCAGGACGAAGCCCAGGGTCAGCCCGCCGCAGTCGAACACGAACGCTGGCTCGCCGCGCGACTCGTCCACCGCCCGCCCGCCTGAGCCCAGCAACAGCTCGGAGGTGGCGAGCGCTTCGGTCAGCGCGTTGCGTTTGCCGGCATCCAGCGTTTCGTAGTCAACGCCGGCGGAGCGGTAGGCCGAGCTGCCGGGCGTCACGCCGACCGGCGGCTACTCGGCGGTTTCGGCGCTCTCGCCCGCCGGAGCGGGCGCGGCGGCTTCAGGCTCCGGCGGGGCTGCCGGCTCTTGGGCCGGGGGGACGGCTGGGCCATCGGCGGCCGCGGCGCTAGAGCCCGAGGAGGCCACGGCGGTGGCCACGACCGGTGGAGGCGAGGAGGGCGCGGCTGGGGTCCCGGGCGCGACCTTGATGATCCGAGAGCGAAGCACCCCGTCAGTGATCAGCAGCGTGTGCGAGAGCTCGGCGATCATCTCGCCGGGAGCCTTGAACTGAAGCAAGTGGTACTCGGCCTCTGGCTGGTGGCGGATCTGATAGGCCATCGGCCGGCGTCCCCAATCGTCGTTGCGCTCGATCGAGCCGCCCGCCGTGGCGATCGCCGCCTCGACGTCGGACAGCACCTTGGTCCGCTGCTCTTCGGCGGCCTCCGTCGAGAGCATCAGCACCAGATCGTATGTGGGGGCTTCGCTGACCATCGGCGGGCCGAGGATAGCGTTTAGGGCGCGATGGCCGACAAACCGGAGCTCCCAGTGGTCCAGCTGCCTGATCAGCCGGCGTGGCGCGCATGGCTGGAGGCCAACCACGAGACCGTCGATGGCGCGTGGTTGAAGTTCGCCAAACAGGCCTCTCCGGTTAAGACGGTCACTTACGGGCAAGCCGTCGAAGAAGCGCTCTGCTTTGGCTGGATCGACGGCCAGGCCCGCGGGCACGATGAGCACTTCTACCTTCAGCGCTTCACGCCGCGCCGGCGCCGGAGCGCGTGGTCGCAGATCAACCGGGAGAAGGCGACGGGGCTGATCGAAGCGGGCCGCATGGCCCCGGCCGGCCTGGCCCAGGTGGAAGCGGCCAGGGCCGACGGGCGCTGGGACAACGCCTATGCGCCGCAGAGCGCAGCCACGGTGCCTGAGGACCTGCAGCGGGCCCTGGACGCAAACCCCAAGGCCAAGCAGTTTTTCGAGACCCTGACTGGCTCGACCCGGTACGCGTTCCTATATCGGCTCCACGAGGTGCGCAAACCAGACCGCCGGGCGGAGCGGATCGCCGGCTACATCGAGTTGCTGGGCCGCTCCAGGACGCTTCAGGACTAGTGGGTCAATGCCGCCTTTGACTTGATGTCCGCCAGCTGTTCATCGACCCAATCCCCCGGATCTCGAGCCGTCACGATCGATTTCAGACCCTCATGCCGCCGCGCCCGCTCGGACTCGGACATGGTCAGCGCGGCGTGGATCGAGTCGGCCAGGGCCTGCAGGTCGAACGGGTTGACCGACAGCGCGTACTCGCCCAGCTCCTCGTGCGCCCCGGTGTTCTCGGACAGGATCGACACCCCGGCCCGCTCGTTGACCAGCGGCCCCTCCTTGGCCACCAGGTTCATCCCGTCGAACATCGCGTTGACGATCAGCACGTCGTAGTGCTTGTAGGTGGCGACCGCCTCCTCCAGGTCGTCGCGGAGCTTGAGCTGGATGGGCATCCAGTCCGGCGTCCCGTGGCGGTGGTTGACGACCGCAACCACCGCCTCGATCCGTTCCAGGTACTCGGCGTACTCGGGCACGTCGGTTCGTGACGGCATCAGCTGGGCGATGAACGTCACCCGCTCCCGGAACTCCGGATGTTGTTCGAGGAACAGGTCGAAGGCGCTGAACCCGCGGAGCACGTTCTTGCTCAAATCGGCCCGGTCCACACGCAGGATGAGGTGGTCACGGCGGCGGCGCAGCAGCTCACGCTCAAACTCCCGGGTGCGCTCTCGGGCGGCTACGGCCTGCACCGCGCCGGCGTCGATCGGCAGGGGGTAGGCCCTGACCCATACGTCACGGTCCCCGCAGCGCACCAGCCCCCGCTCGAAGTCCACCTCGACGTCCAGCAGGTCCTGGCAGCACTGAAGGAAGTTGCGCCGGTAGGAGCGGGTGTGGAAGCCGATGATGTCGTTGCACAGGATCCCGTTGTAGATCTCGTCCCGGATCATCGTGGGTAGCACCCGCCAGGAATCGGATTGGCTCCACGGGATGTGCACGAAGTGATGCAGGAACGCATCCGGACGGGCGCGCCGGATCAGGCCGGGCAGCGTGTACAGGTGGTAGTCGTGGACCATCACCACGGGCTGGTCGACCCCCTCGATCTCCTCCAGCACCGCCCGGGCCAGGTCCTCGTTGACCACGTTGTAGCCGAACTCGAACGCCTCGGTCTCGTGGCGGCGGATATCCGGTGCGTTGCTCAGGTCCCACAGGTAGTGCTGGATGAACCAGAGCATCGGGTTGGCGATGATGTTGTAGAAGCGGTCGTAGGCCTCGGGGTCGGATGCCACCAGCTTGACCAGGTAATCGCCGCCCTCCGGGGCCCGGACGCTGAACGGGCGGCCCTGGTGGTGCTCGGCCGCCTCCACGTCCTCGTCGGTCATGGCCGAGGCGATCCAGGTCACCGGGCGGTAGGAAGCCAGGCCGGTCAGCGCGGTGACCAGGCCGCCGGTGCCCCGCCTGATCTCACCGTCGGGTCCGAACGTCACCGGGCCGCGGTTGGAGACCAGGACCAGCGGCGCGTCGGCCATCACACCTCCAGCTGTTGGAACACCTTCAACCAGTCACGCAGCAGCCTGGGGGTCAGGAACTTCTGCCGCACTGCCTCTTTGCCGGCCCGCCCCAGTTGCTTACCCAGGGCCGGGTCATGGAGGAACTCGATCGCCCGCTGGGCGCACTGCTCGACGCTGGAGACCAGAAAGCCGCTTTCGCCGTCGGTGATCTGGATCGGGATCCCCCCGACGTCGCCACCGATGAACGGCCGGGCCTTCCAGATGGCCTCGGTCACGGTGAGCCCGAACCCTTCGCGGGTCGACTTCTGAATCACCACGTCGCAGTGCGATTGGAACGCGTTGACCTCGATCGCGCCGACGTTGTTCAGGTTGTTGAGGATGTGGATGTCCGGGTCGCCGTCGGCGTGGGCCACGGTGGCGTTGAAGAAGTCCCAGCCCTCGGGGTCGTCGGTGGCCATGGACCCCACCAGCGCCAACTGGACGTCCGGAACCGCGCGCTTGACAATCCTGTAGGCGTCGATCACGCCTAGAGGATCCTTCCACGGATCGAATCGTGAGACCTGGCAGAGCAGCGGGCGGTCCACGTCGATACCGAACTGGCTACAGATGTACACCGCGTCCTCGGGGGCGAACGCCATGTTCTTGGGCGCCAGCGGATCGATGGCCGGCGGGACCACGTGCGCCCGTCCGTCCATGCCCGGGGTGATGTATTCGTCCAGGTGGAAGATCGCGGCGTCATACGGCTCCAGGTACGGCGTCAGGCGGTCGAGGGTCGCGGGATTCGGCGTGGACAGGTCGATATGACAGCGCCATACCCACTTGCTGCCCTTGCCGTTCACCAGCGAGGCGACGGCCGCCGGCTGGGGGTCGTGGACGATGCACACGTCCCAGCCCGAGGACAGTTGCTCGGCGTTGATGCGGTTGTAGTGCAGCCAGGTGTCCCACTGCTCGTCGCTCAGGTCCTGCGGATTCCCCTGCAGAGCGTTGTGCATCAGCTTGGTGGTGTTGAAGAACTCCTCTCGCCCGTAGATCACCTGCCACTCGCAGTCCAGGCCCACGTCGCGCATCAGCGGGACCAGCGTGTTCAGGATCTCGGCCACACCGCCGCCGAAGGCGGTGGCTGAGAGATGGAGCACCCGCTTGCCCTTCAGCGTCTCGGCCAGCTCTTGGATGTCCTGGACCAGCGGGCGACCGACGATGCTCGCGTAATCGGAGAGGTGTTTGTGGGCTACAGAGACCGGTTGGAGCATCAAACGTGCTTTCGGGCGGACGATATCGGGCGGACGGCGCGGCTGGTCAGCCAGCCAGGACGCGCAGGCGATCGATCCCCCGCTCGATCTCCGTCACCAGGAGCGAGTGCAGCTCTGGGTTGGCGGCCGAGATCGACGATATCTGGTACTGGTGGCCGGCGCCCAGCAGCCGGTAACCGTCGAGCGGTTGGCCCCACCCGTCGGTCACCACCCCACCGGCCTCGCGCAGGCAGAGCCAGGGCGCGGCCAGGTCGTAGGGTGAATTGTTGAGCACCTGACCCCGGCCCACCCGCTCGAACTCCTGACGCATTCCCGGCACGTCCTCGATGAGTCGCGAGCCGACCTCGACCACGGCATCGAACTGACCGGTAGCCACCCGTGTCATGGCGAACGCCTGGGATCCGAGCTCGAACGTGCCGCCGCCCACCGAGGAGACGTCGATCAACTCGCCCAGCACCTCGACGGTGGGCCGGACCGGCCGGCCGCGGAAGCCGTAGGCCCAGAACAGGCGACTGAGGTCGGTGTTGGGACTGAGCCCCACCGGACGACTGGACGTCAGCCCCTGGCCCGGCTGGGCCAGAAACCAATCACCCGACTTGATCTCCACCACGCACCCCACCTGCACGTCAGCCATCGTGGGCTCACCGTCCCCGAGCGGCGCCAAGGCCACCGCCACGCAGGCCGATTCCAGGCCGGCCATGGCCGGTCGGGTGCCGTCAATCGGGTCGATCACCAGCACCTGCGCCGCGTCTGGAGGTGCCACCAAGCCCTGGTCCTCTGAGTAGAACGCGGTACCCGGCGCGTGCTCAGCCACCAGCGCAGGGAGGGCGTGTTCCGCCAGGGCGTCCACGGCGAACGTGACGTCGCCTCCGGCGCCGGCTCCCGCCTGGGCCCGGCCGGCGTGGGAGCCCAGCTCGGGTCGCACCAGGTCGCCGAGCGCGCGGGCCAGGTCAAGCACGGGTTGGGCGCGTGGGCCGAGGCTCACGCCTGGAGCTAATCAGGGATCTCCAGCGTGAACGTGGTCGTCCCCGGCTCGGAGTCCACCGATAGGCGCCCGGCCATCCGCTCGGCCAGCTCGGAGGCGATGGCCAGGCCAAGCCCCGATCCCTGGACGTCGTCACCGGTATAGAACGGCTCGAACACCCGGGGAAGGGCTCCGGTGTCGATTCCCTGGCCGTTGTCTCGGACCGACAGCCGGACATGCCCGTTGAACCGTCCGGCC
>DATKRM010000112.1:0-2578 GCA_035532195.1 Solirubrobacteraceae bacterium
GCTCCAGGCACTGGTTCTGGCGGCGCTGCTGACGCGTTCGGCCTACGGGATCTGGGGTGCGCTGGTGGTCTCAATCGGCGTGCTGACCCAGCTGAAGGCGATCGGCATCAGCGACAAATACCTGCAACAGGACGAGTCCGACCAAGAGCTCGCGTTCCAGCGCGCGTTCACGGTCGAGCTGATATTCGCCGGGGCAGGGGTGGTGGTGATGCTCGCCGCGCTTCCGCTCATCGCCGTGATCTACGGCCATTGGAGCCTGATCGCGCCGGGCATTGCGTTGCTGACGGTCGTCCTCGCCGACGCGCTCCAGTCTCCCATCTGGATCTATTACCGGCGTATGGACTTCGTCCGCCAGAGGACACTGACGGCGATCCAGCCCGGAGTTGCGTTTGTGGTCACGGTTGGCCTGGCGATCGCGGGGCTGGGCTACTGGTCGCTGGTGATCGGGCTGTGCGTCGGCAGCTGGGCGGGCGCGCTGGCCGCCATCGCCACTTCTCCGTTTCGCCTGCGCTGGCGCTACCGGCGAGGAACGCTCCGGAGCTATGCGTCCTTCTCGGGGCCGATCTTCGTGGCCACGGTGTGCACGATTCTGCTGGCCAACGTGCCCATGATCGCGACCAATGCCCACCTCGGGCTGGCTGCGGCCGGCGCCCTGACCCTGGCGGTCAACATCACCGCGTTCACCGCCCGGGCCGACGCCTTGGTAAGCGGAACGCTCTACCCCGCCATCTGCGCGGCGCAGAACCGGCTCGACCTGCTGCGCGAGACCTTCGTGAAGACCAACCGGCTGGCGCTGATGTGGGCGATGCCTCTGGGGATCGGGTTGACGTTGTTCGCCCGGGATCTCGTCGACTTCGGCCTGGGCCACAAGTGGCGACCCGCTATCGGTCTGCTCGAGATCATCGGCGGGGTCGCCGCGGTGAGTCACATCGCGTTCAACTGGGACGGCTACTTTCGTGCCCGGGCGAATACACGGCCGATCGCGGTTGCATCGCTCGCGTCAACCGTAACCCTGCTCGGGGTAGGAATCCCTCTGCTGTTCAGCCATGGGCTGGTGGGACTCGGCATCGGGATCGCCGCCGGCGCTGCCGTGCATCTGCTGTTCCGGGCTTGGTACGTGTCACGGCTGTTCGATGGCTTTCGATTCCTCCGGCACGCCACCCGGGCGATCCTGCCGGCGATTCCCGCCGTGGCCGTGGTGTTGGTCATCCGTTCGCTCGAGACCGGTCAGCGCACGTTGAGCGACGCCGTGGGGGAGCTCGTGGCCTTCCTGATTGTGACCGTGCTCGCCACCTGGCTGCTCGAAGGCGGGCTGGTGCGGGAGGCGGTGGCCTACGTCGTGGCCGGCGAGCGTTAGTCTCAGCGCGCAGTGAGCCGGCGCCCGCACAAAGCCCGACCGTGAGGCTCCACGTGCCGGCCGGCGGACACTCGGAGCGAGATGCCGCGCTCCGGGCCGTGCGGGCCAATCCGGTCTGGTACCACACACTCGAGCTTCCGGGCGCGGTTACCACGCCGGGTCAGGTCGATCTCCGGCGAGTAGCGCCGCGGCTGCTGCCACCGGATCTGCGGGGCAAGCGCGCACTGGACGTCGGCACGTTTGACGGTTTCTGGGCGTTCGAGCTCGAACGACGCGGGGCCGAGGTGGTCGCGATCGACCTGGGTGGCGTGGAGCAGGTGCAGCTAGCCCCGACCGCGCGAGCGATGGTCGAGGAGCAGGCACGGGCCCGGGGGGTGGAGCTCGGACGGGGTTTCGCGCTGGCCTCCGAGTTGCTGTCCTCGCAGGTCCGCCGGGTGGAGTGCGACGTTCTCGAGCTGGAGCCGGCAACGATCGGGGGCACGGTGGATCTGGCGTTCATGGGAGCACTGCTGGTCCACCTGCGCGACCCGGTGAGGGGCTTGGAGCGCATCCGCTCAGTGCTCGCCCCAGGCGGGGAGCTCTATCAGCTGGAAGCGATGTCGATGTGGCTCTCGCTGCTCCACCCCCGTCAGCCCGTGGCCCACCTTCAGACGTTGACGACGAGCTTCAACTGGTGGTTTCCGAACTGGGCGATGCTGCGGACCTGGCTCATGACCGCCGGCTTCGATGAGGTGCACGGCCGCGGCATATACCGCCCACCGCAGCGCAGGCCGATGCGCAACGTCTATCGCGGGATCCACTCGCGGCGCAGCTAGCGCGGCGCTCTGGTCAGCCCAGCGGCGTGTCGTCGAGGCCGTGGCATAGCTCGGCCACCGACTCAAACACCTTCAGGGCCCCGGAATCCGCTAGCTCCTCTATGGCAAATCCGCCGGTCAGCACGGCGATGGTGTCGACGCCGGCCTTCTCGGCCGCCCGCACGTCCCACGGCGTGTCTCCCACCATCACCGCGTCGGCCGGCCTGCCGTGGGCGTGCTCGAGCGCGGCCTTGACGAGGTCGGGCTCGGGCTTGGTCGCCTCCACGTCGCCGGACGTCGTCCAGGCATTGGCCAGCTGGCGCGCGTCCAGCAGGTCGAGGTAGTGCTCCACCTCCTCAGGCTTGGCTGAGGACGCGAGCACCACGGTGTGCCCTCGGCGCCGGAGCTCCTCGATCAGCTCACGCGC
>DATKRM010000113.1:0-6877 GCA_035532195.1 Solirubrobacteraceae bacterium
GCTGTGGGCCGACCGGGCGTACTCGGTGATCGAGGTCTACACCGCTGACACGCTGGCGCCGGAGCGTCGTCGCCGGGGTCTGGCGGCAGAGCCGATGACCGCGCCTCCCAACGCGCTCCAGACCGGCGAGTCGATCGTCCGGCTCGAGCCCGGCGAGTCGCACACCGCGCGGTGGGGGGCCACGCTCCGCTAGCGGGTCCGGATGGCGGGTCTTCCCCGCGCTGGCGCAGGAAGCGCTGGAGGTCGCGAGCGATCGTTTCCCCTGAGGGCAGGGGCCCCGCCTCCTCGGCCTCATCGTCCCCCGTGGCCTGCTCCAGACGCTCGACGAACGCCTGCACCTCCGGGTCGCTCTGCACCGCGGCGTTGACCTGGACGTCATATTCGCCGGCCGCCGACTCGAGCTCCGAGCCGTCGACGGCCACGCCCACCAGGCCCTCGAGCTTGCGCACCAGGGCCAGCGAGGCCTTGGGGTTGGGACTGGCCGCGACGTAGTGGGGCACCGCCGCCCACAGGCTGGCCGAGGGGAGGCCCTGCCGCTGGCAGCAGGCGTGCAGGATCCCCACGATGCCGGTGGGCCCCTCGTACGAGGAGCGGGTCAAGCCGAGTCGCGCGATCAGCGTGGGGTCCGAGGCCAGTCCGGTGACCGACACCGGGCGGGTGTGGGGTACGTCAGCCAGTAGTGCACCCAGGGTGACCACCAGCTGGGTACCCAGCGCTTCGGCGAGCTCCAGGATGACCTCGGTAAACGAGCGCCAGCGCATCGACGGCTCGCTACCCACCAACAGGATCAGATCCCGCGGCGCTCGCGGCACCCGAGCCTCGTAGAGCTCGACCGCCGGCCACACGATCTCTCGGGTCTCGCCGTCCACCAGCTTGATCTGCGGCCGGACGGTCTGGAAGTCGTAGAACTCCTCAGGGTCGATGGTGGCGAACCGCCGGGCGCCGAGCGTCGACCCCACGAAAGTGAGCGCGGTGGAGGCGGCGTCGGCGGCGTCGTTCCAGCCTTTGAACGCGCACACCAGCGCCGGGGCGCGGAGGTCGTCGGGCCGGTATTCCCACTGCAAAGGGTGCATCCGACTCACCGTACATGATGAAGTTATGTCCCCTGAGGCCAGTGCCGAGCTGCGGACCGTGCGCGATGACACCGCGGCGACGCTCGCCACGGTCCGCCCGGGCGCGGCGCTGCGCGGCGTGTTCGCGTGCACGCGCAAGGACCGGTTGCTCACCCGCACCGGCTCCCCCTACCTGGTGGTCGAGCTCCGCGACAAGACCGGCACGATCCAGGCCCGGGCGTTCAAGGATGCCGACGCGCTGGCCAGCCGGTTCGAGCGCGGAGACCTCGTAGAAACCTCGGGACGGATCGAGCGGTTTCGAGACGAGCTGGTGCTGGAGATCGACCAGATCCAGCGGGTCGACCCTGACAGCCCGGGCGTCGATCCGGCCGCGTTCCTGCCCCAGGCCTACCGTGATCTCGATGAGCTCGACGGTTTCCTGGAGCACCTGGCCGGCGAGGTCCACGACCGGCAATACGCCGCGCTGCTGGCACGCCTGCTGGGTGACTCCGAGCTGCGCCGGGACTGGCGCCGGGCCCCGTGCACGCGGGCCTCTCACCACGCCTACCTGGGCGGTCTGCTCGAGCACACGGTGGCCGTGTCCACGCTGGCCTACGAGCTGTGCCAGCTCCACCCGCGCCTGCAGCGCGATCTGCTGCTCACCGCGGCGATCACCCACGACCTCGGCCGGACCCGGGAGTTCACCTACGGCGCCGAGCTGGGCCTGACCGACGAGGGCCGCCTGCTGGGGCACCTGGTGCTCGGCGAGCGGATCCTGGCCGAGCAGGGAGAGATGCTGGACGAGCGCCACCGGCTGGCGCTCTGGCATTGCGTGCTCTGCCACCACGGAGCCACCATGGCGGCCGGCGGTCGCTTCCAATCCGCCGAGGCGCTCGCCCTCTACCGGGTGAACGGCTTGGAAGCGGCGGTCAAGGGCGCCTTCGAGGGCGGCCTGGGCGGCTGATCCGGCGTGGCCGCCGAGCTGGGCCGGATCCGGAGGATTTCGAAGCCGGCGTGGGCCAGCATCAGGGGCACCTCGCGGACGGGCTCGCGGTCTTTGTCGCGCTCGGACTCTGGCAGCTGCTCCCAGTCCACCAGCAGCGGATGGATCTTCCGCGCGTCGTCGCGGTCGGGGCCGTAGCGCCAGCCGGCACGCAGCTTGTCGGCCACCCAGCGATCGTGTTCGAGCCGGGCCAGCTCCTCCACCTCCGGGGCTGAGAACGAGAACAGCGCCCCGCGGGGATCGATCAGCGGGGCCGGGACCAGTGCGCAACCGGTGGCCGCGAGCTTGGCCCCGATCCCGTCCGCGAACGCACGGTTGGTCTCCTTCCACTCCTCTGCCAGCTGATCCCAGGGCACCATCGCGCCGTCGCCCAACGGCACCCCGCGGTCGCGCTGATGACGTACGTACTCCTCGTGCTTGGCCGCGGCCAGCGTTTCGTTGGTGCCCAGGATCAGCGGCAGCACCCGCAGCGTGCGATTGAGAACCCCAAACCCGTACACCCCCTCCGCGGTCTGGGGGTCGTCGTGCAGGACCTTGGCCAGCCCGGCTCGCGCGTCGTTGACCGCGACCGCAAACGGCACGTCGGCCAGCTCGGCCCGGGCCCGCAGGGCCAGCGCGGTCTCCAGGCCCCGAGCCTCCTCGGCGATGCAGATGTAGACCGCGGACACCGGGAGGTCCGGCTCCACGTCGACGCCCAGGGATCCCCGCTGCAGCTCCAGGCCGAGCACCGCGGTGGCCGCCCGCACCTCGCAAATACGCTCGAGCTGGGGATAGCGGCCGACCAGACGGGCGTGCTGGTGCTCAGCGTCCTCGGCCAGCACGGTCAGCCGCAGGGCCTCGCCCGGCAACGGCCCGCTGGCCTGCCACAACCGCGCCAGGTTGACCACCAACGCCTCGCCGATGCCTTCCAGACCAGCCACCAGCACGTGCACCCGGCGGAGCGAGCCCGGGTCCCGTGCCACCAGCCCCGGCGGCGGACGTTCGGCCACCAGCATCCGGGCGCCGGTCTCTAACACGTTGAAGAACTCGACTCGGACTCCGGGCGTGTGATGGGCGATCGACTCGGCCTTGAGCATCCGCCAGAGTCCGGCATCGTCCAGCTGGACGAGCCCGTGCAGGGCACCCTCACTGCCCCGGGCAGCCAGCTGGCCGGCAGCCACTTCGACCTCGACGTTGCGCCCGTCATCACCGCACACCGCGACCAGGTACCGCGCGTGAGCGACTCGGGCCTTGGCCAGCATGCGGGGATCGCGGGCATCGCCGGACAGCACCGAGATGCCGCGTTCGGAGGCCCCCTGGATCGAGCCGTTGGCCTCGTCGATCTCGATCGCCACCACGCGGAAGCCCTCAGCGTGGAAGGCCGCCGCCAGGCGGAACCCCATCTCGCCCAGACCCGCGATGACCACGTGGTTGCGGACCAGCAGCCGGATGCCCATCAGTTGCAGCTGCTGGCGAAACAGCGCCACGATGCCTCGGAACACGGCGTAGCCGAGGAGCACGGGGGCCAGAAACCGCGCGATCTCCATGGCCAGCGGGATCGGGGGCTCGACGTCCACGCCGTCCAGCTCGAACAGGGTGAGCGTCCGGTAGAAGGAGTCGAGGACGACCGCCGCCCGATGGTGATCAGTGGCGTACTGCTGGAACCCGAGCGTCCCCAGGACGAACACGGCCGCCGTGGCGGCGAGCAGGAACAGCGGACGGACGTCCTGCCACACCGGCCGGACGCGCTGCCACCACAGGACCTTGAGCGCTCGGTAGCGGGAACGGGGAAGGGGGGAGTCCCGGCCGGCTATCGGGCGCTCCTGACCCGCTCGGGCCGCGGCCGCCGGCGCCGGCGCCGGGCGGCCACGGGCTGCACCGACTCGACCTGCCACGCGCCGTCACGTAGCTCGAGCGTCCAATCCTCGATGAACCGCACGCGGCGGCGGTCGCGGCGCGCCTGGTAGCGAACCCACGCGATCACCAGGACCGCAGGCACCAGGAAGCCGAACGCGCTGTACCAGTGGCCCAGGTGAGCGAAGACGATCATGCTGCCGCCGAGAGCAGCCACAGTCCCAGGCAGGTGAAGGCCACCATCACGCCGAGCATCCAGTACTGAGAGCGGATCGCGTCGCTGATCCGCCGCTCGAGCACCAACACCCCGCCCGGTCCCACCCGCGCGGTTCCGGCGTCCCATTCGTCGCGGTAGCTGGCCAGGGCGCGGTCGTGGGCCAAGAGCAGAGCGGCCACGTGGCCGGCCAGCAGCGCCGCGACCTCGATGTACCAGGCGTGACTTGCGCTGATCACTCCGTAGTCGATCGTCGCATGTGCAGTCCCGAACAGGTTGGCGCCCGTGCCCAGCGGATCCGAGATCAGATAGGCCAGCGACTGGCCCTGGTAGACGAGGAACGTGAAGTAGTGGGCCAACAGGTAGGCCAGCGCGATGGGCACCAGAGTGTGGGCGAACCGGCGCGAGAGCTCGGCGGTCGGCAGGCGCGGTCCGAGGCTGTGCAGGCCCAGGATGCCCAGGCGGTAGATGCCCGCGACCAGCAGGATCGTCAGCCCCAGGCCCACCGTGTTGACCAGCTCGAGGGCGCCGGGGCCGCCCAGGGCGCTCAGGTCGCGCTGCAGCCCGGGCAGGAGCTCGGTCCAGGCGGTGGTCTGTGACAGGCCGTCGAACGACGTGCTGCCGATCATCACCGCCAGCAGGGCCACGGTGCCGGGGAGCACCTCCAGCCGGGTCACTCCCTCCAGGGGGCGGCGGAGGTGGAGCTCGCCCCCCTCCCAGCTGATCGGCGAGAGCTTGGCGAATAGCCCCAGGTACACGGCGAACGGATCACCGCGCCGCTCCCAGGTCTCGATCCCGAACGAAGCCATACCGAGCAACTGCGCGACCACGTAGCCGAGCACGAGCAGAGCGAGCGTGGAAGGAACGGCGCGGCTGGGGTAGCACAGCTCCACCCAGGCGAAGGCCAGGATGCCGGCGGCCGCCGGCCACTGCCCGAGCCAGCGCGGGTACTCCCTGGCGGGTGGGAGCCGCAGGCCGGCTCGCCGGGCGGCCCAGGCGCCCGCCCGGGCCAGGGCACGCCAGGGGTTGAGCGCTCGGAAGATGTCGCCGAACAGGAAGCTGGCCAGCGGCAGGCCAACCCAGAAGTACACGTAGACAGCGGTCGGCGCCAGGTTGCGGTTCGGGTCGCCCTGCTCGCCGCCCAGCCCGGAGTACACCACCAGGGCCAGGAGCAACACGCCCACGGCCCCGGCCAGGGGCTCCAGCAGCCGGGGGACCGCGGCCACCACCCGCTGGCGGTGGCGCTCCAGCCGCGGCTCGGGCCACAACGTGGCCAGGGCGACGAACGACGCCACCAGGACGATCGCGGCCGCCCAGGCGAACAGCCAGGTGGGGATGGGCAGGTCCGAGACCCCGCCGATCCCGTGGGCCGAGGCCGGCGCCGGAAGCACAGCTGAGGAGCCGAGCGCGATCGCCGCCCCGAGGCCCACGGCTCGACCGCGTCTCACCGCTGCACCGTCAGCTGGGCCAGCGTCTGGCTCGGTCCCTCGAGCTCAACCGGGTACGAGCCCTCGATCGTGGCTCGGACCAGGAAGTGCGCGGGGTGTCCTGGCCCGACGTCGCGGTGGATGTCATAGCCGTGGAGGTGGACCTCGCCGGCCACGTCGCTGCGCACGGTCAGGTCGATCAGCGCGCCCGTGCGGTAGCTCAGCTGGCGGATGCCGCCCAGCGCAACGCCGTCGCGCAGGCTGATCGTGGTCGGTCCGGCGCTCCGGACTGTCGTCGCCGGGGCCAGCGCCAGGCCCACAAACGCCGCGATCAGGATCGCCGCGGCCAAGCCGAGCAGCCAGTTGCGCTGGCCGCGGGAGATCGAGACCTGGCGGGAGGGAGGGCGCAGGCGGCCCTGCACTCGCACCACGGCCCGTCCGTCGGCCGTCTCGCCAGGATCGGCTGCGCCCAGGTAGGCAAACCCGACCGGCCCATCCACCCGCGGTTCGCCCCGGAGCGCCCGGCCCGGTTCCAGCTCGCAGAACAGCTCGACGCAGGCCCGCATCGCCTCGACCGCGAACGGGTCGTCGGGCAGGATCGAGGCGGCGCGCAGCTGGCGGCGATGGTGGTAACGGATCCCCGCCCCCACCACCAGCACCACCGCGGCCAGCATCCCCAACCCGATCCACAGGCCCAGCGTGCTCGGTGGAGCCTCCTCGTTGCTCGACAGACCCCCCGGCTGCGCGGCGGCCAGCCACGAGGCAGCGACCACCGTGACGTGGGCGAGCGCGGGCATTGGCCCCATGGTGACCCATGGCCCGGCGCTTTGCACCCCAAGAAAACCCTGGGGTGGAACCCGGGGGCAAACGCCCGGGGGACGAGATAAGGTGGCCGATCCAGGGGCGAGAAATCTTGGACAGGCGTTTTACGTGAAAGCCGTTTCCCCGGGGCCGACCGCACCCGACGCGCTCACGCCCGACTCGATCTGGCAGCGGTTCAACGTGCACCGGGTCCCGCCGGGCAAGATCGTGGCGACGGCGTTTGCCTCGTACCTGATCGTCGCCCTGGGCTGGCTCAGCGGTGCGCAGCTCTGGGTGGCCTTCGCCTTGTCGCTGATCCCCTGGATACCGATCGCGTTCCTGGAGATCGACTGGACGTACAAGCACTACGGCTATTTCGCGATCTTCTTCGTGATGGCCCTGGTCCAGGCCATCCACTACTCCGAGCACTGCATCGAGGTCATCCAGGTCCACATCTTCGGGACCCCGCCCGCCCAGGCATTGGCCATCTTCTCCAAGCTCAACGTGGAGGGTGTGCACTTCTTCGGCGACTCCTTCCTGTCGCTGG
>DATKRM010000114.1:0-10402 GCA_035532195.1 Solirubrobacteraceae bacterium
CGACCCATCCCGCCACTGGCCGGCGACGTACAGCTGCTTCGGAACCTGCTCGAGTACGCGTTGCTCCTCGGGGGCGGTGATCGTGGGCATGGTCGGAACCTACCCGGTCTACGCCGTCGCGGGCACCGCCGTCTGCTCGAGCGTTACGCCGAGCACCTCGTCGATGGTCATCGCCGGGTGGAACTTCATCGCCTGGCGGACCTCCTCAGGCACGTCGTCGAGGTCGCCGCGGTTGCGCTCCGGCAGGACCACGTCGGTCAGCCCGGCCGCGTGGGCCGCCAGCACCTTCTGCTTGAGCCCGCCGATCGGCAGGACCCGACCCTGGAGCGTCACCTCGCCGGTCATCCCGACGGTGTGCCTCACCGGGCGGCCGCTGAGCAGCGAGGCCAGGGCGGTGACCATGGTCACGCCGGCACTGGGGCCGTCCTTGGGGATCGCGCCCGCAGGGACGTGCACGTGGAAGGAGTGTCTCTCGAACGCCGCTGGGTCGATGCCGAGCTCCTCGGCGTGACCCTGCACGTACGACAGCGCGATCTGCGCCGATTCCTTCATCACGTCGCCCAGCTGGCCGGTCAGAGTCAGTCCGGGCTTTCCGGCCATCGAGGTCGCCTCGACGAACAGCACGTCGCCGCCCGCTCCGGTGACAGCCAGACCGGTCGCCACGCCCGGGACCGCGGTCCGGATGGCCGACTCCTGGAAGTGCCGCTGACGCCCCAGCGCGTCACGGATCGCGTCCAGGTCGATCACCACCGGAGCCTCGGCTGCGCCAGAGGCGATCCGAGTCGCGGTCTTGCGCAGCAGCGTGCCCAGGTCGCGCTCCAGCTGGCGGACGCCGGCCTCACGCGTGTACTCGACCGCCACGGTCTGGAGCAACTCGTCGGAGATCTCGACCTCCTCGGGCCGCAGCCCGTTGCGCTCCAGCTGGCGCGGCCACAGGTAGCCGCGGGCGATTGCTGCCTTCTCGGAGGTGGTGTAGCCGTCGAAACGGATGACCTCCATCCGGTCCAGCAACGGACCCGGGATCGTGTCGGCCACGTTCGCCGTGGCGATGAACAGAACCTGCGACAGGTCGAGTTCGACGTCGAGGTAGTGATCCCGGAAGCTGTGGTTCTGCGCGGGGTCTAGGACCTCGAGCAGAGCCGAACTGGGGTCACCGCGCCAATCGGCGCCTACCTTGTCGACCTCGTCCAGCATGATCACCGGGTTCAGCGTCCCGGCATCACGCAGCGCGCGAACCAGCCGTCCCGGCAGGGCGCCAATGTACGTGCGCCGGTGCCCGCGGATCTCGGCCTCGTCTCGAACGCCACCCAGGGACATGCGGACGAACTCCCGCCCGGTGGCCCGGGCGATCGACTCGCCGATGGAGGTCTTGCCGGTGCCCGGCGGTCCGATCAGGGTCAGGATCGCGCCGGACTTCTTGTCCTCGCTGATGCCGCGTTCCTGGCGGAGCTTCTTGACTGCGATGTACTCGACGATCCGGTCTTTGACGTCCTCCAGGCCGGCGTGGTCGGCATCCAGAACCTCACGGGCGTGCCCGGGATCCAGCCGCTCGTCCGAGCGCTTTGACCACGGCACGGCGATCAGCCAGTCCAGATAGGTCCGGATCACACTGGTCTCGGCGCTCTGCTCGCCCAGGCGCTCCAGGCGTCCGAGCTCCTTCTCGGCCTGCTCACGCACGGCGTCGGGCATCCCGGCCTCTTCGATCTTGGTCCGGTACTCCTCGACCACCGACGCGTCGTCCTCGCCCAGCTCCTTGCGGATCGACTCCATCTGCTTGCGCAGGAAGTAGTCCCGCTGCTGCTTCTCGGCACCGGACTCCACGTCGTCGCGGATCCGCTTGCGCACCTGCAGCTCGGCCAGGCGCTCGCGCTGAAGCTTCATGGCCAGCTCAAGGCGTTCGGTGACGTCGATGGTTTCCAGCAGCTGCACCTTGGCGGCGAAGTCGATATCCGGCGAGTAGCCGCTGGTGTCGGCCAGCGCGCCGGGCTCGGTGATGCCGCGGACGAACGCGGACACGCGTCCATCGTCGCCCCGCACCTCGAGAATCTCCTCAACCACGGCGCGATACTCGCGCTCCAGATTGCGGGTCTTGCCATCGACCGGCGTGGGATCGGGGTGCTCTTCCACCTCGACGAACAAACGCCCGTCAGGCAGGGTGTGGGCGGCGCCAGCCACGCCGCGGTGCAGTCCTTGCAGGACCGCCGCCCGCGCGCCGCCGGGCAGCTGGACGCGATCAGTGACCTCAGCCACCGTGCCTACCGCCGCGTACGCCTGTTCGTGGCGGGGAACCAGTAGGACCTGCTGCTCCTCGCCGACGTCCACGGTCAGCGTGAGCGACATGCCCGGGAAGACCACCGCATCGTCGACTGGGACTAGAAGGAGTCGGTTGGACACTGGCTTCCTACACTTTCAATAGTTGCTTACTAGATATAAGTAAAGAATACCACGTGGGGAGGCAGCGTGGGTATCAGATCTAAGTCTCGCTGACTGAGATCTAGTGTAGCTCCGCGGCAACCCGGGCGAACCCCCACCTGACCGGCCTGATCTGGGATCATCAGCCGATGGCGGAACCACCAGCTCAGTCCCCAAACGGGGAGGATGCTCACGATGTGCTGGCTGCAGAAGCATTCGCGGTCCCGGCGCCCGATCCTGAGCTTCGCCACGGCCCGGTAGTCCTGCCCGATGATCCGACCGGCATTCCCGAGCCGCACGACATCCTGGCCGCCGAGGAGTTCCCCATGCCTTCGGCCCGCCACCAGCCGGGCGCGGGACAGACCGGCCGGTCCCGGGCCGCGCGCCGCGGCGCGGTGCTGGCGGCGGTGGGGCTGCTGGCGTGGCTGTTCGTGCGCCGACGCCGGGCATAGAAAGAGGGCCCTCCGGGGTGAGAGGGCCCTCTCGAACCTGCCTAAACAGCTGTCTGCTTTACGGCAGCGTGCCGGTTCCGGTGACGCTGCCCAGCGCGCCGCCTTCGTTACCGGAGACGGTCAACCGATAGGTGCTGCCCGCGGCGAGCGAACCGGGAGAGCCTGCGGCAGGCCCGGAGCCGCTGGCGACGGTCGCCCACGTGGGGTTTCCGCTGCTGTCGACACCGGTCTGCTGCTCAACCAGATACGAGCCGTTGCCGCCGACGGCGTAGCCACCGTTGACGTCGGCCGTCCAGGTGCACGTGGTCCCTTCCGGGCCACCGACGGCACAGCCGTCTAGGGTGTTGGCCGGCCCGACGCTGGCACCGGCCGACGCCGGCAGGGCAAGGGCTGCGGCAAGTGCGCCAGCCATCCCTGCCCGAACGAGCTTCTTCTTCATGTGTGTCCTCCCATTCCGGACGCTTCCCGATGACACTCGCCACCCGTTGGCGACCCTGCCTTGGTTTATCCGGCGGGATTAAGCCCGATTCCACACAAACTGGCGACCGAAAAATGGTCTATTCGCACCGTTGGCCCAGGGATGGGCCCTCGTCCATCCGCTATGGCCGACCCGATCAGATGATGCTGGTACCGGTGACGCTGCCGAGCGCGCCGCCACCTTCGCCGTTGATGACCAGCTGGTAGGTGTTGCCCAGCTCGAGCGCACCCGGCGCGGCAGAGAACTGGCCCGGACCGCCACCGCTGAACCTCTGCCAGCTGGTGACGCCGTTTGTGGTCACCTGGACGTCGATCTCCCACGAGCCGCTGGTCAGACCGCCGTACTCACCGCTTACGTCGGCCGTCCAGGTCACGGAACAGCTACCCGATTGAGCCATCGATTGGCAGTAGCCACCGTCGGCGGGCGATGCGGCGGCTGACGAAACCGGGACCGCGATCGCAAGTGCACAAGCCATCCCTGCCCGAACAAGCATCGTCTTCATGGGTCCTCCCTGTCCGGACGCCTCTGGTGGCATTCGCCATCGTCGACGCCCCTGCCTCTGGGTTGGCACGGGATTAAGCCGAAAATCGGGCCGCCTGGCGACGGAAAAATGGCCTATTCAGTGGGTGAGGTGCCCGTGCAGGAAGGGGCTGCGCGGCTCGGCGGCAAATCGGTCACCGTGCCCGCGGCCAGCTCGGCTGCGAACGCGACTGTCTCGGTCAGAGTGGGGTGGGGGTGGACGGTGAGCCCGATGTCCTCGGCATCGGCGCCCATCTCCAGCGCCAGCACCGTCTCGGCGATCAGCTCCCCGGCGTTCACGCCCACCAGCCCCGCACCCAGAAGCCGACGGCTCCCGGGCTCTACCAGGAGCTTGGTGAAGCCGTCGTCCCGTCCCAGCCCCAGCGCCCGGCCCGAGGCGGCCCACGGGAAGACTGCCTTCTCGTAGCCCACGCCCCGCTCTTTCGCGGCGGCCTCCGTCAGCCCCATCCAGGCGACCTCGGGATCGGTGTAGGCGACCGAGGGGATCGCGCGGGGATCGAACTCCACGTTCTGACCGGCGATCACCTCGGCGGCCACCTTTCCTTCGTGTGAGGCCTTGTGGGCCAGCATCGGCCCGGCGACGATGTCCCCGATCGCGTGGATCCACGGGACGTTGGTGCGGAGCTGGCGGTCGACCGCGATGAATCCGGCCTCATCGACCGCCACGCCGGCCGCCTCGGCACCGACGCGGTGACCATTCGGCCGCCGACCGACCGCCACCAGGATTCGGTCGAAGACCGCGGACTCCTCGCTGGAGAGCGTGACTTTCAGTCCGCTCTTCTGGGCTTTGACCTCGGTCACGCTCGTACCAAGCAGGATCGACTCGTAGCGGCGCTCGATCCGCTTGTGCAGCGGCGCGACGAGGTCCGCATCACAGCCCGGAATCAGCTGGTCGAGCAACTCGACCACCGTGACGCGCGAGCCCAGCGCGTCGTACACAGTGGCCAGCTCGAGCCCGATGATCCCGCCGCCGATTACCAGGAGCCGCCTGGGTACGTCCGGGGGGGAAAGCGCGTCTGTGGAATCGATGATGCGTGGGTCATCTGGGAGGAAGGGAAGCGTTGCCGCCTGGGAGCCCGCGGCGATGATCGCGTGCGCGAAGGAGACGTTTCGGTCTCCGATGGCGATGGTGTGGGGCCCGGTAAACGCGGCGCCGCCGTGGATGACCTCGACCTTGCGCTGCTTGGCCAGCCCCGCGAGCCCGCCGGTGAGCTTGTCGACCACCGATCGCTTCCAGGCGACCAGGGCCTCCAGGTCGATCTTGGGCTTGCCGAACGAGACGCCGCGCTCTGCCATCTCCTCGGCCTCGGCCACCACGCGCGCGGCATGGAGCAATGCCTTCGAGGGGATGCAGCCCACGTTGAGGCAGACGCCACCCAGGCGGTCGTAACGCTCGATGAGGGCGACGCGTAGGCCAAGATCAGCGGCGCGGAACGCCGCCGTGTAGCCACCGACCCCAGCGCCGAGGACGGCGAGATCAAAGCCGTACTCCTGTGCCGCGGCTGCGGTGGGCCCTTCCGATTCGGTCACCAGCGCGCTTCCGGCTGCTTCGGTGGGCACGGGCGATGGGGCGCGAGTGACCGTCTCGGAGGCGCCCACCGCCTCGTCTTCCACCTGGTCCAATGTGAGCAGGATGCTGCCTTCTGAGACTCGATCGCCTAACTGCACCGCCAGCTGCTTCACCGTCCCCGCGGCCGGTGCCGGTACGTCCATCGTGGCCTTGTCCGATTCGAGTGTGACCAGCGGGTCTTCGACCGCGACTTCATCACCCGGCTTGACGTGGATCTCGATGACCGGGACGTCGGTGAAGTCCCCGATGTCAGGGACGCGAATCTCGATCACAGGAGGACTCGCCGGAGGTCCGAGAGGACACGCGCGAGATACACCACGAACCGGGCCGCGGCCGCGCCGTCGATCACCCGGTGGTCATACGACAGGGACAGCGGGAGTATCAGTCGCGGCTCGAATTCCCGGCCATTCCACACCGGCTTCATGGCTGACCGGGTGACGCCCAGAATCGCTACCTCCGGGGCGTTGACGATCGGGGTGAATCCGGTGCCGCCGATCCCCCCGAGGGAGGAGATGCTGAACGTGCTCCCGGTGATGTCCCCGAGCCCGAGCTTTCCCCCGCGCGCCTTGCCTGAGAGCTCCGTCAGCTCGGCGGCGATCTGGAGCAATCCCTTCTGATCGGCCTGCTTGATTACCGGGACGACCAGGCCGTCGGGCGTATCGGCGGCGAAGCCGATGTTGTAGTAGCGCTTGAGGACCAGCTCATCGCCGTCCAGCGAAGAGTTGAAGTCCGGAAACTCCTTGAGCGTCGCGACACTGGCCGCAACCAGGAACGAGACCATCGTGACCTTGACGTCGTCTCGCTCGGCGTTCAGCTGCTTGCGCCACGCCTCGAGCTCGGTGATGTCGGCCTCGTCATGGTGGGTGACGTGCGGAATGAGCGCCCAGTTTCGGGCCAGGTTGGGAGCCGCGATCTTCTGGATGCGTGTGCGGGGTACGCGTTCCGTCGGGCCTTGCTTGGAGAAGTCGAGCGACGGCCAGGGCGCCAGACCGGGGGTGGGCGCTGAGGCGGGTTGCGCGGGCGCGGTCGTCGGGTGCTCAAGGTCCTCCCTGGTGACGCGGCCCTTGCGGCCGCTTCCGGTGACCTGGCTGAGGTCAACGCCGAGCTCACGCGCCAGCCGGCGCACCGAGGGACTGGCATAGACCGGCTCGCTGTTTTGGGTTGACGTGGGCTCGTCGGAGACGGTCACTCGCGCCCCATCGGTTTCGCTAGACGGTGGGGTTGGAGGCGCGCCGGTGACCGGATCAGACGAGCTCACCTCGGCCTGTGCGGCATCGGTGGCGTCGGGGGCCTCGACGGCTTCAGTCGGCTCCAGCCGCAGCAGCGGGGTGCCCTCCGAGACCTCGTCGCCGAGCGACACCAGAACATCGACCACCTTGCCCGCCGCCGGTGCCGGAACATCCATCGTGGCCTTGTCGGACTCCAGCGTGACCAACGGGTCTTCGACGGCCACTGCGTCACCAGGCGAAACATGGACCTCGATGATCGGGACGTCGGTGAAGTCGCCGATGTCTGGGACTTCGACAGTGAGCGTCTCGGTCGCCGTCATACGGTCGTGGGCATCGGCGCGTCGGGATCGATCTGGTAGCGCTTAATCGCCTCGGCGGCTCGCTTCGGGTCGATCTCGCGCAGCGCCGCCACGACCACGTGGTGACGATCCACCTCGAAGAATCGCCTCAGCGCGCGGCGGGTGTCCGAGCGCCCGTAGCCGTCGGTGCCGAGCACGCGGTAGGGCCCGGGCACCCACTGGCGGATCTGGTCAGGGAAGGCGCGGATGTAGTCGGTCGCGGCCACGGTGGGCACCTCGGAAAGCTGGTGGCCTACGTATGCCTGCCGCGGCTCCTGGAGCGGGTGCAGCCGGTTCCAGCGCTCGACCTCCAGGCCGTCCCGCCGCAGCTCGGTGAATGAGGTGGCGCTCCACACGTCGGCCGGGACTCCCCAGTCCGATTCCAGTAGCTCGGCGCCGGCCAGCACCTCGTTGAGGATCGTGCCGGAGCCCAGCAGCTGGGCCTGCGCACCCGCGGCCTCGCGCAGGCGGTACATGCCGCGCAGGATCCCTTCCTGGGCCCCATCGGGCATGGCCGGGTGGTGGTAGTTCTCGTTCATCAGCGTGATGTAGAAGAACACGTCCTCCTGCTCGCCGGCCATGCGTCGCAGGCCCTCGTGGATGATCACGGCGAGCTCATACGAGAACGCCGGGTCGTAGGCGCGGACATTCGGCACCACCGGGAACAGCACATGGCTGTCGCCATCCTGGTGCTGGAGCCCCTCCCCGTTGAGTGTGGTCCGTCCCGCGGTGCCGCCGAGCATGAACCCTCGCGTGCGCTGATCGCCGGCCGCCCAGACCAGGTCCCCCACCCGTTGATAGCCGAACATGGAGTAGTAGATATAGAACGGGATCATCGGTACGCCGTGGGCCGAATAGGAAGTGCCCGCGGCGATGAACGAGGAGATCGAGCCGGCCTCGGTGATCCCCTCCTCGAGGATCTGCCCGTGCACGTCCTCCTTGTAGAACATCAGCTGGTCGGCGTCCTCAGGCTGGTAGCGCTGCCCCACCGGCGAGTAGATCCCCACCTGTCGGAACAGGCCCTCCATGCCGAACGTTCGGGACTCGTCGGGGATGATGGGAACCACGTGGCGGCCGATCTGCTTGTCCCGGAGCAGCGCGGCCAGGATGCGGACGAACGCCATCGTGGTCGAGATCTCGCGCTCGCCGGTGCCCTGCAGCTGAGACGAGAACAGCTCGAGCTCGGGCACCGCCAGCGGCTCGGCCCGGCGGCGGCGGGCCGGTAGGCTGCCGCCCAGGCGCTCCCGGCACTCGCGCAGGTAGCGCATCTCCGGGGAGTCATCGGGCGGCCTGTAGTACTCCGCCGCTCGCACCTGCTCGTCGGTCAGCGGTAGCTCGAACCGATCTCGGAAAGCCAGCAGGGCCTGCTCGGTCATCTTCTTGGCCTGATGGGTGACCATCTGCCCCTCGCCGGAGGCGCCCATCCCGTAGCCCTTGATCGTCTTGGCCAGGATCACCGTGGGCTGGTCGCGGTGCCGGATGGCCTCGTGGTATGCGGCGTAGACCTTCTGCTGGTCCAGGCCACCGCGATTCAGAAGCCATATCTCGTCATCCGACATGTCGGCCACGCGCTTCAGCAGCACCGGGTCTTTGCCGAAGAAGTGCTCTCGCACGTAAGCCCCATCCCGCGACTTGTAGGTCTGGTACTCGCCATCGACCGATTCCTCCATCACCCGGACCAGGCGGCCATCGGTGTCGGCGGCCAGCAGCGGGTCCCACTTCGATCCCCAGACCACCTTGATCACGTTCCAGCCGGCGCCTCGGAAGTCCGATTCCAGCTCCTGGATGATCTTGCCGTTGCCCCGCACCGGCCCGTCCAGGCGCTGGAGGTTGCAGTTGACCACCCAGATCAGGTTGTCCAGCTGCTCGCGGCCGGCCAGCCCGATCGACCCCATCGTCTCCGGTTCGTCCACCTCCCCGTCGCCCACGAAAGACCACACCTTCCGCGTGTGCGTGTCAGCGATGCCCCGCGCCTGCAGGTACTTCATGAACCGGGCCTGGTAGATCGAGGTGATCGGGCCGATGCCCAGGGACACCGTGGGGAACTGCCAGAAGTCAGGCATCAGCCAGGGGTGCGGATAGGAGGCCAGGCCGTCAGGCTTTGACACCTCCTGCCGGAAGGCGTCGAGTTCTGGCTCGGTCAGCCGGCCCTCCAGATACGCGCGCGCGTAGTTGCCCGGTGAGGAGTGGCCCTGGAAGTACACGAGGTCGCCACCCGCCCCGCTCGCCCCGCCCTCGCCGCCCCGCCCGCGCCAGAAGTGGTTGAAACCGACCTCGTACAGGGTGGCCAGCGACTGGTAGCTCGCTATGTGCCCTCCCAGCTCCGACGACTCCTGGTTGGCTCGCACGACGATGGCCATGGCGTTCCAGCGCACGATCGAGCGCAGGCGGCGCTCCAGCGCGGGATCGCCGGGGAGTCTGGCCTCCTGATCGACCGGGATGGTGTTGACGTACGGCGTGTTGAGCGTGGCGATTGGCCCGGTCCCCTTGTGCTGGGCCCGCTCCACCACCCGCTGGAGGAGGTGACGGGCCCGCTCGGGCCCGTCGTGGGCGACCACTGCGTCCAGAGCCTCGAGCCACTCGCTCGTCTCGACGGCGTCGATATCCGCCGCGGCTCCGTTGGCCCGCCCGTTGACCGTCTGGACTCGATCCGTCATCCCGTATGCGATGGTACGCGCGTGACCGCGACACATGAAGGAGATGCCTTTGACGGCATCGAGATCCTGGCCGAGCGTGTGCGGTCCAAGCAGGTCCACCCGCGTGAGCTGGTGGAGGCCTCGCTCCGCCGGATTGAGGAGCTCGACCCCCGGCTAAACGCGTTCCGGGTCACGTTGGCCGACGAAGCGCTGGCCGCGGCTGACGCTGCGGCGTCCTCCGACGGCCTCTTGGCCGGGGTCCCGATCGCGATCAAGGATGAGATGCCGGTTGCAGGTCAAGTGCCGACGGCCGGCTCGCGCACCTACGGTCCTCGGGCCACCAAGGACTCCGAGGTGGTGCGGCGGCTCCGGGCGGCTGGCGCGATCCCGATCGGCATCACCAACGTCCCAGAGCTGACGATCTGGCCCTGGACGGCCAGCGACGCTAACGGCATCACCCGCAACCCCTGGGATCTGAGCCGTACCCCTGGTGGCTCCTCCGGCGGCTCCGCCGCCGCCGTGGCGGCGGGGATGGTTCCGGGCGCGACCGGCTCCGACGGCGGCGGCTCGATCCGCATCCCGGCAGCCTGTTGCGGCTTGGTGGGGATGAAGCCGACCCGCGGGCGCGTGTCGGTCGCGCCGGCGTCTGAGCACTGGCTGGGGCTGACCGCCTACGGGCCGTTGGCCCGCACCGTGGCCGACAGCGCGCTGCTGCTCGATGTGATGCACGGGAACATCGCCGGCGAC
>DATKRM010000115.1:0-11675 GCA_035532195.1 Solirubrobacteraceae bacterium
CGGCGGCCACCACCAGCACGTTCTTGAGCCACTGGCGCGGGCGCAGCGTGACCAGGATCGCGCGCCCGCGGCTGCGTCGCGGGCCGGCGGGCGCGGTCACAGACTCCGGTGCCGGGGCGCTCACGCGGGTGGGTGAGCGCACCTCGGACCGAGACACGTGACGTTCAGCGACTCCGGCTTCTACCATGATCGAGACCGTATGGTGATGCCCTCAACGGTACCTGTGCTGAGGATGAAAAGCTCCTCAGCATCTCTTTAGCTGTTTTTGCCTGCATCCCTGCACGCTCAGCCCCAAATGCTTGCACCTTCGAGAGCCCCCGCCAGCTACGCGCCGCCGGTGCCCCGGTACCGGCGCGTGGACCCGCCCCCGCCCTCCCGGGCCTGGCGGGTACGGCGGATCCTGGCCATCGCCGCGGGAATCTGCCTGATTCCGGCCCTGATTTCCTGGGGTTCGGCCGTGACCAAGCCGTCCAACGGGACCGTGTTCGTCCGCACCGTGGAATGGCTCCGGGACAACGGGGCTCGCGGGGTGGTCAACTCGGTCGAGAACTTCTACTACTCGCTGACCGCACCCGCCAAGGGCGGCCCGGGCCTTCATGCTCTGCCCTCTCAGTCCGCCGCCCTGAACGGTGCGATCCATCACACGGTCTATTACAAGCCGCCCGAGATCAAGCCGGTTATCCATCCCGCCCTGGCCGGCGAGGGGATATGGCGTCCGACGTTCTCCGGCGGAGGATCCCGCCCGCCGGTGATGATCAGCAGCTACCGGCCCAGTCCGGACTACCCACAGGTGGTGGCCGGCGTGGCCTGGATCGACCACACCCGGACCTCCACGGTCCTGTACCCGGGCCGCTCGGAGCCGGCGGTGTCGCTGCCCGACCGCGGGCCCTCGGAAGTGCCGACCGACCTGCGCTCCCGGCTGGTGGCCACGTTCAACAGTGGCTTCAAACTGTCGGACTCTGGGGGCGGGTTCGCCTACCACGGCCACACCTACGCGTCCCTGCAGAACGGGATGGCCACCGCGGTGCGCTACAGCAGCGGGAAGGTCGACATCGTCTCCTGGCAGGGAGGGCCGTCCGCCGGCTCGGACGTCGTGTACGCGCGGCAGAACCTGCCCCTGATCGTCAACCACGGCCAGCCGAACCCCAACCTGTCCGACGGCCCCGAGTGGGGCGCCACCCTGGGTAACGCCATCCTGGTCTGGCGCTCGGCGGTGGGGATCGACAAGTTCGGCAACCTGCTCTACGCCGCGGCCAATGACCAGACCGTCCACTCCCTGGCCGAGATCCTGATCCGGGCCGGCGCCGTCCGGGCCATGGAGCTCGACATCAACTCCGAGTGGACGAGCTTCATCACCTACCGCTTCCCGGGCGCCGGCCATCCGTCCAACATCCTGGATGCCATGCAGCCGTCTTCCAGCCGCTACCTGTCCCCCGACGACCGGGACTTCTTCGCCGTTTATATGAAGTAGGGCTGGTCACTGCAACCGCTGACCGGAGCCCACGCGCCGGCGCGGCCCATAACCCAGCGTCACTGCACCCGCCCCGTCGCCGTCACCGTGAACCCGCCCGGGACCGGCGTGCCGCTCAACGCCTGCACCACCAGGTGCCGGCTGGAGAACAGGGTGATCGTGGCCAGGCCCCCGAACGGCACGTTCGGCGCCGCCACGAGCTTTCCGTCCTGGGCGGAGACGATGACCTGGAGCGAGGCGCTCAGGCCGAGCGCGCTGGCCGTGCCCTGGAGCGTCAGCTGTCCGCCCGCCGAGGACACAAGTGACACCGAGCTGAGGATTGGCAGCGCCGCTTGCACGTCGGTGTTGCTCACGGTCGCGGTTCCGGTCAGCGCGTCGCCTCGCTTGCGCAGGCTGGCCTGGTGCAGGATCAGCGGGCCGGTCTGGAGCCGGTTGGCCGAGGCGTCAAGCGTCCCCACGCCGCCTGCCTGGTCCAGCAGGCTGCCCAGATGCCCGGGAACCGAGGTGTAGGTGTCCATCCGCACGACGACGCGGTCGGCGTCGTCCCACAGCAGCTCGATGGCCGGGAACGCGTGGATCTCGACCTGGAGCACCCGCCCTGACTTGGCCAGGCGATCCCGCAGGTCCTGGGTGGCGATCCCGGGCAGGATCAGCTCGGCGATTACCAGCACCAGCAGCACCAGCGCCGCTCCGAACAGGAGGACCCGGCGCAGGCTCACGCCGGATCGCTCACGAAGCCGCGCCGCTAGCTGAGCAGCGGCCGGGCGGCCGCCACGGCCTTATCCATCAGCGGCCGGATGTCAAACTCGGGCTCGCTGAGGCGACGGACGGTGATCCCGTCAGCCAGCACGACCAGGAAGGCGGCTACGGCCTCGGGCTCGTCGCGCAGGGTCAGTACGCCGGCGTCGGCCTTGGCCGACAGCGCGCCGGCCAGGTGCGAGCGGGTCTGGCGGCCCAGCTCGGCCAGCTCATCGGCGATCTCCTGGTTGCGCCCGGCCAGGCTCAGCAGCTCGTGGAACATGAGCGCCGGCCCGGAGTTCTCGTCCAGGAAGTCCTCCAAGCCGCGCACGAGAAGATCCATGACGTGCTCGACCGTGTCCGCGCCGGCCAGCGCCTCCTCGAGCGAAGCGTGACGGACCTCGGTTTCGCGCCGCGCTGCCTCTACCAGCAGCCGCTCCTTGGAGCCGAAGTAGTAGTGCAGCAGGCCGCGAGACACGCCGGCCACCCGCGCCACGTGATCAAACGTGGCGCCGGCGATCCCGCGCTCGGCCACGCTGGCCCGCATCGCATCGACGATGCGCGCGGCCTTATCGCCCGACAACTCTCGGGCCGACGAAAGCTCGGTGACACCCACAGCGCCGCTCACCAGCGCGCTACCGAGGCCAGACGGGCAAGGCGCCCACCGCCGCTAGGCGGCGCCGACGGTCGAGCTCGGCTGCGACGGAGATGAATTGGCAGGCGGCGTGTACTGGAACTCCTCCTCGGCACCGAACAGGACGTCGAGGACCTTGGAGCGGAGCTTCTCGTTGACCGCGATCGCTACGACGCCACCGGCGCTGACCAGCACGATCACTCGTCCTGGGGACATGCGCCTACGCGCCTTGCGACCCTGAATCCGGGTCAGCGTAATCGTCGCGTCGCGGGCGGCGCCCGCGGCGCGCCCCAGCTCGGAGTGCAGCTTCTTGTCCTCGAGCAACACCAGCGGGGACTTCCCGCTGGCCACTCGCCCGTACGCCTTCTTGCCCGAGCTGACCGCCGTGCTGACGTTCTTGCGCAGCTTGGCGTCGCCGACCACGCTCTGGACATACGGATTGTTCTGAACGATGTTGGCGATGTCCGCGGCGTTGAACGCCCCGGCCTTCCTGCTTCGCTTGGCCACTAGGTTCCTCCTTCGGATGGGCGCTTTAGCCTCGTCATTTGCGCAGCATACGCACCTGCGCCGGTAAACCCAAGCCTGGACGACGAATGTTCCTAGGCCGCGGCGGCGGCCCGGCTGCGGGTTGCGGGGGCCCGGCGAGTCCGGCTGCGCCGGGGCGACAGCGCGGCCTCCAGGACCTCAGTCATGTCCGAAACGAACTTGAAGTTAAGCTCCGAGCGCAGCGGCTCGGGAATCTCCTCGATGTCCCCCCGGTTGGCGGCCGGGGCGATCACACAGCGAATCCGGTTGCGCTGGGCAGCCAGCGCCTTCTCCTTGAGGCCGCCGATGGGCAGTACCTGACCGGTGAGCGTCACCTCACCGGTCATCGCCACGTCGCTGCGCACCGCCCGCCGCGTGAGCAGGGAAGCCAGGGCGGTGGCGATGGCGGTCCCCGCGCTGGGCCCGTCCTTGGGGATCGCGCCCGAGGGCACGTGGATGTGCAGGTCGTGTTCGGCGAACCAGCGGTCATCCAGCTCGGGCACGATCTCGGCGGCCTCGCTGCGGATGTAGGACAGCGCCGCCTGCGCCGATTCGCGCATCACCTCCCCCAGCTGCCCGGTGAGGATGAGACGCCCGCTCCCGGCCATCGCGGTGGCCTCGATGAACAGGATCTCGCCCCCCACCGGTGTCCAGGCCAGCCCCGTGGCCACCCCGGGCCGCGAGGTCCGCCGCCGGGTCTCGGAATGGAACCGGGGCCGGCCCAGGAGCTCGCGCACCCGCTTCTCGGTGATCGACACCTTGCGCTGCCGCTTGCCCTCGGCCACCCCGCGGGCAATCTTGCGGCAGATCGAGCCGACCTCACGCTCCAGCTGGCGCACCCCGGCCTCCCGCGTGTAGTCGGAGACGACCGTGCGGATCGCCGCGTCGGTGAAGCTGATCTGGGACCGCCTCAGCCCGTTGCGCTCGATCTGTCGGGGGACCAGGTAGCGCTTGGCGATCTCCAGCTTCTCGGCGTGGGTGTAGCCGGAGAGCTGGATCACCTCCATGCGGTCCCGCAGCGGCCCCGGGATCCTGTCCAGCGTGTTGCCCGTGGTCACGAACATCACGTTCGACAGGTCGAACGGCAGGTCCAGGTAGTGGTCGCGGAACGAGTGGTTCTGCTCGGGATCCAGCACCTCCAGCATGGCGCTGGAGGGATCGCCCCGGAAGTCGGCCCCCATCTTGTCGATCTCGTCGATCATCAGCAGCGGGTTACCCACGCCGGCGTCCCGCAGCGCCCGGATGATCACGCCGGGCATGGCGCCGATGTAGGTCCGCCGGTGGCCCCGGATCTCGGCCTCGTCCCGCAAGCCGCCCACGCTGATCCGCTCGAACTTGCGGCCCAGGGCCCGCGCAATCGACCGGCCCAGCGAGGTCTTGCCCACCCCGGGTGGTCCCACGAAGCACAGGATCGAACCCCGGGCGTCCGGCTTGAGTCTGCGCACGGCCAGGAACTCCAGGATCCGGTCCTTGACCTGCTCGATGTCGTAGTGGTCGGCGTCGAGCACCTCGCGCGCGTGTTTCAGGTCCAGGTTGTCCTCGGTGGTGGTGTCCCACGGCAGCGCGGCGATCCACTCCAGGTAGCCGCGGATCACCCCGTATTCGGCCATGGCCGGGGTCATGCCCTGCAGCCGGGACAGCTCGCGATCGACCTGTTTGCGGACCTCCTCGGGCAACTGGACCTCGGCCAGTCGGTTCCGCAGCTCGGTGGCCTCGGCCTGGACCTCGTCGCCCTCGCCCAGCTCGTCCTGGATGGCCTTGAGCTGCTGGCGCAGATAGAACTCCCGCTGGCCCTTGTCGAGCTCGGACTGAACCTGGTTCTGGATCTTCGACCCCAGTGACACCACCTCCAGCTCGCGGGCCAGGATGGCCAGCAGCTTGCGCAGGCGCTCGGTCACGTCGACCTCCTCCAACAGCGCCTGCTTCTCGTCGGTGGTGATCCGCAAGGACCCGGCGATCAGATGGGTCAGCGCGCTCGCGTCCTCGACGTTGGCCACCATGATCTGCAGCTCCTCGGGCAGATAGGGGACCTGCTCGACGATGCTGGTGAAGGTCTGCTGGACCTGGCGGGTCAGCGCGGTGAGCTCGGGCGTCTCGGTGACGACGTCCGGCGCCTCGGCGATCTCGGCCACCAGGTAGGGCTCGCTGCGGACCCAGCGAGTGACCCGGACGCGCTGACCGGCCTGGATGAGGACCCGGAGCGTGCCGTCGGGGACCCGGATCATCCGGGCCACCACCCCGAGTACTCCCACCGAATACAGATCGTCTCCGGACGGCGTCTCGGTCTCGGGACGGCGGCCGGCGATCATCGCGATCGTCCGATCGCCCGACAGCGCGTCGTTGATCACCTCGATGCTCCGCGGCTGCCCGACGTTGAGCGGGACCAGCATGTCGGGGAAGGTGACCGTGTCGCGGAGCGGGAGCACGGCGACCTGCTCCGGCACCGGACGAGCGCCCGCCACCGGCACCTCGCGGGGGTCCGAGCCGGGAACCCCGACCTCGATCACCGGATCCGTCGACCCTCGATCGGCACGGCGGTGGCCCGGGCTGTGCTTTTCACCAACGGCAGCTCGATCCGCAGCATGCCCGCCTCGTAGCTGGCCCGGACCCGCTCGACATCCACCGGGGCGGCCAGGGACACGATCCGGCGGAACCTCCCCCGCTGGATCTCCACCTGCTGGTAGACCGAGTTCTCCAGTCCCGGGGCCGTCCGCTCCCCGGACAAGGTCAGCTGCGAGCCCTGCACCTCGAGGTCCAGCTGGTTCGGGTCGACGCCGGCCAGCTCCACGGTGACCACCGCCATCGGCGGATCCGACACGTAGGCCACGTCCAGCGGCGGAGAGAACCCGGCGGCCTTGCCGCCCAGACCTGAGCGCTCGAACACCCCACCGAGCAGCTCGTCCAGCTCCCGCCGCATGCGGTCGAAGTTGGCGAACAGATCGCGATCGCTCACAAACTGTGAGGTTACTCAGACGCTGTAGACGGCACCCTCGTGCGCCAGGGCCACCGGGCCCCCGAAGGCGCCGGTGGCCTGCTGCCCCGCCCACTCGGCGTCCAGCTCATCGGAGAAGTGGGTGATCACCAGGCGCTTGGCCTCTGCCCAGCGCCCGTGGTCGCCGGCCTCGGACGGCGTCAGGTGGCCTCGCTCACCGGTCCGCTCGGGCCGCGGCAGCGTGGCCTCTATCAGCAGTAGATCGGTGCCCCGCGCAAACTCCACCAGCTCCTGGTTGGGGCTGCAGTCGGCGCTGTAGGTGAACCGGTGCCCGCTGTTGGCGATCTCCACCGCGAACGTGGGCGTGTAGTGGGGCACCTCGCAGAACTTGATCCGGAACGGACCCAGGCTCACCGCATCCCAGGGCTGGTACTCGTGCATGGCGAAAGCCGACTCGATCAGCACGTCGTTGCCCCAGCAGGAGGCGATGTGGCGAAACATTTCCTTCGCCCCCAGCGGCGCGTAGAGCTCGGGCCGGGCTGGATCGCTGGTCCCGGGCCATCCGGCCACGGGAACCGGCTGCTGGCGCGGCGCGTACTTGAGGGCGTAGCTGAACGGGACCAGGTCGAGGAAGTGGTCGGCGTGCAGGTGGCTGATCAGCACCGCGTCGACATCTATGTAGTCCACGTGGTCCCGGAGCTTGGAGAACACCCCGTTGCCGCAGTCCAGCAGCAGGGTGTAGTCCCCCTCCTCTACCAGATAGCCGCTACATGCCCCTCCGGCGTCCTGCCACGCAGGTGACTTTCCCAGGACGGTGATCCGCAAGCCAATCCTCTCTCTCGGGAGAAACTGTAAACCCGAAAGGAACCGGGCGGGGCTGGCGGGGCGCCGCCGCTAGTGACGCTCGGAGTCGTCCGACCTCGAGGTATCCAGGATCCAGCCCAGCAACAGGGAGAGGAGCACGAAGGCGATGAACCCGCCGGCCAGCGGCCAGAACATTGCGGGAACGATATCGCTTGAGCGCTCGCCTGCTCGGCTTCCCGCGTCGCCGAGACGCGGCGCTCAAGTCATCGGGCTGCGTGGAGCGCGACCTGCTCGTTGGCCGACGGGAACGCCCAAGCCACCTGGAGCCGCCGCTCCTGGCGAAATACGAACCGAAGCTGGCTCGGAGGACGCAGCCCGTCGGGGTGGGCCGGGCGGAAGGTGGCGCAGGGAGCCGCGTCGGGCAGCGCGCACAGGTGGTTGCACCGGAAGAAGCAATCCTCGCAGCTGGCCTTCACTTCTCGTACGCGCCCTTTCGCCATGCCCTGGTCACCGTCCTACTTGGAAGCCATCTACAACGAGGGCGCATCAAACCGCCTCGAGCCAAGCCGTGCAACGCCGAATTCCGGAAATCGCATCAAATTCTGGTCGATCCGAATTACCTGCAAATACCGGCGATTTTCTGTGGCGGGGCCGGATTCCCGAGCATTTTCCGTAGCTTTGTCAACGATGGCTTCCGACGACCCCGGACCGCTGATCTCGCTGGCCGACTACGAGCGGGCGGCCGTGGGCCGCATGGACCCGGGTGCCCACGGCTACGTGTTCGGCGGAGCCGGGGACGAGATCACGTTGCAGGACAACCAGGCGGCCTGGCGCCGCCTCGCCATCCGCCCGCGAGTGCTGGTCGGCGTGGCTCGGCGCGACCTCAGCATCGAGCTGCTGGGCAGCCGGCGCCCCCATCCAGTGATGATCGCCCCCATGGCGTTTCAGAAGCTGGCCCACCGCGAGGGCGAGATCGAGATGGCCCGGGCGGCCCAAGCCACCGACTCGGTCCTCTGCCTGTCCACGCTGGCCAACACCTCTCCGGCCGAGCTGGCCGAGGCGGTGCCTGACGCGCCGCGCTGGTTTCAGCTCTACGTGTTCGCCGACCGGGGAGTGAGCCGTGAACTGATGGCTCGGGCGGCCGATCACGGATATGAGGCGCTGGTGGTGACCGTCGACCTGCCAGTGATGGGGGTCCGCGAGCGCGACCTGCGCTCCGGCGTGCACTCGGCCGACGCCCGAGCGGTGTCCAGCGCTGCCGCTGCCCAGGCCCAGGGCAGCATGACCCCGGCCGACTTCGCCGGCCTGATCGATCCCGATCTCACCTGGCGCGACGTCGAGCGCTTCGTAGAGGAAAGCCCGCTGCCCGTGATCCTCAAGGGGATCCTCACGCCCGAGGACGCCCGGCTGGCCGCCGAGCACGGCGCCCAGGGGGTGGTGGTCTCAAATCACGGGGGGCGCCAGCTGGACACCGTGCTGACCGGGGCCGACGCCCTGCCGCCGATCGCCGAAGAGGTCGGGGACCGGCTCGAGGTGATCGTGGACGGCGGCATCCGCCGCGGGACTGACGTGCTCAAGGCGCTGGCACTGGGCGCCCGGGCGGTCATGATCGGCCGACCGGCGCTGTGGGGGTTGGCGGTGGCTGGTGCCACCGGTGCCACCCGGGTGATGGAGATCCTGCTGGCCGAATTTGACGCCGCCCTGGCGCTGTCCGGCGCCGGAAGCGCTGGCGCCCTGGACCCGAGCTTCGTCTGCCGCGCTCCCTGGGCATGAACGTTCTCGTTACCGGGATCACGGGTTACATCGGATCAAGAGTGGCGGCGCGCTTGGTCGCCGACGGCCATCGGGTCAGAGGCCTGAGCCGGCGGCCCGTCGAGGTGCCCGGCGTGGAGACGCTCGTGGGCGACGCGGTATCAGGCCAGGGCCTGGACGAGGCACTGGAGGGAATTGACGTGGCCCACTACCTGATCCACTCGATGGAGCCCTCGAGCGACGGAGCATTTGCCGAGCGCGAGCGCGCCGCGGCCGAGAACTTCGCCTCGGCCACCCGGTCCGCCGGCACGCCGCGACTGGTCTACCTGGGCGGGCCGGTGCCCTCAGGTACCGCGCCGTCGTCCCACCTGGCCAGCCGTCTGGCCGTCGAGCAGATCCTGCTCGAGGCCACGCCGTGCTCGCTGGCCCTGCGGGCGTCGATTGTGATCGGGGCCGGCTCACGGTCGTTTCGCTTCCTGGTCCGGCTGGTCGAGCGGATGCCCGTGCTCACGCTGCCCGCCTGGCACGTTCACCGCACCAGCCCGATCGACGAGCGGGACATCCTCGAGCTCCTGGTCCGCGCCGGGTTCAGCCAGCCGGGTTGCGGGATGGCGCTGGCTGCCGCGGGACCGGAGTCGGTGTCCTACGGAGAGCTGATCGACCGCATCCGCCACCACATGCTGGTGGGGCGTCCCACCGTGGCATTCCGGCGGCTCAACCTGACCCCGATCGTCAGCCGGATCGCCTCGCTGATCGGATCCGAGAATTACGCGCTGATGGGTCCGATGATGGAGAGCCTGGAGGCCGACCTGCTGGTGCCTGAGAACAGCGCGGTCGAGCTGCTGGGAGTGCGACTCCACTCACTGGACGCCGCGATCGAACGCGCCTTACGTGACTGGGAAGCGCAGGAGTCGCTAGCCGCGCGATAGGGTCTGACCTTGCCATGAGCACGGTCGAAGAGACGATCAAAATCAACGCACCCGTTCAGCGTGTGTGGGACACGGTTATGGACCCGTCACGGTTCGTCGATTGGGTGACGATTCACCGCTCGGTCAAATCGATATCCCCCCAGCCGCTCGCACCTGGCGCCACCATGGACCAGGTCCTCTGCTTGCGCGGTGTGAACTTCACGGTGCACTGGACGCTGGCCGAGGTTAACCCGCCGAGGACCGCCTGCTGGGAGGGCAGGGGGCCGGCTCACTCACGCGCCCTGATTCGCTATCAGCTGACAGCCGAAGGCGACGACGCCACCACCTTTTCCTACACCAACGAGTTCCATCCTCCCGGCGGCCCATTGGGCAACGTGGCCAGCCGCGTGTTCGTGGGCGACTTGTCCGAGCGTGAGGCTCACAAATCGCTGTTTCGCCTGAAGGACCTCCTCGAATCGCACTGAAGGAAATTCTTCACTGTCGCTTGCGTGACCCGTGTATGGTTTGTGAAACCCACACTGTTAACTACCGGGAGAATTTCAATTGGCCAGTTTTGTCGACACGACCGTCAAGGACATAGACGACCGTCTGCGTGAGCTCAAGCAGGAGCTCTCCCGGCTGGAGGCCGCGCGGGCGGCGCTCGTCGGCACGCGACGCGGACCCGGCCGGCCGCCGGGATCCGGCCGACGCGCCACCACCCGCCGCTCGACCACACGCACCCGCGCCCGGCGCGGCCGGCGCGGTGGCACCCGAGCCAATCAGGCGCTGGAGCTGGTGCGCAAGCAGCCCGGGATCACGATCCCGGACATCGCCACTGCGATGGGCATCGAGCCCAACTACCTGTACCGCGTACTGCCCAGGCTGGCCAGCGATGGCCAGGTCAAGCGCGACGGCCAGGGCTGGCACCCGGCCGGCTAGATCAACCCGAGCTGCCTGACCGCCTCGCGCTCCTCCTTGAGCTCGCTGACGGTCGCATCGATGCGTGAGCGCGAGAAGCTGTCGAGCTCCAGTCCCTGCACGATCTCGTAGCTGCCGCCCGAGCAGGTCACGGGGAACCCTGAGAGCAGGCCCTCGTCGACTCCGTACGAGCCGTCGGACGGGACGGCCATCGACACCCAGTCGTTCTCGGGGGTGCCGGACACCCAATCGCGGATGTGGTCGATCGCGGCGTTGGCCGCCGACGCGGCGCTGGAGGCGCCACGGGCCTCGATGATCGCCGCGCCGCGCTTCTGCACGGTGGGGATGAAGTCGTCCTCGAGCCACAGCTGATCGTTGACCACTTCGGCGGCGTTTTGGCCGTTGACCTGAGCGTGGAAGATGTCCGGGTACTGGGTGGCCGAGTGATTCCCCCAGATGGTCATGTTGGTGACCTCCTTGACCGATGCGCCGGCTCGCTTGGCCAGCTGCGACTTCGCCCGGTTGTGGTCCAGCCGCATCATCGCGGTGAAGCGTTCGGGGGGAATGTCCGGCGCGTTGGCCTTGGCGATGAGGCAGTTGGTGTTGGCGGGATTGCCCACCACCAGGATCTTCACGTCGGAGGCCGCGTGATTGCTCAGCGCCTTGCCCTGCGGCTCGAAGATTCCGCCGTTGGCCTCCAGGAGATCGCTGCGCTCCATTCCCTTGGACCGCGGACGCGCGCCGATCAGCAGCGCGATGTTCACCCCGTCGAACGCGCGGCTCACGTCGTCGTAGATGTCAACTCCGGCCAGGAGCCCAAACGCGCAGTCGTCCAGCTCCATTGCCGTGCCTTCAGCCGCGCGCACCGCCTCAGGTATTTCCAGCAGGGAGAGATGAACCGGCGTGTCGGGACCCAGCATCTCGCCGCTGGCGATGCGGAACAGGATCGCGTAACCGATCTGGCCGGCGGCTCCAGTGACAGCTACTCGTACG
>DATKRM010000116.1:0-3070 GCA_035532195.1 Solirubrobacteraceae bacterium
AAGCCCGAAGGGGTTGTCTCCACCGCCCGCGATCCCCAGCGGCGTCCCACCGTGGTGTCGTTGGTGGACAGCCCGCTGCGGCTGTACCCAGTCGGGCGGCTGGACGCCGACACCACCGGGTTGATCCTGCTGACCAATGACGGCGCGCTGGCCCACCGGCTCACCCACCCCAGCTTTGAGGTGGACAAGACCTATCGGGCCCGGGTGGCCGAGGGCCCGGTGAGCCAAGCCGCGCTCCAGCGGCTGCGGCGGGGAGTGGAGCTCGAGGACGGCCGCACCGCGCCGGCGCGGGTGCGGGCGATCGGGCCCGACACGCTGGAGATCACCATCCACGAGGGCCGCAAGCGCCAGGTCCGGCGGATGTGCCAGGAGGTCGGGCACCCGGTGCTCCGGCTGACCCGGGTGCGTTTCGGCCCGCTGGCCCTGGGCGACCTCCGGCCCGGGCAGGCTCGCCAGCTCAGCCCGGCCGAGATGGCCGCGCTGGCTAGCGCTGGCTCAGGAGCTCGTCGCGGGGCAGGCTCGTCGTATGCAGCGCGCGGCTGACCGAGGCCGGGGTCACGTGCCGCGGGCGGTCGGAGACCAGGCGCATGATCGTGAACTGCCGCACCCGCCGAAGCCACAGCGGGTGAAAACCGGGGACGTGGTAGCTCGCCTGCATCCGGGACGGGATCAGGTTGCAGGCCGCGCCCCACCAGCACAGCGGCTGCTGGGGCGAGCTGAACGCGACCACGTCGAGCTCGCGCACTCCGGCCACGCCGCGGCCCGGCACAAAGTGCAGGTGGGGCAGGTAGAGGGAAAGCGGCAGCAGCGTCCGGTAGTGCTGGATCAGGATCAGCCGGTCTGATCCCGCCGTGGGTCGGGGCCCTAGCTCCTGGGCCACCACGCGCCAGTTCGGCCGCTGGAACTTGTAGTTGGTGGCCACCCCGACCGCGGCCGCCACGCCGATGCCGCAGAGCCCGGCGGCCACCACCGCGCCGACCACGCGCGGCCGGGCCAGGGCCAGGCCAGCGGCCACAGCGATGGCGGCTGGCAGCCACAGGCCGATGATGTTGCGGGTGATCAGCGCGTCGCTGCCGGCGGCGATGAAGGCCAGGCTGATGACGAACCCAGTCGCCGCCAACCCCAGGGCCAGGAGGGCTCTGCGGCCCTCGGGCAGACGGCGGCGCAGGCCCAGCAGCCCCAGCCCCACGAGGGCCAGGGCCAGGCCCAGGAACTTGAGCAACGTGCGGGCCGGCGCGTCGGTGCCGATCAGGAACTGGGGGATGATCTGGCGCAGCCGGACCCCGAGATCTGAGTGGGCGATCCAGCTGTCGTGCCCGGTCGAGTGCTGGGACAGGGCCAAGGGGATCAGCGCCAGCCCGCACAGCGCGACCACGGCCAGGCCCGCCTGCACGGCGCGATCGTCGCGGAGCCGCACTAGGAGCCAGGCGGCCTGCGGGACCACCACCACCACGGCGTAGTAATGGGTGGCCAGAGCCAGCGCCGAGCACACCACCCACAGAGCTACGTGCCGGGGCGTCGGGCGATCGAGCACTAGGGCAAAGCTGAGCAGCGCCAGCGCGCTGAACAGAACCAGCAGCGCGTAGGAGCGAGCCTCCTGCGAGTACCAGATGAGAAACGGGTTGCAGGCGCAGAGTGCGGCGACGATCAGGCCAGCCGGATGACTCGCGCGCGGCCTGTTCAGGCGAGGCTGGACGCCGAGCGGGCCGCTCGCGCGAGGCCGCGAGACCAGCCTGGCCCCGGCCCCGTAGGCCACGGGCACGGTCAGCACCCCGGCCACCGCCGAGAGCGACCTCAGCCCCGCCTCGCCATAGCCGAACACCCGCGCCCACGCCCAGGCCACGCAGTAGTAGAGCGGAGGGGTGGACTCGGTCTGCGGGATCAGGCCCAGCATCTTGCCCAGTGAGAAGTGCACGAGCTGAGCGGTGTTGGCCTCGTCGAACCAGAAGCCCTGATGGCCCAGGCGGTAGAACCGCAACACGGCGGCCAGAGCGGTCAGCGCCAGTACGGCGAGGGTCACGGGGTGGCTGATCACCGAGGCCGCGGTCCGGCGGGGCGGCGCGACGGGTTGGGAGGCCGCCGGGGATGCGACGGTGCCGACGCTCACCGCCCGGATGTTATGCCCCCGCCCACCCGGCGGAGCCTGGCAGTATTGCCAGCGCAATGGCTTCGCGACCCCGAGCTGACGGGCCCAACGGCGCGCTGGTGCTGCCGGGCACGGTTTCACTGGCGGCCCGGCTGTCGCTGCCCCGGGTTCGCGTCCGGCTCGGTCCGGGCGCCGCCTCGCTGGCTCTGGGATCGCTAGTCGCAGCCGTGTTCGCGCTCGTCCTGGTTACCGCCTCCGGCCCGTCGCTGATGGTGGCCCGCAGCCTGCGCGTGTTCCCGGGCTGGGAGTCCGGTCCGCTGCACGGCTGGTTTGGCGCCGTGCCACCGCGCTTCGGCGTGCTGATCGCGGCGGTCAGCCTGGTGATCGTGGCCATGACCGTGGCCTATCTGATCGTGCTGGCCGCGGTGCGCAGCCTGTCGCTGCGCACGCTGGTGATCGTGGTCGTGGCGCTGCACCTGATCCTGTTGATGACCCCGCCGATGTTGAGCAGCGATCTGTTCAACTACCTGGGCTACGCCCGGCTGGGCGGGCTGCACGGGCTGAACCCGTACCAGAACGTGATCGCGCAGGAGCTCCACGATCCGGTGTACACGTTCACAACCTGGCGGCACCTGCACAGTCCGTACGGCCCGGTGTTCACGGCCGGCAGCTACGCGGTCGGTGGGCTGCCGCTGCCGGTGGCCTACTGGGCGCTCAAGCTGGTGACCGTGGCCGCGAGCCTGGGGTTGCTGGCTGTGGTGGTGTGGTGTGCCCGGCGGTTGGGGCGCGACCCGCGCCTGGCCCTGGCGTTCGTGGCGCTGAACCCGATCTACCTGGTCTACGCGGTGGGCGGGTTCCACAACGACTTTTTCATGCTGCTGCCGGCGGTCGGCGCGGTCGCCCTGCTCCTGTCGGGGCGCGAACGAGTGGCCGGTGCGCTGCTGATGGTGGCGGTCGCGGTCAAGCTCAACGCGATCGTGCTGC
>DATKRM010000117.1:0-12347 GCA_035532195.1 Solirubrobacteraceae bacterium
GCCGCGGCCGGACCGTAGCGCTCCAGCTCGAGGTCGCTGAACGGCACCGGACGCCAGCTCTCGGGGTCGAGGTGGACCCATAGTGCGACGGCCTCGACATCGGGCTCGGTCTGGTCGGCGCGCCGCACGGAGGTCCGCCGCTCGGCCCACATCCGCCCCATCCCGCTGCAGAAGGTGGACACCTCATACCGCTCGCCGAAGCGGGGAAACCGGGTCACGTGGATCCGGGTGCGCCGCACCACCCACACCGCCACCTCGGCCAGGCCGGCGTCCTCGACGTCGGCGAAGGCCACGTCCTGCAGCCATCGGGCCACACCGTCAAGCCGGATGCGGCCGGACGGGGCGCAGTCGGCAAACCCGGTCCGGGCCGGCTGCTCGAACACGCGTCCCGCCTCTGGCGGGCTCACCAGCTCGCTCAACCTCTCAAGCATCTCGCGCTCAGACGAATAGCCGTGGGTCGGCGGTGGTAATTCCGTGCACCCCGAGTCCGGTCAGCCGCTGGATAGCCAGCCGCTCGTTGACCGTCCAGGCAAACAACCGCCCGCTTCGCTCGGCCACCTGTTCGAGCAGGCTGCCGTCGATCAGCCGGTACTGGGCCATCAGCACGTCCCACCGGCGGCCCGCCAGGCCGCCCAGGGCAACGGCTCGCCAATCCCGCCACCGGTGGCTCATCCGCGCCACCCGGCCACCAACCGAGATGCCGAGCCGCAGTCGCGGGTCAAGCTCGCGCAGCCGGTCGAGCACGAGCGGTATCTGCGAGGAGACGATCGTCCGCTCGATGAGCCCCGCCCGGCTGAGCTCCTCGAGCAGCCGCGGCTCGCAGCCCCCGCACTTGACGTCGACGTTGACCTCGATCCCATCGAACCGAGGTTGGGACAGGTAGGCCAGCGCTTCGCGCAGCCGCGGGTTGCCCCCGCGGCGCGAGTGGAAGATGGTGTGGGCCAGCACCAGATCGCCCCGGTACTCCCGGACGTCGAACTCCACCATGTCCACCCCAACCTCGAGCGCGGCATCGAATGAGGCCAGCGTATTAGCCGGCGCAAGCGCGCTAGCCCCTCCGTGGCCGATGCGCAAACAAGAAGAATCCATTGATAACCCTCCCCTTAGGCTAGCCGGACGGCAAGACGGGGGCCGCACCCTGAGACAATCCCCGTATGCGGAGGATGCGGGTCGCGGCGCTGATCTTGGCCTTGGGCGCTGCGGGCTGTCCGATTGCCCTGGCCCGCGGCGCTCCACACCGGATCGTGGGCATCGCTCCCAACTTCCTGCCGGCAAGCACCGACGCCGTGGCCCGCCGGCAGGCGTTTGCGCGGATCCGGGCAGTCGGTGCCGGCGCGGCCCGCATCGACGCCGGCTGGGCCAGCATCGAAACCAAGCCCGGCGTGTACGACTTCCGGGCGCTGGACACTCAGGTCAAGGAGCTGGTGGCCAGAGGCCTGCGCCCGCTGATCATCCTTGACTACGGCAATCCGCTCTACTCCCGCGCCGGATCAGCCGCCGCGCAGACGGGCTTCGGCGGCGTGCCGCCGTTTGCGATTGGAGCGCCGGAGTATTACCCACCCGATTCACCAGCACCGTTCGCCCGGTTCGCCGCCGCGCTGGCCGCCCACTACCGCCATCAAGTCCGGCTGCTGGAGGTGTGGAACGAGGAGAACCTGGGCTGGCGGTTCTGGGAGCCCCACGAGGATCCGGCCGCGTACGCGGCACTGCTCAAGTCCACCTACCAGGCGGTCAAGCGGGTGGCTCCTTCAGACCAGCTGGCGCTGGGGGGCACGTTCTATCCCTCAATCGACGCGGCCAGCGCTCAGGCTGACGGAATCCCGGTGCCCAGCGGCACCGCCGCCCAGGACCTGGCGCTGCCCCACCAGGGAACCCTCGAGTTCCTGGAGCACGCGTTCGCCGCCGCCCCGGATCTGGGTCGCTACTTCGACGCCGTGGCCTACCACCCCTACCACTTCCCGTACATGGGCCCCGAGGTGGACATACCCAGCGAGGGCACCACCGAGGCCTCGATGGTCGCCCTGCGCCACCTGCTGGACGGGCACGGGCTGCGGGTCAAGCCCATCTGGATCACCGAGGTGGGATGGCCGAACAACACCCTGGCCTACGGCCCCACCCCCCAGAAGTCGGCCTCGTACCTGGTCCGCACGTTCGCCACGGCGTGGGCCCACGGCATACAGACCGTGTTCTGGTACTGCTACGGCGACGGCGTCGACTGGCAGTACAACCAGGAATCGGCCTTCGGCATCGTCGACTCAGCCGGCCATCCCAAACCGGCCTACTACGCCTGGCAGACGCTCGACCGCCTGCTAGCGGCGCTTCCGTTCACCGGTTCGGTTCCGACCAGCCTCAAGCTCCCGGCCAACGGTCACGCGCTGCGGTTCGGCGACCGCCGGCGGACGGTCACGGTGGTGTGGCTGGCTCCGGAGACGATGGTCAGTGACCAAGGTCCGGGGGCGCCCGCCGACGAGCGGGTGTCGGTCCGCACCCCGCGCGGCACCACGCAGATCGTCGACATGACCGGCCGCCGGCAAGCCGTCGGCCGGACGTTCCAGGCCTCGCCCTATCCCCTGTACCTGATCACGGAGCGCCCGGCCGGGTCAGGGCGAGGGCGCCGCAGGTCGCGCCCAGCGCGGCCGCCTCGGCCACCGATCCCCCAGTTGACAGGCTGAACGTGAACCCGGCGGCAAACGAGTCTCCAGCGCCGTAGGTGTCACGCAGCGGACCGGGTGGTGGCACCGCCTCCCAGCGCCCGTCTGACTCGCCGCTCCACTGCCCGCCTGCGCGGCCCTGGGTCTCGACCTCGAGCCGGGCTCGGTCGGCCAGCCGCCGCGCCCAGTGGCTCTCGTCCCGATCAGCGCGGCTGTACACCACCGCGTCGAGCTCCGGTCCGCCCTCGAGCGCTGAACGGCCCCGCGGGGAGGCCACGAGCACGCGTGCGGCCCGCGCGTGCTGCAGCGCGGCGCGGTCGCCGGCGGTGAAGTACACGCCCTCGGCCCCGGCCAGCCGGTCCCATTCCAGGTCGTCTGAGCCCAGCGGCTCGAGCCGCTCACCCATGGTGACGATCGTCCGCTCCCCGCCATCGTCGAGCATCGTCACCGCTCGCCGGGTGGGTTGGTTACGCCACGCCACGTGCAGGTGAATCCCGCGGGCCGTCAGCTCTCCGGCCGCGGCCTGGCCGTGGGCGTCGTGGCCCAGCGCACAGAAGAAATCCACCTCGGCTCCCAGCTCGGCGAGCACCGCCGCCACCACACCACCGCCGCCAGCCGCTCGAGCGAAGGCCGCGTGGGCGTGCTCGATGTCGCCCGGCCGCGGCAGTCGCGGAACCACGATGAAGTCGACCCACTCGATATGTCCGACCACGGCAACCCGGGGCATGATCTGCGAGGGTACGCGGGATGGCGCCGTTGACGGGCAGCTCGACCGAGGAGATCGACGCTCCGCTGGACCGCGTTTGGGACCTGGTGGAGGACGTGGAGCAGGCGCCGGAATGGCAGGGCGGCCTGAAGGGCATGCACGCGCTGGAGCGCGATGCCGAGGACCGGGCCGTGCTGTGCGAGGCCGAGACCGACGCCAAGGTGCGGACGGTCAAGTCGATCGTCCGGTTCGACTACTCGGGCGCGCCGAACGTGCTCGGCTGGACCCAGGAAAAGGGCGACCTGAAGTCGGTCGAGGGGCGGTGGGAGCTCGAGGACCTGGGCGATGGACGGACCCAGGCCACGTATCGCATCGAGGCCGATCTGGGCCGGATGCTGGGCATGGTCATCCGCGGCCCGATGGTGGACCTGCTGCGGGGCATGCTGGCCGGCGCCCGAGCCGGCGAGCTCAAGCGTGAGCTGGAGCGCTAGTTGTCGTTGCGCCGGGTGCTGGGTGGGCTGGTGCTGGCCGGCTGTGTCCTGGGCGTGAGCGCCCCGGCGCCGGCTCGGATCATCCAGGCCACCTCGATCCTCCCCCCCGGGGAGAGCGGGTTCGTGTCGCTCACCGGCGTAGCCATGGGCACCGGCTCGCCGCACCTCTACGACCAGCAGACGCCGTTCATCAGCTTCGATCGCAAGGACGCCATGTTCAACCAGCCGGGCAGCGAGGAGGATCCGGCGCCCGGCGTGAAAATCGTCCGCGACCTCTACGGGGTGCCCACCATCACCGGCTCCAGCGACTCCGAGCTGTGGTGGGGCGCCGGCTACGCCACCGCCGAAGACCGGCTGTTCGAGCTCGAGGTGTTCCGCCGGGCCACCACGGGACACCTGGCCGAGGTACTCGGCGCAAGCTACGTCCCGATGGACATTGAGGTACGCCGCGACTTCTACACGTCCGACGAGCTGACCCGCATGTTCAGCACGCTCCCCGCCGATCTGCAGAGCCGGTACCGGTCCTACCTGGCCGGGATCAACGCCTGGGTTGACCACGTCGGCTCCAGCCCCGGCGACATGCCCGCCGAGTATGCGGCCGTGGGCCTCACCCCCGCCCACTTCTCGGTCACCGATCTGGCGGCCATCGGCGTGTACCTGGCGCGGACCACCCCGAACACCGATGGCGATGACCTCAACAACATGCACGCGATCCAGGCCAGTGGGCCTGCCAAGTTCGACCGGATCCTTCCGCTGCGGATTCCGGGCCAGATCGCCACCATCCCCCGCTCGTCCGGGCTGTTCCCCTCAGTTCCCGGCCGCACGCCGGCTCAGGAGCGGGCGGCGCTGAAGCGGTCCTACCGATTCGTTCGCGGCCTGCCGGTGCCGCCGTCGAGCGAGCTGGGTGCCGAGGTGGTGAGCGGGAGCCTGCCCCAGATGTCCTCGGCCGCGCTCGACGCGGCCCGGGACGACGGAGCGCTTTCCATGTCGCCGCTGCATCGGGGCGGCTCCTCGATGGTGGCCATCGGGAACCTGCGCACCCACCACGCGTTCCTGTTCAGCGGTCCGGAGCTCGGATTCTCGGCCCCCGAGGAACTCTACGAGCAAGAGCTCCACGGGCCCGGCCTCGACGTCCGCGGCGTCAGTGCGCCGGGTGCGCCGGTGATCGCCATCGGACACAACGCCCACGTGGCGTTCGGCCTGACCAGCGGCCTGTCACAGACCAACGCGCTGTATGTGGAGCACCTGGTGCCGGGAAACCCCGACGCGTATTACTTCCACGGCCAGGTCCGCCAAATGGACTGCCGGGTGGAGACGTTCAAGTACCAGTCTCCGCCCACCTCCCTGCTTCCGCCCGGCGTCCTCACCTCCCCCCCGCAGTCGGGCTCATTCACCGCCCGGCTGTGCCGGACCGTCCACGGGCCGGTCCAAGCCCGGCTGGGCAACATCGCGTACGCGCGCCGCTACGCCACCTGGGGGCGGGAGATCGACACGCTCCGGGCGCTGGCTGGAGTGGATACCGCCCGTAGCGTGGCCCAGGTCGACCGTGCACTGGCCGGAGCCACCTGGAACGAGAATCTGGCGGCCGCAGACGACCGCGGGCACATCGGGTACTGGCATCCCGGCCTGCTCCCGATCCGGCCCAAGGGCTGGGATGAGCGGCTCCCGTATCCGGGCGGTGGCCAGGCCGAATGGAGCGGACTCCTGCCCGTGGCCCAGCGCCCGCACGTGATCGACCCGGCCCAGCACTGGCTGTCCAACTGGAACAACATCCCCTCCCAGGGCTGGACCACCGGCAACGATCCGGCCTCCGAACGACTGGCCGGACCGTGGTTCCGGGTGGCCTGGCTGAACCGCCAGGTGAGGCGAGTGCTGGCCCACCCGTCGTTCGCCGCCATGAACCAGATGATCCACCAGGCGGGCAGCGTGGCCCAGCAGCGCCCGCTGGCCACCGCGCAACTGCGCAAGGCGCTCCACGGAGCCGGCGGATCGGCCGCCGTCGTCCTGCGCACCATCCTCAGGTGGGATGGCTCTTACAACGAAACCGACTCGGCCGGAACCGTCGCCCCGGGCGTGGCCGCCTGGCAGACGCTCAAGGACCAGCTTCAGGCCATCGCCTTGGCTCCCCTGGGCCCGGCCGGTCAGCTGATCGGGGGCGGCGAGCCGAACACGGAGCACGTGTTCGACGTCGACCTGGGCCAGGCCTACGCGCTGCGCACGCTGAAGTCGGCGGCCTGGCGGCGGGCCGCGGCGGCCACATTCGACGCGCTGGCCAAGCGCTTCGGGTCCAGCGACCCCACGCACTGGCGCGACAAGCGGGCCCTGTTCAGCCAGAGCGCACTGGGCGCCGAGCAGCCGCCCGACATGCCGTTCTTCGACCGCGGCACGTTCGAGCAGGTGGTTGAGCTCGGCTCCTGATGCTTGCCGTCTTCGCCGAGAAGATCGATGCCGATGACCCGCTGAGCGGGCTGCGAATCGATCAGCGTCCCGAGCCTGAGATCCCTCCCAGCTGGACCACGGTCACCGTCAAAGCGGCCTCGCTCAACCACCACGACCTGTGGTCCCTTCGCGGCGTCGGCCTGCCCCAGGACCGGCTGCCCATGATCCTGGGCTGCGACGCGGCGGGGCTGGACGAGGAGGGCAACGAGGTGGTCGTCCATGCGGTGATCTCGGATCCCGATTGGCGCGGTGATGAGACGTTTGACCCCAAGCGCTCTCTGCTGTCCGAGCGCTACCAGGGAACGATGGCCGAGCAGGTGACGGTGCCCCGCCGTAACGTGCTGCCCAAGCCGTCCGAGCTGAGCTTTGAGGAGGCGGCCTGTCTGCCCACGGCCTGGCTCACCGCCTACCGGATGCTGTACACCCGCGGCGGCGTGGTGCCGGGCATGACCGTGCTGATCCAGGGGGCGGGCGGTGGTGTCGCCACCGCGGCCATGGTGCTGGCCAGCGCGGCCGGGGCCCGAGTGTGGGTCACCGCCCGTTCGGAGGAGAAGCGCCAGCAGGCCCTGGGCCTGGGGGCGCACGCGGCGTTCGAGTCGGGCAGCCGGCTGCCCGAGCGGGTCGACGTGGTGATCGAGACGGTGGGCGAGGCCACCTGGGCGCACTCCGTGCGGTCGCTCAAGCCGGGCGGGACGCTCGTCGTCTCCGGAGCCACCACCGGGCAGGGACCGCCGGCCGAGCTGAGCCGCGTGTTCTTCCTCCAGCTCTCGGTGATCGGCTCGACCATGGGCACCCGCGATGAGCTGGAGCGGCTGCTCCGGCTGTGCGTTCAGCGGGACCTGCGGCCCACGATCGACCGGACGCTGCCGCTGGAGCAGGCGCGAGAGGGATTCGCCGCAATGCTCGACGGGAGCATCGTCGGCAAGATCGTGTTTACGCTCGGGCCTGCCGCGCGCTCGGCCTCCGGCCTCGCTTAAGTGCGCGGCGCCCGAGTCGTCCGGCTGCGGTGGGGATGCCGGTGCTTGCGGTGGTGCTTGGGCGGCGGCTTCTTCTTCCGCTTCGGCTTGGGCTTGGCCACCGGCTCCGGCGCGAAGGCCTGGGGCACGAACCGGAGAATGAATGACCTGATCGGGCCCTCGGCCACCCGGGCGTAGACCCCGGGCTTGCCGGGCTGCGCGCAGCCCGAGCCGAAGCTGGTCGCCCCGGCCAGGCGGAAGTCGTGACCCACGGGCACGAGCAGGGGACCGCCCGAATCTCCCTGGCAGGTGTCGGTCCCGCCCTGGGGATAGCCGGCGCACATCATCGTGGCCGGGTCGAACGAGCCGTCGTTCCCGGCTTCGCTCAGCCCGTTCGGATAGGCCTGGGCGCAGTACGCGTCGGTGGTGATGGGCACCCGGGCATAGCGCATCTGGGTGGGCGGATTGGAATCGTTCTGCGAGGTGGTGCCGAAGCCGGCGATCGTGGCCAGGACTCCGGGCCGCCAGCTGCTGCGCTCACCAGCCGCGGCGATCAGCATCGGCTTTACCCGCGAGGGCTGATCCAGCTTGAGCAGCGTGACGTCGTTGCCGGTGCCGTTGGTAACTATGTAGTCGCTATCCACCACGACCTGGCCCACCGAGTGGGTCTCGCCCCCGTGCCCGTCGGCGTACACGCTGCCGAGCTGGACGGAGTAGAACGAGGCCGGCCAGCCGGCCGGCGAGGGGGCCAGGCCCAGGCTGGCCGAGCCGGTGGCCGACCCACAGTGCCCGGCTGTCATCACCCACTGAGGGGCGATCAGCGTGCCGGTGCACCCGAACGCGCCACCGATGGACACGTCAGCCACGTACGGGAACGTGCCCGGCGGTGCCGGCTGGCCGCCGACCACCGCTCCGGCGGGCGCGCCGCTGACCGCAAACGCGATCGCGCACGCACAAATCCCGGTTAGGCGCCTCCGAGCCATCGCGCCGGATTGTCCACCATCAGCGTCTGAAGCTCCAGTTCGGACATGCCGGCCTGGCGAAGCTGCGGGATCACGGACTCGAACAGGAACGTCATGCTCCAGTCCGGCGTGAAGCCCCGGGCTCGCGATCGCTCCATTGCCTGGGGCGGGTACCAGTCCAGACCGGCGGCGATGGGAGCCGAGAAGTCCTGAGAGATGAACATGCGCTCCACATACCCGCGACGCAGGAGTTCCAACACGGTGGAGTTCCGCCGCTCGGTGGGCAGCAGGAAGTCCAGTCCGTAGCGGTCAAGCCCGATGTACACGCCGCGGGCCAGCACGCCCTCGATGTAGCTCAGGTCGTCGGTGTCGCCGGTGTGCGCGATGTGCAGCTTCTCCGGCGCCACCCCCTCCTCCAGGAAGATCTCCACCTGGCGCAGCCCAGTTCCCGAGGCGGGGTGGGAGTGGGCCATGATCGGGGCGCCGGTGGCCAGACAGGCCCGGGCCGCGGCCCGATGCACCTTCTCGACGCCCTCGGTGAGACCGGGCTGATCGGCCGCGCACTTGATGAACGCGGCCCGGATCTCGGTGCCCTGGATCCCCCGCTCGATGTCGTGGACGAACAGCTGGGCCATGAAGTCCGCGCTGCGGTGGGCCAGGAACTGGGGCAGGTGGTCGTAGGTGTAGATGCCGGTGCAGGTGACCAGCTGCAGGCCGCTGTCGCCGGCCAGCCGGGCCAGCGCGCGCACGTCCCGGCCGAGCATGCCCGCCGTGGGGTCGACCACGGTCTGCACCCCGTGGCGCCTGACCGCGGCCGCGGTGGTGAGGGCCAGGCCGTAGTCGTCTTCCTCGTCGCGCACATGAGGCCACTGCCGGCTCACCATCTCGTCGGCCGAGAAGAAGTGCTCATGGATCAGGGTGACGCCGAACGCGTCGGCTTCGACCGGGCCGGTGACTGTCTGGACAGCTGGCATCTGGTGACGCACTCTTGCACGGCTCGTCGATCGAGGCATATAGTCCGCGCGTGGCGGCAACGTCCGACAGTTATCACGTGGGTGTCGACATCGGCGGCACGTTCACCGACCTTGTCGCCGTCAGCACTGCGGGCCAGACCTACCGGGCCAAGTCGCCCACCACGCCCGACGACTACAGCCAGGGCATCGCCGACGGGCTGGACGTGCTGGCCCAGGCCAGCGGCCTCGAGCTGTCGGAGCTGATGGGAGCCACCGACCTGTTCATCAACGGCACCACGGTCGTGACCAACGCGATCGCCGAGCTGAAGGGTCGCCACGTCGGGGTGATCATCACCGCGGGATTCGGGGACACGCTGCGCATCGCCCGCTCGGCCCGGACCAACGACCGCGACCTGCACACCCAGACCCCGCCTCCGGACATCGTGCGCCGGACCGACGTGCTCGAGGTCGACGAGCGGATTGACTTCGCGGGCCGGGAAATCGTGGCGCTGAACGCCGACCAGGTCCGCCAGGCGGCGCAGACCCTGGTGGACCAGCACGGCTGCGATGCGATCGCCATCTGCTTCCTGTGGTCGTTTGCCAACCCGGCCCACGAGCAAGAGGCGAAGCAAATCGTCAGCCAGCGCTACCCGGACGTATTCGTTTCGGTGTCCAGCGACGTGTTTCCGGTGGCCCGCGAGTACGAACGGCTGGTCACGACCGTGTTCAACGCCTTCACCTCCAAGGGCGTGGCCGAGTACGTCGGTGCGCTGGAGGGCAGGCTGTCCGAGCTGGGCTGCGCCGTGCGCCCGGCCCTGATGCAGTCGGTGGGCGGTCTGCTGTCGCCCGAGGAGGCCCGCGGGCTGCCCATCGAGCTGATCAACTCGGGCCCGGTGGGCGGTGTGGTGGGCGCCCGCGCGCTGGCCGAGCGGCTGGGGCTGCGCGACGTGGTCACCGCCGACATGGGCGGCACCTCGTTCGACTGCGCGCTGATCAAGGACCTCCAGCTCACCGAGGCCCACCGGGCGCAGCTGGGGAAGTTCGCCACCGGGCTGTCGATGATCGACATCTCGGCCATCGGCGCCGGCGGCGGCTCGATCTTCTGGCTCGACGCTCGCGGCGCCCCCCGGGTGGGGCCCGACTCCGCGGGTGCCGTGCCCGGGCCGGCGTGCTACGGCCGGGGTGGCACCGAGCCCACCGTGACCGACGTGGCGCTGGCCATGGGGCTGATGGACCCGGAGTACTTCCTCGGCGGGTCGATCTCGCTGGATGCCGACGCCGCCCGCCAGGCGATCACGGCGCGGATCGCGGACCCGCTGAGCTGGGAGCTCGATCGCACCCTGGCCGGGCTTTACCAGATCGTGGTCGACGCGATGTCCAACGCGGTGCGCGCCATCTCAATCGAGCGCGGGCATGACCCGCGGCACTTCGCGATGGTCGGCTACGGCGGGGCCAGTGGCCTGTTCGTCCCCCTGATCTGTCGCACCATGGGCATCAGCGAGCTGGTCATCCCCGGCAACGCCGCCGTGTTCTCAGCCTACGGACTGCTGTGGTCAGACGCCGTGCGGTCGATGGTCCAGACCGTCAACTGGATCGTCCCGGCGGCTCCGCTGGAGCCGGTCAACCAGGTGCTGGCCGGACTGGCCGAGCAGGCCCGGGAGGCGCTGCGGGCCCGGGGCTTCGCCGAGGAGGCGATCGACGTCCGCTACGAGGGTGACTTCAAGTTCGCCGGCCAGGCGTTCGAGCTGACGATCCCGCTGCCCGCCGGGGAGCTGACCGACGAGCACCGCGGTCAGCTGATGCAGGACTACATCTCCACCTACGAGCGCCTCAACGGTCCCGGGACCTCGTGGGAGGGCTTCCCGATCGTGATGCTCAACGCCCGGGTCACCGCCACGGCCGCCGTGCCCCGACCTCAGGTCCAGGAGTATTCGCCCAATGGGGGCGCGCCCGAGGCTGCCGTGCACGAGCGCCGCTCGATCGTGGAGCCAGAGAGTGGGGAGCGAGTGGAGGTCGATGTGTATCGCGGCGAGCGCTTGCACTCGGGCATCGAGATCCGCGGGCCGGCGGTGATCGAGGACGTCGATACCACCGTCTTCGTACCGGCGGGCGCCACCTGCCGGCTGGACGAGCACCGCTACTACCGGATGGGAGGACTGTAATGCTCCAGACCACGATCGCCGACGATCCGGTCCTGGCCGAGGTCATCGGCAACCGCCTGTTCAACATCACCCTGGAGATGGCCTCGACGCTGATCCGGACCTCAGGGTCGCCCGTGCTGACCGAGGCCAAGGACTTCTCCACCGCGGTGTTCGACCGCAAGCGGGAGCACGTCGGCTTCTCGGGCTACGTGATCGCCCACATCGGCTCGTCGCTGGAGGGCGTGCGCGCCGTGCACCGCGAATACGGCGACGACCTGCACCCCTACGACCACTTCATCTGCAACGACCCCTACACGTCCGGCGCGATCCACCAGGGCGACGTGGGGATCATCTCGCCGCTGTTCTGGCACGACGAGCCGGTGGGCTGGGCCTTCTCCAACGCCCACGTGCTGGACGTCGGCGGCATGTCACCCGGCGGCTGGGCGCCGGTGGCGTTCGACTGCTACGGCGAGGCCCTGCGCTTCCCGGCCGTGCGGATCGTCCAGGAGGGGAAGTTCATTCGCGACATAGAGCGGCTGCTGGTCAACAACGTCCGCCTGCCCATCGTGCTCAACGACATCCGCTCGCTGGTCGCGGCCAACAACGCCGCCCAGTCCCGGCTCGAAGTGCTGCTCGACGAGTACGGGCTGGACGTGTACGAGGCGTACTGCGAGCGCAACAAGGACCTGACCGAGGAGGTGGTCCGGTCTCGGATCGCCGCGCTGCCCGATGGCGTGTACGAGGCGGTGGACTGGGTGGAGTACGACGGGCACGGAGTGGACGGTCTGTGGAAGGTCCACCTGCGCTTGATCATTTCCGGCTCGGAGCTGATTCTCGACTTCACCGACACCGACCCGCAATGCACCGGATTTGCCAACGCGGGGTACGGCGCGGTCGCCGGCCTGGTCGGGGCCACCGTGATGCTGACCCTGGCCTGGGACACCCCGGTCAATGCTGGCCTATACCGGCCCATCCGCCTGGTCCTCCCCGAGCCGGGCACCCTGCTCAACCCCACCGTGCCCGCGCCGGTGTCCTGTGGTCACATGGA
>DATKRM010000118.1:0-30117 GCA_035532195.1 Solirubrobacteraceae bacterium
GCAGGAGATCGCGTCGTCCAAGGACGCGGACGCGTTCGACACCGCCATCGACATCATGGCCGGCTGGCCGCGCGACGAGCGCCGCGAGGGCGTGAAGATCATGCTCCAGGCCCTGGCCGACCGGCGGATCGGCCGCCGCGACCAGGCCAACGCGTGGATCTGGCGGATGGCCGAGTACACGCGTGATGTGCACGAGGAGTACGCAGTGCAGCGCTGGCCCGAGACCAAGCGGCTCCTGGGGCTGCTGGTCAACTCTTCCGGGCAAGCCCACGCGCGCAACGCGCGGCGCCTGGTCCACGCGTCGCGCAAGGAGGACCGCCGTCTTTCGGCGGCTTTATTGGCGGCGGCTTTGGCGCACACCCCGGAGGCCGAGGAGGCGCTGCGCGGCGCGCGGACCCGTATGGCCCGCAAGCCCGCTGCGCTGGCCCGTGAGCTGTTGCGCAACTTCCCCAAGGGCCGCCGCGGCAAGGGCCGGCGCAAGCCGCGCCGGGCGCCGGGAGCCGGGGAGGCCGGGTCGGCGACCCGGCGCAGTGGCACTCGCTCGGCGGGCTCGGTAGAGGCGGTGGCGTTGGATGAGATCGAAGCGCCCGAGGAGTCGGTCCGGGCGGAGTCGGTCGAGGGGGATTCGCCCGCGGGGGATTCGGTCGACATGGAGTCGGTCGAGGGGGATTCGCCGACAGGGGATTCGCCGACAGACGAAGAGCAAGACGAGCGCGAGGCTGAGGCCGCGGCGTAGGGCCGCGCTGGCGGGCGGGTGGTGCGTCGCGCGATAGCCGTTCACGGCGCCGCCCGCGCGGCGGCACCGGCGCCGCTCAACCCAGGGTCACCGCCACGGCCGCTAGCGCGGCCCGGTGGGCATTCGCGCCCGGGAACTGCCTGAGCACGTGCAGCACGTGGCCCCGGCGCGGCCGGTGCCGCCTGACCACGCGTCCCAGGCGGCAGTTGGTTTGGGCTAGCGACGTCCGGACCTGCCCCAGGGTCTGGTGCCCCAGTCGCGGCACCAGGCACGGCGCCAGCGGGAATTGGGCCAGACCGGCGTCATCGAGCGCGACGGCGGGGCCGGCCGGTGTCCGCAGGCGCTGGCCCTGACCGAACAGCCAGTGCTGGCGGGAAGGCAGCCCCTGGACCAGCGTGCCGTCGGCCGGGCCCTGGTTCAGGTGGGCCAGCGGGTTGTCGGGATTGCTCACGTCCCAGCTGTCGATCTCGACCGGATTCGCGGAGGCGAACAGCGACGTCTGGGTAATGGGGAACGCGAATCCGCCGGCCACCCGATACAGGCTGCCGGACGGGGTCTCGAGGAACGTGCCGTCGAGCGGCACCGCGTTCAGGGCGTTGTACTGGTCCAGGGTCACGGGCGTGAATGACTGAGGGTTGCCCAGCGAACTGGGGTCGTTGACGTACAGCGGGGCGCCGCCGGCCATGCGGAACACCTGCCCGGTCGAGGGGAGCTGGATGAACGTGCCGTCGGGGACCAGCGGAGCGCCCCCGCCGCCCGCGGTGGCGGTCAACCCGTCCACCGAGTCCGAGTCGATGTTCAGGGTGGCGCCCCCGAACGTTTCGTTGTGGTCACCGGCGTACTGGTGCAGCCGGTGGTGGCCGGCCCAATCGGCGCTGGGGATGTACGACGTGCTGGTCGACTGGCTCCCGTTCCATTCGGCAAACCAGATGTTGTCCGGCTCGACATAGGAGGTCCCGTAACGACCCACCAAATCCGTGATCCCGGAGGCCGAGCTCGAGTAGACGCCCGACTTGTAACCGGCGGCGTGCAGCTGGTTGGTCCAGCCGGCCAGGAAGCTGAGCACGGCCGACGTGTTGGTGGAGGTGCGGTTGTAGCCCTCCATATCCAAGTAGATGGGGTTGCCGGCTCCCAGGCCCAGCGCGCCGGCTCGGCCGGAGGCGTCGCTGGCCGCAGCCCGGCCCTGGCTGGCCGCCTGCCCGGGACTGATCGAGGCACAGCCGCACGAGTTGCCGGGCGCCTGCAACCCTACGTAGATGAGGATGAAGTGCCAGCCCGCCGCCGTCCGCTGGCTGACCCAGGGTGCGGTCAGATTGGGTTGCGAGCAGGCCATGTTGGTCCCGCCGATGTACACGCCAATCGCGCGGTAGGGCGAGCTCCGCCAGTGGTTCATGGTGCTGGCGCTGGGCGTGGAGCAGACGTCGAAGCCCAGCCCGGTGTAGGTGGCGGCGGGCCGGGCGCGGGCGCGGGCCAGACCGGCCCGGGCCCCCGGCGCGATCGTGTCTCCGGCCCGGCGCACCACGGCCGCCCCGCGACCCCGAGGCTCGAGCAGGAGGGCCTCCGGGCGCCCGACGCGGGCCGCGGGACACCTCTGGTCAGCGCTCGGACGCCCTAGGTACACCGCGGGGCGGTCGAAGCGCACGCAGGTCTGCGGGTGAGCCCGCAGGTCGAACACCGGCCAGCTGGCCGGGACGTTCACGCTCGTGCCGCGGAACTCCACGGTCTTGGCCAGCGCGGCGCCGGCGGTCACGTTCACAACCACCAGCAGCGCGGTGCCCATGATTCTCAACCGTGCGGTCATTTCCGCGACGCAGCCCCGCAGGCCAGCTCCCCAGCTGACCGCCCAGATGTTACCCGCAGGCGGTCACAGCCGGGCCACCACGGCCCCCACCGCCAAGAGCACCACCGCGATCCACAGTGCCGACAGCGCACCTTCCAGCGGCCCGGCCAGCTCGGCGCTGTCGAGCTCGACCACGGTCCCGTCGGTCAATGTCTGCTGGCCGTGAACGTGCATGGTCCGGCGGCGCAAGACCCGGACCGGCGTGCTGAGCCGCCTTTGCGCCAGGCTGAGCAGAAAGCACGCGCCGGTCACGAGCAGACCGGCCGGCCGCACCTGGAGGGCTTGCACGAAGTAGCCGGTGAAGGCGGGAAACGCCCCCCAGGCCGCGGCGAACCACCAGTCGGAATGAAACCGACCGCCGGCCAGCTCAAGGTTGTAGGCCACGACCAGCAGGCCACCCAGGGCGACCAGCGGAGTCAGCAGGGGCGAGACGATCACTGCGCCCAGCGCTCCGATGGCCAGCGCCCCGGCCAGGGCGCCTACCGCGAGCCCAATCAGGACCCTCCGGCTGAGCAAGGTCTTCAGCGGCCGGCCCTGAAGCTCGTCCAGGGCGTGGGCGCTGATTCCCACGGCCAGGAAGAACGCGCCCAGCGCTGCGCCCAGCCGGTCCAGGTGAAACGCCGAGGCCGCCGCCGCCCCGAGCGCGACGTAGCTGAGGTGCCAGGCCGTGTAGGGCGGATGCAGCAGGGTCACCAGGTCGCGCCAGCCACCCGGGGAGAGCGCGTAGAAGGCGGGCCGCACCTCACGCGGGGCGGTGGTCACCGCTTGACCCCCCACATGACCAGCCCGGCCCCGAAGCTCATCGGCCGCTCCGTGACCTGGTCGATCCCGGCCCGGCGCCACAGGCCGCCGAGATCATCCTCGCGAGTGTGGAACTCCTCGATGTTGGGACCGAGGAAGCGACCGACCTCGTACCAGGCCGGAGACACCAGGCGGCCGATCAGCGGAAGGCCCAAGCGGGTGTGCAGCCGCCAGAGCGTCCGCAGTGGCCCCGGTGGCGGGACCGCGAACTCGAGCATCCCGATGCGCCCTCCCGGCTTGAGCACCCGCACCAGCTCGGCCATCGTCTGGGCCGGGTCATCGACATAACGGAGCAGATAGGTGAAGCTCAGGGCATCGAACGAGTCATCGTCAAACGGCAAGTGCTCGGCCTCGCCCCGGACGAAGCTGACGCTGCCGCGGAGCGGCCCCAGCGCCGCCTGCCGGGCCCGGGCGCCGGACAGCATGTCCTCGCTCTGGTCAAGGCCCACCACCTCGGCCCCGCGCCGGGCCAGCGCGAACGCGACCAGACCGGTGCCGGTGGCCACGTCGAGGACGCGCTGACCGGGGGCGGGTGCGATGGCTGACACCATCGCCGCCCGCCAGCGCGGGTCCTGGCCGAAGCTCAGCACCGCGCCCATCCGGTCATAGCGGCCGGGCAGGCCGGCAAATAGCTCCAGCGCGTGCTGCTTACGCTGCGACAAGGTGCACCTCACCCGCCTCCAGGCCCACCTGGCCGTCAGCCGTGACCACGATCAGCCGGCCCTCGCCGTCGATCCCAGCCGCGTCGCCTTCGCCCTCCGCCCACCGCACCCGATGGCCGCGGAGCGCGTCACGTGATCTCACGGCTTCGAGCACTCGATCCGAACCGGCCGCACACCATCGCTCGAGGCTATCCATAAGCCGCTCGAGCGTAGGCTCAACGTCCTGCGGAGTGAGACCCAGCGTGCCGGCCCGGTCGTGCAGCTCGGCCGGGAGCTGGTCGAGGCGCACGGCCACGTTGATCCCCACGCCCACCACCGCCCAGCCCTCCTGCGGTCGCCCCTCGACCAGGATGCCCGCCACCTTGCGCCCGCCGATCAGCACGTCGTTGGGCCATTTGAGCTGGGCCTCGGGGCCGGCCACCTCGGCCACCGCGGAGCCCGCGGCCAGGGGGAGCAGGCGGGGCGGGTCGCGGACCACGACCGAGCAGAGCAGGGCGCTGCCCGGGGGACCGGTCCAGGTCCGGCCCTGCCGGCCGCGGCCCGCCGACTGCTCGCGGGCCGTGATCACCGTCCCGTGCGGCGCACCCCGGGCCGCCAGCCCACGCGCTCGCTGGTTGGTCGAGTCGACCAGGCGGTAGTGGAGCCGGGGTTGGCCGAAGCTCACGCCGGCCGGATCCGCAGCTCGTCGCCCACGCCCACGGCCAGCCGCGTGGCCGCGTTACCGTGGCTCACGGCCAGCGCCAGGCGGCGATAGGCGTCCTCGTACACCAGCAGGCCGCCTGCGGGCACGTCGGCGAACGTCCGCGCGTACTGGGCGGTGGCCTTGGCCCCGGCCGGTGTCTGAAGCTCGACCGCGCGACCCAGCCTCAGGCCCGCGGCAGCGAGGTGCTCGTGGCCGGCGTCGAGCGCCGCGTTGCCGAACCGGTCCACATAGACCACGTGAGCCAGCAGGGTGCCGTCCTGCACCACCGGCTGGGGCAGCTCGAGCGCCACCAGCTCATCCGGGTCCAGCGGCTGGCCCGCCTCGGCCAGCGATGCCCCGCCGGCCAACCGGGCGGCCACGGGAGCAAAGATGTCCCGCCCATGAAACGTGGCTGACACCGGCTCCAGGCGGAACGGAGAGCGCGCGATGTCCACCGCCTCCACCACTCCGCCAGCCTGCTCGGCGGCCAGCCACAGCAGGCCGTTGTCGGGTCCCACCAGCCTGCGCTCGTCGGCCAGGCGAAGGGCCACGGCCCGCCGCTCGGCGCCCACATCGGGATCCACCACGGCCAGGTGCACCCCGACCGGGAGGTAGGGCAGCGCCCCGGCCAGGGTGATCGCCCCGGCCAGTGCGTCGTGGCGGCGAACCCCGTGGGTCAGATCGATGATCCGGGCCTCCGGGCACAGCCGGGCCATCACGCCGTGACAGATGCCTACGAAGTCGTCCTGGAGTCCGTAGTCGGACAGAAAAGTGATCACCGGGAGGGATTCGGCCATTCGGGTGCGTCAAATACTTCCATCCCTCGCTAAGCTCGGGCGCTCCCTCTCAGCCTCCGCCGCAACCCTGGGTGGGGGAGCGTGTTACTGAACACGAGCCCGAGTGGGACCGAGGGCTACGGCAAGCGTCTCGAAAGGAGCTGACATGACGAGCACCTTCCTGCGCAGGACCACTTCCGTGGCCGTGCTGCTGGGCGCGCTAGCGCTGACGGCGGTCGCGGTGGCGGCTTCGAACACCACGGTCACCACGCACAAGACCTCGCAGGGCAAGGTCCTGGCCAACTCCCGGGGGTTCTCGCTGTACAACTTCGCCAAGGACACGCAGGGCGGTAAGGGCAAGGCCCCCAAGATCACCTGCTATGGCAAGTGCGCCACCGCCTGGCCCCCGCTGCTGGTCAAGAAGGGGGCCAAGGTCGTGGCCGGGTCGCGTTCCGGGGTCAACTCGAAAATGCTGGGCACGACCAAGCGCCGCGACGGGAGCCTCCAGGCCACCTACAACGGCTGGCCGCTGTACACCTACGGGGGAGACAGCCACGCCGGCGACAGCACCGGCGAGGGGGTAAAGCAGTTCGGCGCGGCCTGGTACTTGCTGAAGACCAATGGCCAGCTGGTCAAGTGTCCTCGGGGCCAGGGGCCGTCGACGTCTGGGTGTTTGCCGCAAAGCTACTAGCGGGGCTGGGGGCCGCTGCGGTCGCCCTGGCGAGCGCGGCGGCAGCCGCCCCAGCGGCTTCGGCTGCGGTCGCCGTGTACCCCAGCCCGGGGACCAGCAACGCCCTGCCGCAAACCCAGATCACCTTCCGCGGGGTCAGCCCGCAGGCCATCGGGCCGGTGGTGGTGAGGGGGTCATCGACTGGAGCGCACACCGGTCACATCGAGGGTGACTCCGATGGCCAGGGAGGGAGCTTCCTGGTCGACAAGTCGTTCGCCAAGGGCGAAACCGTCACGGTCAACACCGGCCTGAGCATCATCGGCGGCTCCGGCGGGACGTTCGCGTTCAAGGTGGGCAACCCGGCGTTCGCCATCAACGCCATGCCGTTGCCGGTCGTGCCGGCCGGCGCCAACGGGGTGATGCGCTTCCGCTCGCGGCCTGACCTGACGCCCGGGTCGGTCACGATCAGCAAGAACTCCGCGCCGGCCTCTCAGGGGGACATCTTCCTGACCCCGCAGTTCGGACCGCTGCAGAACGGCCCGATGATCATCGACTCCCGGGGCAACCTGGTGTGGTTTCACCCGACCCCGGTCTCCCAGCAGACGATCGCCAGCGACTTCCGGGTCCAGCGCTACAACGGTGCCCCGGTGCTCACGTGGTTCGAGGGCGTTACGAACCACGGCAGCGGCAGCGGTCAGGGGGTGATCTTCGACCAGAAATACGTCCAGATCGCCACCGTGCACGCAGGCAACGGGCTGGACATGGACCTGCACGAGTTTCTGATCTCCGGCAACAGCGCCTGGATCGTGGCGGTTCAACCCTCGAGCGTGGCCGGTATCGGTAAGCCGACGATGGACGATGTCATCCAGGAGATCGACATCAAGACGGGGCTGGTCATGTTCGAGTGGCACGCGCTGGACCACATCGCGACTGGCGACACCTACTTCCCCCCCAACTCCGGCGGGTTCGTGTTCGACCCGTACCACACCAACACGGTCGAGCCGCTGAAGGACGGCACGGTGCTGATCTCGATGCGCAACACGTCGGCCGTGTACAGGATCGACCCGAGCACGGGCCGGATCCTGTGGACCCTGGGCGGGAAGCATTCGAGCTTCAAGCTGGGCTCGGGGGCCAGCTTCGCCTTCCAGCACACCGTGTTGCAGCAGCCGGACGGGACGCTGACCATCTTCGACGACGGTGGCGGGCCGCCGTACCCCCACAGCCGCTCGCGCGGGATCCGCCTGTCCCTGGACACCGGGCACATGCGGGCCAGCCTGGTCAAGGAGTACGACCACGCCCCGAACATCCAGGCCAACTTCGAGGGCGGGGTGCAGGACCTCTCCGGGGGCGACGTGTTCCTGGGCTGGGGCCAGCAGCCCTACTTCTCCGAGGACAACGCCAGTGGCCAGCAGATCTTCGACGGGCGGTTCACGGTTCCCACCTCGAGCTACCGGGCCTACCGGTTCGCCTGGAACGCCCAGCCGCCCACCCAGCCCGCGCTGGCCGTGGGTGCCGGCGGGAGCGGGACCAGCCGGCTGTACGCCAGCTGGAACGGGGCCACCGACGTGGCGTCCTGGCAGGTCATGGCCGGCTCCAACCCCAACGCGCTGGTTCCGCTGGGCAGCACGCGGAACGCCGGGTTTGAGACCGCCATCGACGCCAACTCCAACGCGCCGTACTTCGCCGTGCAGGCCCTGAGCGCCTCGGGCCGGGTCCTCGCGAGCTCGCCGGTGGCTGCCACCCCGGCCCACGTCGCCGTATACGGGCATAGCGCGTTCGTATCGCCCCAGGGCACGGGCGCGGTTCCGGCCAGCTGCGCGGCCAACCACCCCTGCAGCGTGGACACCACGATCACCGCCGGACGCACGGTGGTGGCCACGACGGGCCGCGAGCGCTTGGCCGAGGCCAGCGGCGGGCTGTTGTTCTTCAGCCTAAACCAGGCCGGACGGTCGCTGCTGAACAAGGCGTCCAACCGCCGGCTCGGGGTGCAGGTGTCGATCCACGACGCCTCCGGTACTCGAGGCACGGCGGGGATGGACCTGATCAAGTTCTCGGCCGGCGGGGCCGGGCCCAAGCGCAGCGTGGTCCAGTCGCCCAAGCTCCAGCTCATCGGGCTGACCGACTTCGTCAATTCCAGGGGCACGGGGGGGATTCTGGCCGGCTGCTTTGCCGCCGCCCCGTGCCGGGTGACCACGACCCTGTCGGTCGGACGCACTGTAATCGCGCGCACCGGCCGGGAGTACCTGGGGCCCAGCACGCTCGGCTACCTGATCTTCCAGCTCAACGGCACCGGCCAGTCAATGCTGGCCCACACCTCCGGCAACCAGCTCGGCGCCCAGGTACGGATCAGCTCGAGCGAGGGCACGGCCAGCGGGCAGGTGGCGCTGGTCGGCTTCAGCTAACGACGGGCCACGTCGTCCAGGAGCGCCTGCACCACCCCGTCGATGTCGTGGCGTGACGCCTCGACGTGCGGCTCCAGGCCGTGCTCGCGCAGGGTGGTGCTGGTGATCGGCCCGATGCTCACGATCCGACCCTGGGGCGGCTCGCCGCCCACCGCCTCCAGGAAGAACTTGACGGTCGAGGATGAGGTGAAGGTCACGTAGTCGGCCTGACCGGCCGCGGCCCGCTGCTCCTCGGACAGCGACTCGGCGACCGTCTCGTACAGGGGTAGCACGTCGACCTCGGCCCCCCGCTCGCGCAGCCCGTCCACCAGCACATTGCGGGCCTCTGCGGCCCGCGCGACCAGCACACGCTCGACCGGTTGGTCAGTCAGCGCATCGAGCAGCCCCTCGGCCGTGAACTCCTCCGGGACCACGTCGGCAATCACGCCGTGGTGGCGGAGCGCCGCCGCCGTGCCGGGCCCGATCGCCGCCACCCAGGCTGCCCCGAGCGCCCGCGCGTCCCGCCCCACCGCGGCCAGCCGGTCGAATAGGAGCCGAACCCCGTTGGGACTGGTCAGGCAAACCAGGTCGTAGGGCTCCAGATCCGGCACCGGGCCATCGATCGGCTCAATCCGGATGGCCGGGGCCTCGATCACCGCGGCGCCCAGCGACCGGAGCCGGGCCACCAGGCTGCTGGCCTGGGCCCGGGCCCGGGTGACTGCCACGCTCAACCCGGCCAGGGGCAGCTGTTGGCGCAGGGCGGCCACCGAGCCCAACACGGCGATCGCCGGAGCCCGGGCTCCCAGCCCGCCGACGGTCCTCAGCGTGCCCTCCAGCACCCGCTGGTCGGGCAGCGTCCCGCGCTCGATCACCGCCGCCGGCTCGTTGGGATCCCGGCCGCCCGACATCAGCCGCTGGGCGATCGCCTCGAGCTGGCGGGCCCCCATGTAGACGACCAGCGTGCCGGGGAACCGGGCCAGGGCATCCCAGTCGAGCGACGACTCCTCTTTGGCCGGATCCTCGTGGCCGGTGACGAAAGCCACGGCCGAGGCGGCGCTGCGGTGCGTGACCGGGATCCCGGCCGCCGCCGGCGCGGCCACGCCCGCGGTCACCCCGGGCACCACCTCGAACGGGATGCCGGCGTCCAGCAGCGCCTCCACCTCCTCCGCGCCCCGCCCGAACACGAACGGATCGCCCCCCTTCAGGCGGACCACGGTGCGCGACCCGTGCTCGACCAGGAGCCGGTCGATCTCCTCCTGGGGAGTTGAGGACCCGCCACCCCGCTTGCCCACGTCGACGATCAGGGCGTCGGGCCGGGCCTGCGCCAGCAGCTGGGTGGGGATCAGCCGATCGTGGACGATCACCTCCGCCTGGGAGATCAGCTCGAGCCCCCGGCGGGTGATCAAGCCGGGGTCACCGGGTCCGGCGCCGACCAGATAGACGGTCACAGCAGGTCCCGGGCTCCGGCGCTGAGCAGCCGCTGGGCGCACAGCTGCCCCGCCTGAGCGGCCGGGCCGCGGACGCGATCCTGCAGCCAGGCCGAGCCATCGGGACGCCCCAGCCAGGCCTCCAGGTCCACCTCGCCGTCGTCCCCCAACCGGGCATGGGCTCCGATCGGGGTGTTGCACGACGCGTCGAGGGCTCGGGTCAGGTCACGCTCGGCTCCGACGCAGGCCGCCGCCTCGGGGTCGTCCAGCCCGTCGAGCGGCCACTCGCCCGGCCTGGCCTCGATGGCCAGGGCACCCTGGCCGGCGGCGGGCACCAGCTGGCCCAGGATGCCGTCGGGCTGGCGGCCCAGCCGCTCCAGACCGGCGGCGGCCAGCACGATGGCGTCGAACTGGCCCTCGGCCAGCTTGCGCAGCCGGGTGTCCACGTTGCCGCGGACCGGCACCACGTCCAGGTCCTGGCGCAGCGCGCGGATCTGAGCCGTCCGGCGGAGGCTGCTGGTGCCCACCCGGGCCCCCGGGGCCAGCGCGTCGAGCGAGCCGGCACCGCAGATGGCGTCCCGGGCGTCAGCCCGGGGTGGGATCGCGACGAGCGCCAGCCCACTTGCCAGCTCCGCGGGCACGTCCTTGGCCGAGTGCACCGCGATGTCGATCCGGTCCTCGAGCAGCGCCCGCTCGAGTTCGGACACCCAGCGTGACTTGTCCTGCGTGTCCACCCCCCGGTCGCCCGCCGTGGTCACAGTCACCAGCTCGGTCTCGTCGTCGATCCGTTCGGCCACCCAGTGGGCCTGGGCCAGGGCGAGTGCGCTGCCGCGCGTTCCGATGCGGATCAACGCCGGCGGAGCTCGCGGACCTCGGCCAGCCGAACACCGGCTTCGCCCGCGGTGCCCGGCTCGGCCTCGGCGGGCGGCTCGGTCTCCTGCGCCGCTACCTCCTCGGCCGGCAGGTCGAACAGGTCGCGCAGGAAGGCCATCCGCGCGTGCACCCGGTCGTCGCGCAGCTCCTTCATCCGCACCGTGGGCTCGTGCAGCACTCGGTTGACGATGGCCCGGGCAATGGCCTGAACCCGCTCGCGGTCGCGCGGGGAGGCGGTCTCCCACCTGCCCTCGTTCTCCTGTACCACCTGTTCGGCGATCTCGGTGGCCTGCCGGCGCAACGCGGCCAGCGTGGGCAGCACCTCCAGCGACCCCAGCCAGGCCGCGAACTGCTGAATCTCCTCCTCGATGATCCCCTCCGCCTTCCGGGCCTCGGCCAGGCGGACCTTGCGGTTGCGGGCGATCGCCGACTCCAGGTCGTCGATGTCGTAGAGCGACACGTTCTCCAGCTGGCCGCACGCCGCGTCGATGTCCCGCGGCACGGCCAGGTCGATCAGGAGCAGCGGGGTTTGCTCGCGCGCCTGCATGACCTCGGCCAGTTCCTCCGCCTCCAGCAGCAGGTGCGGCGACGCGGTGGCCGCGACCACGATGTCCGCCGCCTGAAGGGCCACCGGCAGCTCGTCGAAGCTGACGCTGCTGCCGCCGTAGAGTTTGGCCAGGCTGATCGCCCGATCGCGGCGCCGGCTGGCCACAAACACCGGCTCCGCCCCGCTGTCGGCCAGCGCGCGGGCGGTGAGCTCGCTGGTCTCGCCGGTACCCACGATCACCACCGATCGGCCTTCCAGCGAGCCCAGCAGATCCCGGGCCAGGCCGACGGCCACCCCGGGGAGGCTGAGGTTGCGCTCGCCGATCCCGGTCTGCGAGCGGACCCGCTTTCCGGTGGCCAGCGCCGCCTTGAACAGCCGGGTGGTCAGCGGACCCACCGCGTCGCCGGACAGCGCCGCCTCGTAGGCCCGCTTGACCTGCCCCTGGATCTCCGCTTCGCCCACCACCATCGACTCCAGGCCGGCGGTGACCCGGAACAGGTGCCGTGCGGCGTCGCAGTTGCGGTGCGAGTAGATCGTCTGGGACAGCTGGGTGGGCCGGATCCCGGCCAGAGTGGCCAGCATCGCCAGCACGCTGCCCTCGGCCTCCACGGGATCGCCTACCACCAGGTAGAGCTCGGTTCGGTTGCAGGTCGAGATGGCCACCGCCTCTTGCACATCGGCGGACCCGCGCAGGTCCCGGACGAACTCGCGGGCCTGGGCCTGAGGCAGGGCCAGGCGCTCCCGGATCTCCACGGGAGCGGTTTTGTGCGAGACGCCGATGGCCAGGAGCTCACTCATACGGCCACGCGTTCCCGTTCGGGGTCTGGGTCGTCGGTCGGCTCGCGGCTGTCCAGCTCATCGCGCAGGGCCACCACGTCCTTTTCGGTCCGCGACACGCGGAGAGCCAGGATGGCCACGTAAACCAGAATCAACACCACAAACACAATGTAGGCCGCGGCCACGTACGGGCCGGCCTGGTGAAGAGGCAGCGCGGGGGCCGCAGCGATAAGGCTCATGACGGCGCCGCGCTCCGACCCAGGGGGCGCACCGCGGTGTCGCCCAGCACCTCGCGCCGCAGCCGGCGCACCTGCATGCGAGAGCTCTTGGCCGCCAGCTCCAGCTTCCACAGGGTCACGTAGAGCAAGGCGATCCCGATCAGGGATACCGCGAACGTCAGGCCCATCGACGGCGGCAGGTGCCCGGCGGCCAGCACGCGGGGGTGCACGTAGGCCTGGGCCAGGCGGACCGCGATGAAGTTCAGGGGCACGAACGCTCCGGCCACCACGGCGAACACGCTGGCGTAGCGGGCCTGGCGCTCCGGGTCCTCGATCGAGAAGCGAAGCGGCTGGTAGGTGGCGAACAGCAGCACCACGATCAGATAGGAGACCAGCGTGGGCTCATCCCAGACCCACCAGTGGCCCCATGACGCCTTGGCCCAGATCGAGCCGGTGATCAGGCCGCCCACGGAGAAGATCAGCGCCATGTGGATGGCCACATAGGAGCGCATGTCCCACTTGCGATCGCCGGTTCGCAGGTGCCCGATGGCGAACAGCGCACCCAGGATGTAGCCGCCCAGCGACACGATGGCCAGCGGCACGTGGATGTAGAAGATCTTCTGGACGAAGCCCTGGTCGGCGTCCAGCGGCGCATAGAAGAACACCAGCCCCAGGGCCACGCCGATGGTGGCGACGGTGGCGAGGGCTAGGCCGCGGAGGCCGCGAGAGTAGATGGGGGCAAGCACAGGCTAGTCCTCCAGCAGGTAATCGAACACTGCGTATGCGAGGAGGGCGAACACCGAATCATAGAGAGCGAGGACCAACAGCCACTTGCCTTGCGGGAACGTCGCGCCGTGGCCCAGCAGCAGCGGTCCACTGCCCCGGGCGGTGGCGATCAGGGCCGGGATGAGCAGCGGGAGCCCGATGATGGGGCCGATCAGGTCGCGCGCCCGCGTCTGCACGGCGATAGCCGAGACCAGCGTCCCGATCACCGCGATGCCCAGGTCGGCCAGAAGCAGGAGGACGACCAGACCGCCCAGCGACCGCCCCAGCGAGGAGCCCAGGAGCAACAGGTCGAAGGCCGGCAGCGCGATCACCTCGAGCACGATCAAAAACAGGAACAGAGCCGTGGCTTTGGCGATGAGTAGCGACGTGCGGTCCACCGGGGCCAGCAGGAAGGCATCGAAGCCGCCCTGCTCACGCTCGGCCACGAACAGCCGGTTGACGCCCAGCAACGCCGCGAACAGCAGCGTGACCGTGAGGACACCGGCGGCCAACTGGCCATCGACTGTGGCCCGGGCCAGGGCGAAGTGGAAGATCACGAAGCTGGCCAGCGAGAGCAGGACCATCGCGGGCAGCGTCTCGAACGTGCGCAGCTCCAGCCGAAGGTCCTTGCGCAGGATGGTCAGGGCGGTTCTCATGCGTAGAGGTCCTTCAGCCCTGCGGGGTCGAGTTCACCGGGCGCTCCCAGAAACGCCGCCCGGCCGCCCTGCAGCCCCAGCACCAGATCGGCCTCGGCCACCGCCGCCTGGGGGTCGTGGCTCGTGAGCACGCGCGTGGCGCCGGCGGTCCGCCCGATCAGCGGCTCGACCAGCTCGCCGGCTGCCGGATCGAGGTTGGCCCGGGGCTCGTCCAGCAGCAGCAGCTTGGGCCGATGGAGCACCGCCCGGCAGATGGCCAGCCGCTGCACCATGCCGCGGGACAGCGAGCGCACGGGATCCTCTGCCCGCCCGCGCATGTCCACCGAGTCGAGCACCTCCTCGACCCGGGCCGCCTCGACACCATGAAGGCGGGCGTGGTAGGTGAGGTTCTCCCGTCCAGTCAGATCGCGGTACAGGAGCGGCTCGTGGGCCAGTAGCCCGACCTGTCCCCGCACCGCGAACGCCCGCCCGGGCAGCGGCTGGCCGAGCACCTGGACTTCGCCCGCGTGCGGGCGCAGGAGCGTGGCCAGGATCCGCAGGAGCGTCGACTTGCCTGCGCCGTTGCGGCCCAGCACGGCCAGCGTCGCGCCGGCCGGCACCGAGGCTGTTAGATCGCGTAGCGCGGTCCGCTCGCCGAAGTGGCGGCTCAGACCGCGCAGCTCAATCGCCGGATCCGCCAAGGTCGCGCCGCAGCGTGCCCACGGCGTGCTCCAGCACGGGCGCCAGCACCGGAAACAGCTGCCGGATCGCCTTGGGGTTACCGGGGAAGTTGACGATCAGGGTACGGCCGGCGATCCCGGAGACGCCGCGGCTGAGGATGCCCATCGGGGTGTACTTGAGCGACTCCGCACGCATGGCCTCGGCGACGCCCGGCGCATCCCGCTCGATCACCGCCCGGGTGGCCTCTGGGGTCACGTCGTCCGGCGTCAGCCCGGTGCCGCCGGTGGTGAAGATGAGCGGAATGTCGGCTTCGGGCGCGGAGTGTCGGCGGAGCGTCGCCTCAATCTGGTGGCGGTCGTCGGGAATGAGCTCGCGGGCAACGACGTCGGCGCCGGCCGCGGCCGCCGCTTCGGCCAGCACCGCCCCGGAGACGTCCTCGCTTTGCCCGCCCGCAGCAGAGGTGGAGATCGTGATTACGGCCGCGTTCATGGGCGGGCGAGCTTACGCGACAGCGGACGCGTGGTCGCTCGTGACTCGGGACCGAACGCTGCGTCGGTCGAAGCTGGTCCCGCGCCTGCGGCCCTAACGCCGCCAGTCTCCCGACCGTCCGCCGGACTTCTCCAGCAGGGTGACCTCGGCGATCGAAGCGCCGCGCTCGATCCCCTTGATCATGTCGTAGACGGTGAGGGCGGCGACCGAGGCCGCGGTCAGGGCCTCCATCTCGACCCCAGTGGGTCCGGTGGTCCGGGCTTCGGCGGTGAGCACGATCTCACCGCGGCCGGTGTTCACCTCGCCGTCCACTCCGACGAAGCTGAGCGCGAGCGGATGGCAGAGCGGGATCAGCTCCGACGTGCGCTTGGCCGCCTGGATGCCGGCGATCCGCGCGGTGCCGAGCACGTCGCCCTTGGGCGCGTCACCGGACAGCACCGCGGCGGCGGTTTCCGGGCTCACCCGCACCGTCGCGCGGGCCACGGCCCGGCGGTCGGTGGCGGGCTTCTCGGATACGTCGACCATCCGGGCTCGCCCGGCGGCGTCGAGATGGGTCAGGGGTTGCTTGTCGGGCATGATGGGCAACCATAAGCTAGGCACAAGCGATCAAGGAGAGGATCTCCATGTCATTCCTGGATAAAGCCAAAGCAGCCGCTCAGCAAGCCGCCAACAAGGTGCAGGAGGGAGTCGACGACATCCAGACGTCGCGCGACCTGACCGGTGCCTACGGTGATCTGGGCCGCAAGGCCTACGAGCTGGCGTCCTCCGGGGCGATCTCCCATCCCGAGCTGGAGCCACTGGTACAGCGCATCACCGAGCTTGAGTCGCACGCGTCCGGCGGGGCGGCAACCCAGCCCGAGCAGGCGACCGACGCTACCCCGCCGCAGTCGCCGGCATAGCCCGGGCCTGCGCGGACGCGATCAGGTTGCGGACTCCAACCACGTCGCCCTCGCGCAGCAGCTGCACCGGGTCAGGATCGCCGCCCACGATCGACTCGAAAAACTCCTTGCGGTCCTGGTAGGTCGGGAGCGTGGCCTTAGCCCACCCCCGGACCTCGTTGAGCAGGATGGCTAGGTCGGCGTAGGGCTCGCCGAACAGCTCGCCGATCTCCCGCTTCATCCGCTTGGCCAACGCCGGCGATGCTCCGGCGGTGGAGATGGCCACGGCCAGGGGGCCGGTACGGACGATCGCGGGCAGGATGAAGTTGCACAGCGGAGGCACATCGACCACGTTGACCAGCATCGAGCGCGCCTCGGCGTCTTCGAATACACGCACATTGAGGTCCGTGTCATCGGTGGCGGCGATCGCGATCAGCGCGCCGTCGAGATCGCCTGACTCGTACTCGCGGCGCTCCCAGCGGATCGAACCCTCGAGCGAGAGCTGGATCAGCTCAGGATGCGCTTCGGGCGCGATCAGCGTCACGTCGCCATCGCAGGCCAGCAGCCCCTCGACCTTCTCGAGGCCGACGTCGCCGCCGCCGATCACCACGCAGCGGCGGCCCGTGAGTCGCAGGCAGGCGATGTAGAACGGCGTCTCGAGCATCCCCTGCACGCACGACTGATCGCAGATCCCCTTGCGGAGCTGGCACACGCATTCCTTGCCTTCGTAGGCCTGGGCGGGCATTGGTTAAGGGTACTGAGGCGCCTATTGGCGCTTGATCGCGTCGCGGGCCAGCCGGGCTCCCAGCTTCAGCAGCGGCTTGGCCCCCGCGCGGAGCGCGCCGGCCCGGATCGACGGCCGGCCGTACAGGATCTCCGCAGTCTGGCGCAGCGCCCGGCCCAGCGTCTCATCGTAGGGGTGCCACCACGGGTCCTTGATGGCCGAGCGCTCCCACACCCGCAGCTTGATGTTCACGCACTCATAGAGGCCGAACTTGGAGTGCGTGCGGCCCAGCCCCGACTCCTTGACTCCGCCCCACGAGCACTGGCAGGCGCCGTGGCTGAACATGTGATCATTGATCCACACCATCCCGGCCTCGAGCTCACGGGCCACCCGCTCGCCCTTGCTGCGGTCCTGAGTCCAGACCGACGCGCCGAGACCGAATTGCGAGTCGTTGGCCAGGGCCAGCGCCTCGTCCTCGGAGTCGACCACCACGATCGGCAGCACGGGGCCGAAGATCTCCTCGTTCATGATCCGCATGTCGCGCGTCACCCCGGTCAGCACGGCGGGCGCGTAGAACGACCCGGCCTCGAGCCCGGGCGGAGAGTCGATCGGGCCCCCGCACAGCAGCTCGGCTCCCGAGGACACGGCGTCGTCCACCAGCTGACGCACGGTCTCGAACTGCTCCTCGGACACCATGGGACCGATCTCGGTGTCCCAGCTCAGCGGATCGCCCACGCGCAGTCGCGCGGCGCCTTCCACCACCCCGGCGACGAACGCGTCCGCCACCTCGCGCAGCACGTACACCCGCTCGACCCCGGAACAGGTCTGGCCGGCGTTGGCGAACCCGGCCCACAGGGCGCCGGCCACCGCGTGGTCGAGGTTGGCGTCGGCCAGCACGAGCATGGCGTCCTTGCCCCCCAGCTCCAGCACCGACCCCTTGAGGTGCCGGGCGCACTCCTCGCCGACCGAGCGCCCGGTGTCCACCGACCCGGTGAAGAAGATCTTGCCCGCGTTGGAGGCCACGAGTGCCGATCCGGCGCCGGGCCCGTGGATCACGCGAACCAGGCCCTCCGGAACCCCAGCCCGCTCGAACGCGCGACCGATCCGCTCGCCGATCAGCGGGGTGAGCGATGCGGGCTTGAGGACCACGCCGTTGCCGGCCATCAAGGCCAGCGCCACCTCCCCGAACGGGATGCTCCAGGGGTAGTTCCAGGGCGAGATCACGCCGATCACCCCCAGGGGCTCATAGGTGAAGGCCGAGCTCTTGGTCTTCAGGTACAGCTGCGACATGGGGATGTCTTCGTCGGCCAGGATCTCCCGCCCGGCCCGGGCGGTCCAGGACAGTGCGTCGATCGTGGGCAGCACCTCCATGGTGAATGCCTCGTTGCGCGGCTTCCCCTGCTCGCGCACGATCAGGTCGCGGATGTCGTCGGCCTCGTCGAGCAGGACCTGGGCCGCGCGCTCGAGGTAGCGCCCCCGATCGGCCAGCGTGAGCTGGGCCCAGAACGGCTGCACCTTGGCCACACCGTCCACCACCTCCTGGACCCGCTCGGGGGGGGTGACGCCAACCGCTCCCAGCCGCTCGCCGGTGGCGGGATTGAATGACTCAAGCTGCGCGGTGGCGGTGGCCAGGGCGCGAAGGCTATCGGCCTATCGCAGGCTGAACGCCCGGCGTACCGTGGTCGCGCCTGCGCCCGTGGGGGTGAAGGTGAGCACCAGCTGGAACTTGGCTGGGCTGGCGAGCCGGGAGAGCAGCTTGCGGCCTTGAGCGGTCAGGTTCACCGGAACTCCCGCGGTCTGCGGAGCTGAGAAGTTGTGCGCACCGCGGGCCACGGTCACCGCTCCATGCGTGACCACGATCACCAGTTGACCGGCGCTCGGCGCGGCGAAGTAGAAGACCGACCGGCCGCTAGAAATCAGGTGGATCAGCCGCGGCTGAGCGCGCGTCGTGCTCAGGCCGGTGAGAGCTGCCTTCACATCCGCCGGGCTGGGGGTTATCGCCGAGGTGGCGCTCGAGCTGGCGCTGGCTTGACCGCCCGCGTTGCTCGCGACCTCCGCCAGGCGAATCCGGTGGCCGACGTCGGCGCGGGTCAGGCTGTAGGTCTGGCCTGTCGCCCCGGGAATGGCCGAGCACCCCACCCCGCTGGCGGGGCAGCGCTGCCATGTGTCGCCCAGCCCACTGACGCTGCCCGACCAGGTCCCCGCAACGCGGGTTAGCGTCGACCCCTCACGCGGACGCCCGGTGATGACCGGCACGCCCTGGCTGGACGGCGGCAGGGGGAGCACGACCGCGCTCGGTGCCGACAGCGCCGGGTCGCTGGCGCCGGCCGAGTTGACAGCCACCTCGGACACCCGGACGGTGTGCCCGACGTCGCCCGGACCCAACCGGTAGGTCGGCCGGGTCGCGCCGGCCAGCGGCGAGCAACTCGCCCCGCCGGTGTCGCAGTCCTGCCACTGATAGCTGATGCTGGTGGGGCTGTTGCTCCATGCTCCACCCGAGTCGCCCAGAGAGCTGCCCTCCCGCGCCTGACCAGACATCACCGGCAGAGAATGGCTGGCCGGCACGGGAACGACGGTCACGTTCAGGGTGAACACGGCCTGTTTGCCGTGGCCATCGATCACGGTGGCCGTCACGGTCTCGGTCGTCGCGCTGGTGTCGTAGGTGTGGGTCGCCGCGGTGCCGGTTCCGGTCGTCTGATCGCCGAAGTCCCACAGCACCGACTGCACCCCGGCGGGGTCGGTGACGTTGGCCGTGAACGTGGCCGACGAACCGTTCCGAACCGGCGTCGGGCTGACCGAGATCGACCCGACCGGACTGGTGCTGGCGTTAGCGAGTGCGCAGTCTCCGGACTGGTTGCTGAACTCCAGCTGCATCAGATAGAAGTCGCCGCCCAAGTGCGTGTTGTAGGCGGCGCCATTGCCCGCGGTCTGAGTGTTGCCGTAGAGACCCACGCACTTGTCGCCGATCTCGTTCCCGCTGGAGTCGATCCAGCCAGTCCCGGCGACCGGGTCGGTGATCGTCTCTGAGAGCTCGTGGCTCAGCACGTCGACCACGGAGTCGATCTGGTTGGAGTTGAGGTTGGGAGCGCCGGAGCCGCAGCCGAGGGCGCCGTACACCCAGGGAAGATCGGCGTAGACGATCTGCTGCGCTCCCGGCGACGGGGCGAAGTTGCTGTGGTAGCCGCAGTAGCCGGTGTACGCGCAGTCCTGACCCCCAGAGGTCTGGTCAAAGCAGCCGTCCACGCCCTGCGGGGTGAGGACGAAGTACTCGACGTCGTTGCCGGTGGGCAGCCCGTGGCTCGCGATGTAGTGGGTGAGCTCGTTCTGAATCTGTGCGTCGGTGACGCAGGCGGTATAGCCCGACGTGACGGGGCAACCCCCGGTGCTGGGATATGGCGTCGTATCGACGATCGATCCGGCGTTCTGCACGGCGAACCGGGCGAAGCTTTGCGACCCCCCTGGACCGGACGTGTCGTAGTACTGCTGGGTCACCGAGACCGGGGTGGTATCCGTGTTGGCCACCCCGGCCAGATCGTTCAGCCATTGCGCCAGGCCCGTTTTGTACGCCGCCGGTAGCGATCCGGAGGGGCCCCAGAAGAACAGGTACTCGTGCTCCGCGTGCTGCACCGGACCGGTCTGACTCACACTGGGGCCGTACAGCAGCGGGCTGCAATCGGTGGCGCAGGACGTGGTGCGGACCGACGCGCCCGCGTGCGGCAAACGCCGCTGGGCTGCGGCTGAACCCGCAGCCGGGACGATCCCGAAGCGCTTATGGCTGACCGGGTCTGTGACGACATTGGCCGGCGCCACGGCAGTCAGGGAGCCGAAGCCGAGCACCGCGATGGCCAGCCCGAGCCGCGGCCGGATCACACGTGCACGCTAAACACGAACGCCCCAACAAGAGCACCACAAAACACTAGGCGACGGGCCATATACATGTCTCATCGGCACCGGCTCGCAGGGCCTGGAGACTTCGCGGGAACTTGTTATCCGGGTCTTACGCAGCGCGATCGCGGGCCAGGGCGCCGGCCCGTCCGGCCAGCGCGGCCGCCAGGAACCCCTCCAGCTCCTGGGGCGCCTCGGGATCGATCACCACTAGATCGGCCTGAGGATCCGGTGGACCGGCCTCGTCCAGGTCGATGGACCCTATCCCCACCAGGCGCTCGGCGCCCTCGATCAGGGCCGTGGCTGCCAACACGCAGCGGCGTCGGGGCTCGAAGCTGACCAGCCGGGCCAGCTCCAGGTCGATCGGCGTCAGCGTCGCGCCGTCGGCCAGCGCCCGGCGCTCCAGCAGCTCCCGGATCGGGGCAGCATCGCTGGACCGCGCCATGCGCAGAGAGATTCGCAAACCCCCGTCCAGCGGGTAAAAGCGGCCCAGCAGGGCCCCAGGATCGAATTGAAGTACCACTTCCTACAGGGTAGTAGCTTCAATTCGGCGCCTTTCAAGTGCATGTAATCGTGCGGTTTTGGGGTGTTTTCGCACTACCCCCGCCCGCGGGCGCGGCGAACCTGCTGTAACCGCTCTCGCAGCAGGGCCTCCGCCTCATCCGGGTCGTAGAACCGCTGCCCGATCGCCGGGTCAGGAAGCAACTCCTGAGGCGAGGTGTGGCCGGGCCGCCGGTGCGGGTTGTCATAGTCGCCGTCGCTGCGGGTCGAGGAGCGCAGGTGGGGAGGCGGCGGCGCGGCGCCCCGGTCGCGCACGTACTCACGGGCGGCGCCGAGCGCTCGCTTGGCCGCGTCGGACTTGGGGGCCAGAGCCAGGTAGATGGCCGCCTGGGCCAGCGCGAACTGGCACTCCGGCAGGCCCACGTGCTCGACCGCGTGGGCCGCCGCGGTGGCCACGGTCAGCGCCTGGGGATCCGCGTTGCCGATGTCCTCGGAAGCCAGGACCACCATCCGGCGCACGATGAACCTGGCGTCCTCCCCGCCCTCGAGCATCACCGCCAGGTAGTAGAGCGATGCATCGGGGTCGGACCCCCGGGTGGCTTTGATCCAGGCCGAGATCGTGTCGTAGTGGCGGTCGGCCTGCCGGTCGTAGAGGAGCGCGCGCTGCTGCAGAGCGTCCTCGGCCGCCGGAAGGCCCACCGTCTCGTCGGACCCGGCCGTGGCGCAGGCCAGCTCCAGCGCATTCAGCGCCACCCGGGCATCGCCGCCCGCGCGCTCGGACAGAAACTCCAGCGCCTCAGGCGCAACCTCGTGGCCCCCGCACTCGCCCAAGGCCATCGCCCGGTCCAGCAGGTGTCGCACGTTCGCGGGGCCGAGCGGATCGAGCTCATACACGCGCGTACGCGAGAGCAGAGCCGAGTTGACCTCGAAGTATGGGTTCTCGGTCGTGGCGCCGATCAGGGTGATCAGCCCCTCCTCCACCGCCGGCAACAGCGCGTCCTGCTGGGCCTTGTTGAAGCGGTGAATCTCGTCCAGGAACAGGATCGTCGGCCGGCCCGAGCCGCGCAGGCGCTCCCGAGCCCGCTCGGTCACCGCCCGCACCTCGGCCCGCCCGGCCGCCACGGCGCTCTCCTCCTCAAAGGCGGCGTCGGAGCTGGTGGCCAGCAGGCGGGCCAGAGTCGTCTTGCCGCTGCCCGGCGGCCCGTGCAGAATCATCGAGTGCGGGCGCCCCTCCTCGATCGCGGTGCGCAACGCCGACCCGGGCGCCAGCAGCCGCTCCTGTCCCACGAACTCCGCGAGCGTGCCCGGGCGCAGGCGCGTGGCCAGCGGAGCGTGCGGCGCGGCACCAGCCGTGCGCGGCTCGTCATCGAACAGCTGCTCCATACGTCAAGTATGGCTAGCGGCCGATGATCTCCAGCGCGGCCTCGTGCACCAGTCCGTTGGTGGCGATGGCGTCGCCGCCATCTGGTGTGCTGACCCCGCCCAGGTCGGTGAATCTGCCCCCGGCCTCCTCCACGATCACCTGCGGCGCGGCCAGGTCCCACAGCGAGACGATCGGGTCCAGCCCGATCTCGACCGCGCCTTCGGCCACCAGCATGTAGCTCCAGAAGTCGCCATACCCGCGGCTGCGCCAGCAGACACCGGCCAGCTGGACCAGGGTCTCCAGTCGCCCCGACTCGGCCCACTCCTCGATGCCGCCAAAGCACAGCTGGGCGTCGGCCAGCTCGCCGACCGCCGAAACCTGGAGCTGGCGCGGCTGGGAGGTCAAACTGTCTCCCACGAACGCGCCGCCCGCCCGGGACGCCCACCATCGGCGCCGCAGCGCCGGGGCCGAGACCACTCCCACCGTGGTCTCTTCCCCATCTTGCAGGGCCACCAGGGTGGCCCAGCTCGGAACGCCCCGCACGAAGCTCTTGGTTCCGTCGATCGGGTCGATGACCCACCGCCGTGGCGCAGCGCCTGACTCCCCGGTGCCGAACTCCTCGCCCACCACCGTGTCCTCGGGCCGAGACGTGGCCAGGCGATCCCGCACCGCCTGCTCGACCGCCGTGTCGGCCTCGCTCACCGGTGTCATGTCCGGTTTGGTGTCGACCTGCAGATCCTCAGCCCGGAATCGCTCCAGCGTGATCGAGTCAGCGATGTCGGCCAGCTCGAGGGCCAGGGCCAGATCGTCAGGGTCGGCGCTCACGCGCAGCGACGCTCGCCTTCCGGGCTCGCTTTTATGTCAAGCGCGTGAGTCATCCAGCTCGGGATCCTACGACTGCCGATTGATCTCCTCCGCGCGTTGAGGCGCGCGGATTTCCGGCGGCAGGGGTGGTCATGCCGCTTTCCGCCGGGGGTTCGCGGTTCTCGGCCCCGGCTGTTGCCTGGAGGGCTCCCCGCGCTGCAACGGCCAGGTCCGGCCGCCGTCCTCTTGACCGTTCACCGCGCGGGCGAGGATCACCCGTGCGGCGTTCACATCAGCGTGCTCGGCATGTCCGCAGGCGGTGCAGCGAAACCGCGCTTGGCTCTCGCGCGATTCCGCGTCCACGATCCCGCAGACCGAGCACGTCTGGCTCGAGTACGCGGCTGGCACCACGGTCAGCGCCGACCCGTACCAGCTCGTCTTGTATGAAAGCTGGCGGTGAAGCTCGCCCCACCCCTGGGCCAGGATCGCGCGGTTCAAACCACGCTTCTGCGCGACCCGCTCCCCGGGCTCAGAAAGCGTCCCGGCCGCCGAGCGGGTCATGTTCTTGACCTGAAGGTCCTCGATCGCGACCAGGCCGTGGCTCTTGGCCAGATCGCTTGAGAGCTTGTGCAGAAAGTCCGCTCTGATCCGCGCCTCGCGCGCGCGCAGCTTCGCGGTCCGATCGAGCGTCCGCTGATGTCGCGCGGAGCGCTTGCGCTGAGTACTCGGCCGATGGCGCCTGGCTGTCTCCCGCCGGCCGGCCTTCCGCAAAAGCCTACGCAACCGCCGCGCCTGCCCAGCTGGGAGGCCGGGGCAATGGTGAAGCTCCCCGGTCGACGTCGCGACACTCGCCGCGACACCCCGATCGATCCCGACCGCCGCACCACCATTCGGCCTCGCCGGCACCCGATACAGGCTCACACAGAAACTCACCCTCCACCCGAACGCGTCCCGGCTGACCGTCGCATGACGAACCTCGCCCCCCAACGGACGGGACAGGCGAAACCGGCACCAGCCGAGCTTGGGCAAGCGGACCTGCGCCCAACGACGATTCAGCCTACGGACCGGAAGGTCGCGGCCCTGAGGCAACCGGAAGCTCTCACCGCGGCCCTTGACCTTGAACCGCGGCCGCCGCGCCGCGCCGGTGAGGAACCGCTGGTACGCCACATCCAGGTCGCGGAGCGTCTGCTGCAAGCTCTGCGCGATCCCATCCTGCGCCAGCCACTCAAACCCGGGCGAGCGCTTGAGCCCCGGCAACTCCGCCATCTGCTCAACGCCCCACACGCCACGACGCGCCAACCGCCACGCGCTCCGCCGCTGCTCAAGCGCCGCGTTCCATACCGCCCGACAACACCCCACCACACGAACAGCCTTACGGTCCTGCTCGCCCGTCAGATACAGCCGATACTGCCGCCCCGCCACGATCCCGGGAAACGACCCATCCCGCGAACCCGCGCCCACTTCGTTTACCTGCTGCCTCTGCATGTCGTGTTCTGCGTCACGCACTGCTGCCTCTCCAACCGAACACATGTTCGATAGCTTAGGTCGCGCTGCGGACAGATCCGCCCGGACGCTCGCCACGCCCAACCGCGAGCCGATCGAGCTCCCGGCGAGCGCGACCACGACCACTTCCTCACCACGCACCCCCCGCACACGCCAGCCTCCGAGATCGCCAGACGGCTCAAGGGCGCTCCGCGCACGCGCTCCGCCGCGAGTTCCCGCAGCTCCGGCCAGTGTTTCGCGGGCACCTCTGGTCCCCGAGCTCCTACGCCGCCTCAGTCGCCGGCGCGCCGATCGACGTGCCCCGACGCTACATCAAAACCCAAGACCACCACACCCCCCAGCCGCCAGCGGAGGGTACGCTGCGCGGGGATGACCGGCCAGGAGCTCGAGCAGGAGACAACGGAGGTCCTCCAGCGCCTGGTGCGCTTCAACACGGTCAACCCGCCCGGCAACGAGCAGCCGGCGATGGAGTTCCTGGCTGGCTACCTGGCGGACGCGGGATTCGAGACCGAGCTCCTGACCCCCGTGGAGGGGCGACCCAACCTGGTGGCCGACCTGCACGGCACGGGTGACGGACCGACCCTCTGCTTCCTCGGTCACGTGGACACGGTGCTGGCCGACGCGTCCGAATGGACGCACGATCCCTGGTCCGGCGATGTGGCTGATGGGTTCCTGTGGGGACGCGGGGCGCTGGACATGAAGTCACAGGTGGCCGCCGAGGCGGTGGCGGGAGCGGCGCTGGCTCGCTCGGGCTGGCGGCCGGCCCACGGCCACCTGAAGCTGGTGTTCGTGGTCGACGAGGAAACCGGCGGAGAGCTCGGTGCCCAGTGGCTGACCGCCAATCACCCGGACCGGGTGCGCTGCGACATGCTGCTCAACGAGGGCGGCGGCCTGGGTTTCGACTTCGAAGGCCGCCGCCACTACGGCGTGTGCTGCGGCGAGAAAGGGGTGTTTCGCTTCACCCTGACCGCCCGCGGCGTGGCCGGCCACGCCTCGCTGCCCCGGACCGGGGACAACGCCCTGGTCAAGCTCGGTCCGGTGCTGGAGCGGTTGGCCCGGGCCGAGCCGTCGTTCGAGCTGACCGAGCCGGTGGAGATCCTGCTCGACCGCCTGGGCGCCGACCCGCAGGACCCGGCCGGCGCCCTGGCCCGGATCGCCGGCTCGGAGCCGGCGCTGGTGATCGTGGCCGAGCCGATGATGGGAGTGACGCTCTCGCCGACCATGGTCCACGCCTCGGACAAGGTCAACGTGATCCCGTCGCGGGCCGAGCTCAAGGTCGATTGCCGGGTCCCCCCGGGCCTGGGCGAGGACGCGGCCCGGCGCCGGATCCAGCAGGTGCTGGGCGCGGTAGGGGATGAGCTGGAGCTCGAGTTCACCGAGACCGTGGTGGGCAACCAGTCTCCGGCCGCGACGCCGCTGATGGACGCGATCGAGCGCTGGGTCGTGTTGGCTCACCCGGGCACCGACACGGTCCCCGTGCTCCTGCCGGGGTTCTCTGACTCGCGATGGTTTCGCGACGCCTTCCCGGACTGCGCGGCCTACGGCTTCTTTCCCCAGCGCTACATGACCCTGTTCGATGCAGCGCCGCTGGTCCACAGCGCGGACGAGCGGATCGACGTCCGTGACCTGGGCTTCGCCTCCGGCTTCTACGCCGACGTCGCGCGGGATCTGCTGGGCCAGTGATCGCCGATGGCGAAGGCCCCGCCCCGCCAGCGCCTGGACCCCGAGATCTTCCGGCTGCCCGTGCAGCGGATCCGGGAGGGCTACTACTCCGACACCTACTTCGTCTACACCAAGGAGCTGCTGGAGGCTGAGGACCACCATCCCCACGTGACCATGCAGGTGTTCCAGAAGCGCGAGTCGCTTCTGGGCGGTATCGACGAGGCGATCGCGGTGCTCAAGCTGTGCTCGGGCCGTGAGGGACCGGACGGGGAGTGGATCGCCAGCTGGGACCAACTGGAGGTGCGGGCGCTGTACGAGGGCGACAGCATCTCGCCCCGGGAACCGGTGCTCGAGATCGAGGGCGACTACAGCCTGTTCGCCCACCTGGAGACCGTCTACCTGGGCTCGCTGGCCCGGCGCTCGCTGATCATGCACAACGTGGCCGAAGTGGTGACGGCGGCCGGCGGCAAGCAGATCTTCTACTTCCCCGCCCGCCACGACCACTGGCTGGTGCAGACCGGCGACGGCTGGAGCGCCCACGTGGCCGGGGCGATCGGGGTCTCGACCGACGCCCAGGCCTCGTGGTGGGGTGGACGTGGCGTCGGCACGGTTCCGCACGGGCTGATCGCCGCCTACGGGGGCGACACGGTCAAGGCCGCCACCGTGTTCGCCGACCGTTACCACAAGGAGATGAACATCACGGTGCTGGTGGACTTCGCGAACCATTCGCTCAACACCGCAGTCGAGGTCGCCGAGGCGCTCGGCCCGAGGCTGTGGGGCGTGCGTCTGGACACCAGCGAGGACATGGTGGACGGCTCGCTGTGGCACCAGCTGGGTGGGTTCAGGCCGACCGGCGTGAATCCGCGTTTGGTCCAGACGGTCCGCCACGCGCTGGACCAGGCGGGGCATCAGGGCGTCCGGATCGTGGCCAGCGGGGGCTTCAATGCCCAGCGAATCCGAGAGTTTGAGACCGCCGGGGTGCCGGTGGACGCCTATGGGGTCGGCTCGTCGCTGATCCGCGGCGAAAACGACTTCACCGCCGACGTGGTCCGGCTGGAAGGTCTGGCCTGCGCGAAGGAGGGACGGGGCTATGTGCCGAATCCCCGACTGCAGAAAGTTGAGTGATTCCGGACCCCTGCCGATGAACCCTTTGGTGCGATGACCTTCTTTGCTTTCCTCGGCTACGGGTCCTTCGTTGACTGGCTCCAGGCCTGGCTGCCGATCATCTTCATGGGCCTGCTCGTGGTGGGCGTGTTTGCGCTCATCCGGTTCATGCCGCGCACGCGGCCGCAACAGATCAAGCCCGACGATGCGCCCAGCATCGCCTGGGGAGACATCGCCGGCTCCGACGAGGCCAAGGAGGAGTTGCGCGAGGTGGTCGATTACCTGCGGGACCCCAAGCGCTTCAAGGAGATCGGCGCCAAGGTGCCCAAGGGCATCCTGCTCCACGGCCCGCCTGGGACCGGCAAGACGCTGCTGGCCAAGGCGGTGGCCCACGAATCGGGCGCCTCGTTCTTCTCCCAGTCCGCGGCCTCGTTCGTCGAGATGTTCGTGGGCGTGGGCGCGGCCCGGATCCGTCGGCTGTTCAAGGCGGCCCGCAAGAAGGCTCCGGCGATCGTGTTCATCGACGAGCTCGACGCCGTGGGCGGCCACCGGGGCCACGACGTGTCCGGAGAGCGCGACCAGACGCTCAACCAGCTGCTGGTGGAGCTGGACGGGTTCAGCGCCCGTAAGGACGTGGTGGTGATCGCCGCCTCGAACCTGCTGGAGAAGCTCGACACGGCGCTGCTGCGCCCGGGCCGATTCGACCGTCAGATCTTCGTCTCGCCGCCCGACGTGGCCGGCCGGGAGCGGATCCTCCAGGTGCACACGCGCAACAAGCCGCTGGCCGACGGAATCGACTTCAACATCCTGGCCCGGCAGACCTCAGGGCTGACCGGTGCAGACCTGGCCAACATCTGCAATGAGGCGGCGATCTTCGCCGCCCGCCGCGGCGAGCACGTGGTGGGCATGCCGGACTTCGACGCCGCCCTGGAGCGGGTGGTGGCGGGCATGGAGTCCCGCCGCACGCTGACCGATCACGAGAAGCGCGTGGTGGCCTACCACGAGGCGGGACACGCCTTGTGCGGGGAGCTGCTGCCCTCGGTGGACCGCGTGCATCGGATCTCGATCGTGCCCCGAGGCAAGGCCCTGGGCTACACGCTGAATCTGCCCGAGGAGGACCGGTATCTGAAGACCCGCGAGGAGCTGATCGACTTCATGACCATGCTGCTCGGCGGGCGGGCCGCGGAACAGCTGGTGTTCGGTTCGATCACCACCGGCGCGGCCGACGACCTCAAGCGCGTGGGCGAGATCGCCCGGTCGATGGTGGCCGAGTACGCCATGGGGACGGGTTCGACCTCGCTGCCCGGCCTGGCCAACGGCGCGGCCGAGGGCACCCGCCGCGTCCACGACCAGGAGGTGGCCGAGCTCGCCGACCAGGGCCTCCGCGCAGCGATCAAGCTGCTCGACGCCCATCGGCCGCAGCTGGACGCATTGGCCGGCCGGCTGCTGACCAACGAGGTCCTCGAACGCAAGGACATCGCGGAGATCATGGGCGACACGCCACCCGCCGCGCCCAGCCGGATCGGCGAGCTGTCGATCGCCGCCGCCACGGCGCTCAACCCGGCGCGCCGTCCGACCCAGCTTCCCTAGGCGCGGCAGCTCACCCCCGGCGGGTAACCTCCCGCCGATGCTCGACACGATCGACCACGTCGGCGTGGCCGTTGAGGACCTGGACGCGGCCATCAAGCTCTATCGCGACGGAATGGGCCTGCCGCTGGTCCATCAGGAGACCGTGGAGGAGCAAGGCGTGGAGGCGGTTTTGCTCGACGTCGGCACCAGCCACGTGGAGCTGCTCCACCCGCTGGGACCGGACACCGCGGTGGGGAAGTTCCTGGCCCGCCGGGGCCCGGGACTGCACCACGTCGCGTATCGCGTGGCCGATGTCGAGGAGACGCTGGGCGAGTTATCGGCGGCCGGGCTGCGGCTGATCGACGAGCATTCCCGCACGGGGATCCGCGGCTCCCGGGTGGCGTTCCTGCATCCCGGCTCGACCGGCGGGGTCCTCACCGAGATCGTTCAACCGGCCCAGGAGGCGCACTGATGGCAGATGAAAAGCCGCTGAAGGTGTCGATCGGGTTCATCGCCAGCCAGGTGCTGTCCGGCCGGATCCTCCCGACCGAGCTGTCCAAGCTCCGCGACGCGCTGGGCTCCGAGGGCTGGCGGGACGTCCACTTCGAGGACGGAACCGTCGCTCTGGATCTGTCGAAGGTGGTCTACGTGCTGGTGGAGGACGAAGAACACCACGTGGGCTTCGGCGCGTAGCCGCGCAGCTCACCTAGCCGGCCAGGAAAGCGATATGCCCCTCGCCGTGAGCCTGTGAGGGGCCGTCAGCCGCGTGGCGGACCGTGCAGCTGGTCTGCGAGCACCGGATCGCATCGACGCGAGCGCCGCCTTCCGTGGCCACCAGCAGGTCGCCCGCACCAACGCCCTGCCGGCCCAGCGCGGCCGAGCTCAAGCTGAGCAGCACATCGTCCCCGGGATGGGGGTTGCCGGGGGTGAACCGGTCGGCCATCACGGCGCGATAGGGGCCCGGCGGCGCGAACCCCTCGCTCTCCACGCCCACGTCGCCGCCGTGGGGCAGGCCCGAGTTGGCCACCAAGAAGCTCCGGCCGTTCGGCGCGATGGCGAACACCCGGCCACCGCCTTCGTCCGGGGCGATCAGATCCCCGGCGAAGCGCCCAAAGGTGGACGGCGCGACCGCGATTCCGCCCTCGACCTTGGGCGCCGTGCGCG
>DATKRM010000119.1:0-12698 GCA_035532195.1 Solirubrobacteraceae bacterium
TTGGGGCTGAGCTTCCCGTCGGGCACCTCGAACCCGTCCAGCTGGTTGGGTAGCTCGCGCAGCACACCCAAAGCCTGGGCCGAGAAGGCCTCGTGCACCTCCCACACGTCGATCTGCTCCGGGGTCAGACCAGCCCGCTCGATGGCCAGAGGCATCGCCCAGGCGGGCGCGATGCCCATCACCTGGGGGTCGTTGCCCACGGTGCCGGAGGCCACCACACGGGCCAGCGGCTCCGCACCCAGTGCCTGCACGGCATCGCCGCCGGCCAGCACGAGCGCGCTGGCGCCGTCGTTCAACGCCGAGGAGTTGCCGGCCGTCATCTGCGTGGTGCCAGGCTGCGGAGGAAGCGCCGCCAGCTTCTCGGCCGTGGTGTCGTCCCGGATGTTCTCGTCGTGCTCAAACGTCCACCCGGGCTGCTTGCGAGTACCAGGGATCTCGACCGGATGAATCTCCTGAGCCAGGCGGCCGCTGTCACGGGCGGCAGCCGCCCTGGTGTGCGAGCGCAGCGCGAACGCGTCGATCTCCTCCCGGGACAGCCCGTAGCGGTCAGCCACGTTCTGCGCCGTGCGGATCATCTCGATGTACGCGTCTCGGGCCAGCAGCGTGGGGTTGGGCGGACCGCCGGCTCCGGCCCACATCGTGTCCAGCAGGAACACCGGCCCCCGGGGAGCGAACGGGGCATCACCCTTCATGTACGCCCATCCGGAACGGGACATCGACTCCACCCCGCCGGCCAGCCCTACGCCGAGCTCGCCGGCACGGATGGCGTGCGCGATCTGGATCGTGCAGGTCAAGGACGACGCGCAGAATCGGTTGATCGTGGCCGCGGGAACCGAGTCGGGGAACCCGGCGGCCAGCGCCGCCCAGCGCGCTATGTCGCCCATCCCCTCGTGGGCCGGATTGACGCAGCCGGCCGCGATGTCCTCGACCCGATCCAGCTCCACCCCGGCTCGCTCGCAGGCCCAGACCATCGTCTGGCCCAGCAGATCGTCGGTCCGGATATGGGACAGCGCGCCGCCGTAGCGGCCGACCGGCGTGCGCACCCCAGCCAGGATGAAGGCATCGGTCATCGCGTCAAGCCTGTGGCTGCGCCCCCTGCGCCGGCGCTGGCTCGGGCACGCCGCCGGAGGTGACGTCGGGTGGCGGCGCGGCGGACAGCAGCTGCGCCATCGCCCGCTCCACGCCAGCGGTCAGCACGTCGATGTCGCTCGAGCTGTCGGAGTCACCGGTCACGCCGAAGTACAGGCCTCCGTCGTAGGAGAAGATCGCGATCGAGATCCGCACGTTCCCGATCAGGGGCACGAACGGGAACGACTCCAGCAGCCGCCGACCCAGCGTTTGGAGCGGCTGCTGCGGGCCGGGAACGTTGGTCACGCCGGTCTGCACCCCCAGGCTGGGAGAGCGGGCGGCGATCCGGCCACCCAGGGCCAGCAGCATCGGTGGCGCGAATCCCGACAGCGAGGTGAGCACTTCGCCCGCTACAGCCTGCTTCGACTGCTTCAGACCGTCCATCTGCTTGCCCACCGAAGCCAGCCGGTTGGCTGGATCATCGATACCGACCGGTAGCTTGGCGAACATCGCCGACACCCGGTTGTTGTAGGTCCCCCGCTCACCGGGGCGCCGCACCGACACCGGGACCAAAGCGCGGATCGAGCAGCCCTCGACCACCTCGCCCCGGGACTGAAGCAGCTCGCGCAGGCCGCCGGACACGAGCGTCAGCACGACGTCGTTGACCGTGCCGCCCAGAGCCCTCCGGATCGTCTTCACATCACTCAGGTGCACGTACGCGGTGCTCCACGTTCGGTGGGGCCCGATCGAGCCGGTGAGAGAAGAGGTGGGCAGCGGGCGGAGCACTCCGGCCGCTGAAGTCAGCCCGCCCAGAATCCCACGCGCCTGGGCCAGCGACGAGCGGGGCCGCCTCAGCGCGGCCCGGATCACTCGCACCTGCTCCGAGGGGTCGGACACCTGGTGGGCCAGTGTGCGCACAACCAGCTCGGCGCCGGTGGGCTCAGGCGCCGGCTCCCAGGCTGACTCGGCCGGCCCAGCCGGACTGTCGTCGAACATCACGGTCATCAGATCGGTGGCCGAGACACCGTCCACCATGCAGTGGTGGACCTTGGACAGCAACGCCCAGCGGTTCTGGCTCAGACCCTCGATCATCCAGATCTCCCACAGGGGCTTGCGGCGATCCAGGTGCTGGGCGAAGATCCGGGCCGCCGACCGGCGCAGCACCTCCTCGGTGCCCGGTGAGGGCAGCGCGCTGTGACGGAGGTGGTAGGACAGGTTGAAGTGCGGATCGTCCACCCACACCGGCCGGCCGAGTCCCAACGGGACCAAACGCACCTTCTGCCGGTACCGGGGCACCATGTGGAGCTTGGTCATGACCATCTCCTCGAGGCGCTCGAACGGCGGCGCGGGTCCTTCGAAGATGCTCACGCCGCCGATGTGCATGGGGTTGTTGGGCCCCTCGATGTGCAGGAACGACGCGTCCGTCGGGCTCATCCAGTCCATTGCCGGTCCTCCTCCTCCAGGATTTCCACGAGCACCTGGTACACCGCGCGGTTGACCGCCATGCCGCAATGACTCGAGTCGACTTCGACCGGGCGGGCGCCGGGTTCGAGGCAGGCCTCCCAGGAGACGATCCCGTCGCTGCGCGAGTACACGGCCACCGCGTGCAGGCCCGATGGCAGCGGGGCCTTCAGGTCGGCGCGGAACCCGGCACAGCAGTCGCCGGTGGCGCACTGGCGGGAGAACACGCCGGGCACGCCCAGGTCGCCCAGGCGGGCTACCGAACGCACCGCACTCAGCACGGCCGAGCCCACGCTCAGCGGGTCGAGCACTGGAGAGCCGAGCATCACCAGCGTGCTCACCAGGTCCGGGTTGCGCAGGGCCAGGACCCGCCCCAGCTCGCCGCCCCGACTCTGCCCGATCACCACCACTCGCCGCCCCTGCGCTTCCTGGAATCGCCGCAGCCGGGTCTCGATGCGGGCGACCGCGCGTTCAGCGCAGTCGACGTTCAGCCGGATCCCGGCGGCTTCGGTGGCCGAGCCCCGCCTCCCCAGCCAGCCCCGGAGCGCGGACAGTGACTGATCACCGGCCATGAATCCGGGCACCAGAAGGACCGGAGGCGCGTCGGGCTGACGCTCGGGGCGAAGAAATCCGGGGTCCGCGGCCAGCCGGGCCAGCTCCCACCCCCAGCGAAGCTCTCCGTGCAGGGGCACGACGGGGGCTTCACCCACCACGAGCGGCGAGGGCATGCAGCTAAGCCTACGAGATCCGGCGCCCGGGCTCCCGCGCAGCCGGCACGAGATCAGCGACCGCTGGTCCGGGTATCGCGAGCCACCGAGGCCACCCGCATCGCCGAGACTGCGGCCCCGCTGGCGTGGGCTGACAGATACGACTTGAACGCCGCCCCGTAAGCGGTCGGAGTGCCGCCGTAGTCGCTGATCAGGGACGGGCCGCCCCCGCAGCTGGCGGCGTTCCAGGCCCAAGCCAGGTAGCCGATCTGGTGGCTGTCGGCCCAGGGCAGCAGCGTGCTCAAGAAGCCGCCGGCGCAATCGCTCTCGCCGATCTCGGTGGCCAGGACCGGCAGCTGCTGGGCCACGGGCGCCACCGTGCTGTCCCAGCAGGTCGTGGCGGCACAGCCGCTGAAGTTGTAGACGTGCCAACCGGCCACGAGCTGGCCCGCCGGATCGTGCGGCTGATTGCTTAGCCAACCGGACAGATCGCCGCCCCAGTTCAGCCCTTCCACGATCACCGGCTGGGTGGCGCCCGCGCCCCGAACCGCGTTGATCAGCTGCTGCTCCCCCGCGGCCGGCCAGCCGCCCGGCGCCGTGCAGCCGTTCAACCAGCAGGCCCACGAGATGTCGTGGGGCTCGTTGAACAAATCGAAGGCGACTCCGCTGACGCCCTTGTAGGCGGAGCCGACCGACGACCAGAAGGCCGGGGCGTGATCGGCGTCCGGCGCCTGCTCCTGTCCCAGCGCCAGCTGGGTCCCCGGCGCGGCCCAGTGAAGATCGATGATCACGTCGAGCCCGTGCGCCCGCAGGCGATCGACATAGGCCCGGATCGCCGCCTGGTAGTTCGCCCCGGCGTACGCCGCGTTGACGCCGTTGACGCCCAGCCAGCAGTCCTCGTTGAGCGGCACCCGCACGGCGTTGATCCCCCAGGCGGTCATGGCCGAGATCGACGCTTCGTCGGTCGGCCCGTCGAACAGCCCCCACCCCTGGACGCACGCGTACTCGCTCCCGGAGCGGTTTACCCCGGCTACCCGCAGGGGTGTCCCCGAGCCGTTGACCAGTTGCTTGCCGGATACGGCGATGGTCGGCCCGGGGGGCGCTGGAGGAGCGGACGGGAAGCCCTCGAACGCCTGCGAGAACGCCCAGGCGGGATCCGACACCCCGGAGCACGTGTTCGATGTCCACTGCGTGGGTGAGGGACAGGGCGCGTCGCGGTTGGCCGACCAGAACGCCAGCCGCCCGAGCGCCTTGCTGTTGGCGAAGGCGACCAGCTTCGCCGCGTCGGCGGTGGTGAAGACCTCGTGGTTGTCGTCGTTGATCCCGATCATCGGGGTCACCCCCACCATCGCCCACAACTGGGCGTCGGTCTTGCCCGGATACAGGCTGGCCAGCTGGTCATGCGTGCTCTGGGCGGCCTGGATGGCTAGGTCGCCCATGTGGCCGGAGTAGTTCAGCGACGAGTCGAAGTAATCCATGGCCATCACGTTGACCTGCCCCACGTCGAGGCCGTTGGCGATCGCCGAGCGGATCACGTTGAGTCCGTCCTGAGTCAGGCCGGTGGGCATCACCGGCAGGGTGAGCGACACGTGCACCGGCTTGCCCGCCGCCTTACCCGCGGCCTGCAGGGCAGCCAGGGCCTTCGACCGCCGGTCGATCGACGCGGCATCGGCCACCGCCGCGCCTTCGATGTCGAAGTCGAAATCCCGGATCCCGTACTGGTCGATCACCGCCTGGTATTGAGCGGTCAGGGCATCGACGCTCGGGCACACGGCGGCGAGCTCCTGGCCGGCCTCTCCCCCAAAGGAGACGATGGCATCGCCACCGGCCGCCTTGAGGTCGGCCAAGGAGCTCGTGATCCAGGGATCACCGATGGCCGTAACGCCCCCCCATGCCCCCTTGCACCCGCCTCCGCTGACGATGAACGCCAGCGTGAAGTGCTTGAACTGTGCGGTTCGCGCGGCCTGGCCGAGGGAGAACTGCGGGTACAGCGTCATGTCGACGTAGGGCGCGAGCTCGGGCACAGTGGCACCCGAGCCGCCGCTTCCGCCACTCGCCGTCGCGGCAGTTACAGTGACTGTGTCACTGGCCGCAGAAAGAATTGCCCGCCGCGTCGACGGCTTTGACAGTGAACGTGTAACTCGTCGCCGGTGAAAGTCCGGAGACGGTGGTCGACGTGCCCCCGGCGGTGGCGACCTGAGTAGGCCCGCTGTAGATCCGATAGCCGGTCACGCCGACGTTGTCGGTGGACGCGTTCCAGCTCAACGGGACGCTGCTTGTGGTCGGCGTCCCCGCGCTCAAGCCGGTCGGCGCGCTGGGTGGTGTCGTATCCGGAGGTGGAGGAGGAGGAGGAGGCGGCGGCGGCCCACCGCCGCCGCACGCCTGCCCGTTGATCAAGCAATTCTGCGGGGTCCCGGGCGGGGTGTTGTACGCGACCTGAAAGCCGATCTGAACCGAGGCAGCGGGCGCAATGGTGTGCGTCCAGGCCACGTCGGTGAAAACGTAGTGGCTGCCGTTGGCGGCGAGGGTCCCGTTCCAAGCGTTGACCACGCTCGCCCCCGCCGGTAGGTCGAACTCCAGCCGCCACCCGTTGACGACGGAACTGCCGCCATTGGTGACCGTGTAGGCGCCCACGAACCCCGAGCCCCAGTCCGAGGCCTTGGAGAACGTTGCCGTCAGCCCGCCCGTCTGCATGGCGGCCGTGGTCACTGTGACGGGGGTGCTGGCGGCCGACAGGTTGCCGGCGGCGTCCGCGGCTTTCACCGTGAACGTGTAGGACGTGGAGGAAGACAGCCCGGTGATCGTGGTGGCGGTGCCGGTGGTGGTAGCCACCTGAGCGCTGCCGCTGTACACGCGATATCCGGTCACGGCCACGTTGTCGGTGGACGCGCTCCAGCTCAACGGGACGCTGCTCGTGGTCGGCGTCCCCGCGCTCAAGCCCGTCGGCGCGCTCGGCGGTGTCGTATCCGGAGGCGGAGGCGGGGGTGGCGGGGGTCCGCCGCCGCACGGTTAATCGTTGATTAAGCAATTCTGCGGAGGGGTGAACGTCCCGGTGTATGCGCCCTGGAAGCCCGGGTTGACACTCGTCCCCGGGGCGATCGTCTGGTTCCACGAGGCATTTGTCACCACGTAGTGCCCGCCCAGCGAGCTGAGCTGACCACTCCAGGCGCCCGTGATGCTCTCGTTGAGCGGCAGGTCGAACTCCAGTCGCCAGCCGGTGACGGGGGAAGTGCCGCCATTGGTGATGGTGTAGGCCCCCACGAACCCCGAGCCCCAGTCCGAACTGGTCGAGAAGCTGGCGCTCAGGCCGGCCGCTTGTCCCACCGCCGGCGCGGCGAGGGCTGCGCTCAGGACGACCAGCAGGAGGAGGGTTTTGCGCAGCAGGGGCATGGTGTTCGAGACCCCTGCAAGACTCTCGCCCCCGTCCCAACACACCGAAAATGCGAGAGTCGCGGCGCTGGCCGGATGTTCGGTCCCGGCGCCTCAGCGCTCCGGCGCACGCCCGCCGACCCTGACTATCTCAGCACTACCTCTAAGGCTTGGCCGCGACCAGCTTCAGCCTCAACGACGTGGTCTTCGGCGTTCCTGCGGAGTCGTGAGCCGTGGCCACCGCCAGCACAGCAAGCTTGCCGTGGTGACCCAACGCACCCCGCCCCGCGCGCGAGAGCTTGACCACCACGGTCGCCGTTTTCGTCGCGGAGATCCGGAACTGTTCACTGCCAAATCGCCCGCGCCCACTCACCGGCTTGAGGGTCAGGCTTCCCAGGCAGAACCCGTTTGTACCCGCCGGACAGCGCAAGCGCACCAGCGCGCGTCCACGACGATCGACGGTGGCGGTGTGGGCCGCAAAACTGACTCCGGCGAAGGACGGCTTCACCGTCCCGCACGTCTTCGAGGTGTTCGGCGCCTTCGGCGTCGGGCAGGCAGCCAGAATCGCGCTGTTGCCCTGGCGCTGGTCCGACTCCCCGTTGGGCGGGACCGGGCCGTTCGCCGAGCCCGTGCCGAACATGTTGATTCCCACTGGCTTGGTGATCGTGCCCCAGGTAAGACAGCTAACCGCCGTGGGCGGAGGGGTGTTTCCCTCGAAGCAGGCCTGGCCGGCGCCTCGCGGGAGCGTTACGGTCAGCCGCTCGTCGCCGGTGACGTGAAACGCACTGTCGGTGCCGGGTGTCGAGACCAGATACTCCCGGCCGACCGCGGCTGCCGCCCGAAGCTTGGTGGGATCAAGCGTTTGCTCGGCCAGCTTGTTCCCCCCAGCGTCGTAGACGACCAGCTTGTACGGAGCAAACGCCGGCGTGAACTGCTCCTCCGTGCCGCCGCGGTCGATGAACTCCACGAATTGCACGCTCGAATCGCCACTGCTCGTCGCGAGCATCACTTCGTTGACCTGGTTCAGGTGATACGTCGCCTGCGCCGGGGCCGCCAGCATCGCCATACCCCCGAGTAGCCCTCCGGCCAGGATCGCTATCCGCCGTCCGCGCACGAGCACCTCCGCCTAGTTGTCACCGACATAGACCAAGGACGGCCTGGCGGTCAGAATCTTCCCACCACTCCGGCCGGTGGGGCGCGGCCAACCGTAGTCGGCTGAGCTAGCGCTAGCGCTGGACCTCAACCAGGACGGCGCTCGTAGGCCCCACCTTCACCTGGTAGCTGCCACCGTGGGAGGCCACCATCTCGCTGACCGGCATCCCCTTCATGATCCCGTCCGCCCCGAGCTTTTGGCCGCCGAACGTCACCCCGTCGGCTGCGCGAGCCGACGGTGCCAGCAGTCGCTCGACCACCGCCGCACTACGAGACCGCAGGCGAAGACGGACGGTCAGGGCCGAGCTCGCCTTGTTGATCAGTAGGACGTGAATCGCCCCGCCGGTCACCTTGACCGCCCACGCGCTCAGACGCGACGACGGTGGAACCGTCTGGCTGACCCGGAGCAGCTGCCCGCCGGGCGACGCCATTCGGGCAAACAGCAACAGCCCATAGAAGAGTGGCCGGGCTATGAAGCCGCCCGTACCCAAGGCGAGCGGACCGTTGATCTTGGTCGGACGGATGTGGAAGTTGACTGCATCCAGGCCCGTCCTGAGCAGCGAGAACAACGCGTCGGGCGCCCACAGCGCAGTGGCGAACGTGTCGCTGACTCCTGGACTGCCACCGCAGGTGACCGAGTTGGTCTCATCGAGCCGGAACGGTCGGTGGGCCCGGTGAGCTAGAACGACGGCCGGCTTCACCGATGCGGCGTAACCGCTGATCAGGCTCGCGCTGAGGATCTTCTCGACGGTGGGATATCCGGGGTCGCCCGGATTCTCGCAGGCGGCGAGTGGGTACTCGTGGCCGTCGAGCACGCCGAGCTGAGAACGATCGCCGGTGGCCACTGCCTGAAGCCAGTTGAAGTTGTTGTCGGTGCTGGTGACCGCCGGGCCGAGGAACGGCACCGACGGCGCGGTCTTGCCCACCGCGTGGGCGTAGGCCTTGAACGCCTGCACGTAGCGAGCCGGCGAATACCCGCCGCCATATTGGTCGGGCTCGTTGCCGAACTCCAGCCCAGCGATGCTGCCGGCGGGAAACCGCGCAAGCGCCTCCTTGACGAGTCCGCGAGCTTGGCTCGCGGTCGAGGTCTTCAGGTTGAGGTCGAGCAGCACACGCAACCGCGATTGGAGGATGAGGGTGGCGAACTGCGAGAACCACTGCGAAGAGAGGACGTAGGCGTCCCGGGGCAACCTCATGCCCTGGGGGTTCCAGAAGGTCAGGTCAGCCGAGTTCCCACCCACGCGCAGCACTTGCGGTCCGTCGTCGCCGACCTTCAAGAGGCCGAGGATGCGCTCGAAGCTCGGCAGGAACTGCTCGTACATCGGGAGCTCGGGATACTCGACCGACAGTCCGAAGAAGGAGCGAGGTAGCTTGGTGGCAGGGGCGCCGGCCGTGATCGTGGCGACGGCTCGCGCCGGATGAGCATCGACTGCCCGGAGTCGTGCCTGTGCATGTGGGGCGGCGAGCAGCAGGACGGCGAGCAGGAGACCAACCAGGGCGCCCCGGCCCACAGCCCTCAAGCGATCTTCCCCATGCAGAGCACAGCCTACCCAAGGGCGTCCAACGCTATCGCCGCGTCTCGGGTCTTGCGATCGCCTGACAGAGGCGTATCCTGCGTTGTGTTGAGTCTTGGCTTCGTGGCTTGACTGCGGCGGAGCCGAGTTTCAGTGATCTCTTGCGGAACGCGCGTTCGCTGGCGGCCCAGGTGGAAGCCGGGGGAGGGTGTTGCGAGGAATAGCAACGTCCAACCTCGGAGCGGGAGCCCTTCGTGTCAGACCGGATGCGAGTTCGTTGTCGGGAGTGTGGTCGCGTGGTGCCCGTGGTGCTGGTGTGGGCTACGGGTGATTGCTGTCCGTGCTGCCACCAACCATTGGCCATCTCACGACCTGAGCCTCAGCAGCCAGCCACGCGCAGCGCTTTAGGGACAGCGCTCTTGTCTGGCATGAGCCGGGCCAGTCCTCCGCGCCTGGGACCCAACCAGCTCCCGGGCAACAGGCGAGCTGGACGCCGCGGACTCGGTGCCTGAGGCAAGTCGAGCGGACGCCGGCCAGGCGGGCCAGTGGAGGCGGTGAGGATGTCCACAACAGTCCCGCAGGGCCTGGAGGAGATCGTCTCGCGATGGGTCGATGCGTTCGACCAGCGGGATCTCGACGGCATGCTCGAGCGCCTAGATGCCGACGTGGACTTTCGCCCGCTGAGATTGAGCGGACTGCGAGGTTCCTACCGTGGGCATGACGGCGTGCGGGAGTGGTTCGCACACCTAGAGCGCCTGCGCCACGAGCACCGCATCGTTCTCTCCTACGCGTGGGCTGGGGCCGAGGGCAGAGTGTTCGCCGTCGGCTCTCTGAGCTTGGCCGGGGAGGCCGACATCGGGTCGGTCTGGGCGCTGCATCGGATCGACGGTCAGCGGATCGCCGCCGCGTATCAGTATCTGAGTGATGCCGACGTGATCGAACCCGTCGGTCCGATCCCATGAACACCCTCCCATTCGGCGATCCAGGACTCGAACCTGGGACCTCTTCGTTATCAGAGAAGCGGAGGTATGGGTGGGTGATACGGGTCGAGCGCCGCTTGCAACACCCGCTGGCCGCCGACGCTTAGGTGAGTACCCTTGAGCCGTGCTCTGGGTGGTGGTCGAAATCGAGATCGACCCCGTTGCGCTGCCGCAGCTGATCGACGACATCGAGCGGGTGTATGCCGAGATCTTTGGCGAGCTGCCCGGGTTCGTGCTCGGGAGCTTGGGCGTGAACCGGGAGACCGGCCGCGCGATTGGCTTGTGGTACTTCGAGAGCGTCGTGCGGTGGCGCGAGGCGCAAGACGTCATCGAAGGGACGCGGGCCGCCGTGGCCGCCGGCACCGGCGGCACACGCACTCTCACCGAGTACGAGGCGGCGGTCCACGTCCCGGGCCCGGCGCGCGGGCGCGCGCTCGAGCCTCTGGTGGCGTCGAGTCAGTCGGGCGGTGAGCGAGCAGATGGCGAGACGAACCGGCCCCCGGCCGGCTGACCGCAACCCGGCCGCCCCGGCCGCCCGCGAGCCCGGCGGCGACGGCACGCCGACTTCCCAACCGATCGACTTCCGGCGACTGGCCGAGGAGCTACCGGCCGCCATCTTCCTGATGAGCCCAGACGGAACCATACGGTGGCAGAACCGCGCCTCCGACGCTGTGGCGGGTCGCACCGCGGCTGACCTCGAGCCCAATCTGGCGATCGACGTTCATGTCGATGACGTTGCGCCCTCGCTGGCCGCCTTCACCCGTGCCCTCGCACGCGAGGAGCCGTGGGAGCTGCGGACGCGCATCAGGCGGCCCGACGGCGAGTTTCGCTGGCTGCTGACACACGGTACCCCGAGCCGCGACGGTGACGGCGCGCTGGTGGCCTGGCTGGGGGTGGCCACCGATGTCGACGACGAGCACCGGGCCCATGCGTTGCTCGAGGCCGTGTTCGAGCATGCTCCCGTCGGGCTTGCCTTCATCGACACCGAGAATCGCTTCCAGCGGATCAACGCCATGCTGGCTGAGATCAACGGACTGCCGTCAGACGCCCACATCGGCCCGACCGTCGCGGAGGTCGTGCCGGCGCTGTGGCCACAGCTCGAGCCGCTCCACGATCGCGTGCTCGACTCAGGCCAAGCCGTGTTCGATCAGGAGATCTCTGGCGAGACGCCAGCCTCTCCTGGGGAGGAGCGCACCTGGCGAGTCAGCTTCTACCCGGTCAAGGACGTCGAGAAGGTGATCGGCACCGGGGTCGTGGCTTGGGAGGTGACCGAGCAGCTGCGGGCCGAGCGGGAGCTGGAGCGCCTGGCCGAGCAGCGGCGCGAGCTGCTGGCGGCGGTGGTCAGAGCCCAAGAGCGCGAGCGGCGCCGGATCGCGGCGGACATCCACGGCGACACGCTCCAGGTGTTCGCGGCGGTGCGCTTGCAGCTCGAGCAGCTGGGCGAGACGCTGAGCGACCCCGCGCAGCGGGAGGCCCTCGAGCGCTTCGAGTCCGCCTTGGCCGCGGCGCACCGGCGACTGCGGGGCCTGCTGTTCGAGCTTTGGCCGCCGAGCCTTGAGCGTGCCGGGCTCGAGGCGGCCATCGAAGAGCTGAGCACAAGGATCGAATCCGACACGGGCGTGCGCATCAGCTTCGATGCGCGCCTCGAACGTGATCTACCGCTCGAGATGCGTGGAGCAGTGTTCCGGATCACTGCCGAGGCGCTCGGGAACATCGCCCGCCACGCCCGGGCCCGCTCGGCAGCCGTCGAGTTGACCGACTCCGAGGACGAGCTCCGGCTCCGCGTGACCGACGACGGCGCCGGGTTCGACCCGACAACGGCGCCGCAGCCAGGGCACGTCGGCCTGCTCGAGATGCGAGAGCGCGTCGGGGCGCTGGGGGGCAGCTGCGACGTCACGAGCACCCCGATGCAGGGGACGTGCGTCGAGGTGCGCGTTCCGCTCGACAGTCTCTGAGGAGGCACTACTCGAGCAGCCCGCGGCGCATCGCCTCAGCGACCGCAGCGGCGCGGTCGCTTACGCCGAGCTTCTCGTACACACGCTGAAGATGGGTTTTGACGGTCGTCGGGCTCAGGTGAAGCTCGCGGGCCACCTGGGGAGCCGAGCGGCCATCGGCCACCAGCCCCAGGACCTGACGCTCGCGCGCTGAGAGCGCCGGCCGTTCGGACGCCGCAGCCCGCCGGATCTGCGCCGCCAGGGCCGATTGGATGTCGCGTCCCAGCACGGTTTCGCCGCGCGCGACGGCGCTGATCGCGTCGGCGATCTCTCGTCCGGTCGCCTCCTTGGAGAGGAAGCCGGAGGCACCCGCAGCGAGCGCTTCGTAGACGATCTCGCGGTCGTAATAGGCCGACAGGAACAGTGTTCGGGTTGCGAGCTCATCGCGGCTGACGGCGTTGGCCACACGTACGCCGTCGAGCTCGCCCATCTGGATGTCAAGCACGGCGACGT
>DATKRM010000120.1:0-7417 GCA_035532195.1 Solirubrobacteraceae bacterium
TATCTGTACGAGCGCGGCCGGATCGGCGATCCGGTGATCTCGATCGAGCTGGCCCATCTGATCGACAACCCGACCATCAAGTGGGGGTTTGGCTGGGAGGGCAGCATCGACTACCGGATGGATGTGGTCCGCCCGGGCGACGCCGAATTCGTCGAGAGCCTGTTCACGCAGCGAGGCCACCCCGACTGGTGGCACTACTCGGCACGATTCTGGGCCGAGGCCCCGGAGCGGATCGGCGTGGCCCGGGACCGCGAGGATCGATTCAGCGGCTTTACGATCTCGATGAGCCCGCAGACGGCACCTGAGTTCGCCACCTCGGATCCGCTGCTGGGTCCCTGGCTGGAGCACGCTCAGGCGTCCTCGCACCTGGGGGATGCCGTTCTGTGGCGGGACTCCATCGATCTCACCGGCGACCCCCGAGGCCGCGTCCAGGCCATGTTGGGAATGGCGGGCATCCTGCGCTCCGGCGCGCCCAATCCCCGGTTCGCCTACATGCCGATCGATCCGGGCATGCGCGCCGCCGTGTCGTTTGCCCAGGTGCTGGGGGCCGTCCACCTGGAGGAGCTCGACGTGGTGCTCGACTCCCGGCGGATGGAATGCCACCGCATCGACTACGGCCCCGGCGGTTTGCTCGCCGCCCAGCGCGCGCGGGTCTACCAGGAGCTGGGGTTGCCCAACCCCCAGTCCGAGGCGTCGCCGGCCCAGCTGGCAGTCGACGCGGAGGCGGTGCGCGAGGCCCTGCGCAACTTCCGCGTGCCGCACGAGCTGGCCCACAGCCCGCTGGCCCACGGGGAGACGGTTGACGAACGCGTGGCCGGAGTGCGGCAGCTGCTGCGCGACGCGGCCGAGCGAGCGTTCGGGGACAGCGACAACGAGCGCCTGCTCCAACGCGTGCTGGTTCGCGGCTACCTGGAGTCTGAGTCGAGCCACGAGCTGGCCGCAGACGAGCTCAACCTCAGCCGCGCCGCCTACTTCCGCCGCCTGCGAGCCGGGGCTGAGCGGGTGGCCGAGTACCTGACCTACCGTCGCTCGGCCACGTAGACCGTCGCCCCCCGGCCCGGCCCGGCCCGGCGAGCGCGGCGCGGTGTGGTATCCCTGCTGCTGTGGCAGTGACTGCCGAGGAGACGATTGCCCTTCTGACCCGGGTTCCGGTGTTCGAGAACCTGTCCGAGGAGGAGCTGGCCCGGGTGGCCGAGGTATGCATCCCGCGGCACTTCGGCAGCGGCGAGGTGGTGTTCCACGAGGGCGACGAGAGCAGCACGTGCTACATCGTGCGCACGGGTCATGCCCGGGCGCTGCGCGAGCATCGTGACCGGGTCCTCACGCTGGCCAACTTCGGGCCGGGAGACATCTTCGGCGAGCTGGCCATGTTCGACGACGAGCGGCGCTCGGCCACCGTCCAGGCCATGGAGCCGATGGAGGCGATCGCGATTCTCGGCTCCGACATGCGCCGGCTGATGCAGGAGCACCCGCAGATCACGGTCAAGCTGATCCAGGCCCTGGGCCGGCGCCTGCGGGAGACCAACGAACGCCTGGCTCGCCAGTCGTTCCAGACGGTGCAGAGCCGGGTGGCCAGCGTCCTGGCTCAGCTCGCCGCCACGGCGGTCACGGAGGGGGCCGGTGGTACCCCGCGGACCGACGGCCAAGCGCCGCGGGACATCCTGATCACCTCCACCCAGGCCGACCTGGCTGGGCTGGCCGGCTCCTCACGGGAATCGGCCAGCCGGTTTCTCGCCGTACTGGAACGTGAGGGGATCATCACCCAGGGGCGGGGGAAGCTGACGGTGCACGATCCCGCGGCTCTGGAGCGCTACGTCTATTAGCGACCGGCGCCAGGACTTCTCGGCCGGAGGCGTGGTGGTCTGCGGGCGGCAGGTGGCGGTGATCGTTCCCGCCCGGGGCCGACCGCAGCACGGCACGGTGCTGGCTCTGCCCAAAGGTCATCCGGACGGGAACGAGACACCGCTCCAGGCTGCGATCCGGGAAATCCGGGAGGAGACTGGGGTGGAGGCGGAGCCCGTTGAGCAGCTGGGCGAGATCCGCTACAGCTACGACCGCAAGGGCCAGACGGTCGATAAGCGGGTGGTGTTCTACCTGTTCGACTACCACGGCGGCGAGCTCGCTCACGACCACGAGATCGCCGACGTGCGCTGGATGGAGCTGGAAGAGGCGGCGCGTTCGCTGACCTATTCGGGCGAGCGGGAGATGGTCCGGCGCGCGCTGTCGCGCCTAGGGCCGGATGTGTAGGCTGGCCTCGGTGCGTGTACTTAACTTCTATTCGTCGGTGTTCGCGGACCAGCTGCGACGCGGACGCAAGACGGCGACCATCCGGCTGGGCGATAAGTCGCACAAGTACCGCAAGAACGATTGTGTCGTGGTGACCATCGGCTACCAGCACTCGCCCCGGGAGAAGATTTTCGACGCCGTCATCGACCAGGTCGAGGTCAAGCGGGTCAAGGATCTCTCTCCCCGCGACGTCGAGCACGACAACCCGGAGTTTCGCCGGATCGACGAGATGGTGCACTTCCTGGAGCAGATCTACGGGCGCAAGGTGGCGCTGGACGACACGGTGACCGTCGTCCGCTTCTCGCAGATCATCGAGAACCCGCCGGAGATCCGCGACCGCCTCCACGGTCTGGGCGGGGCGCAAAACTAGCCGGGCAGCGCGGAGCCGGATGCGGTTACTAACCCCGCCTCCGCCAGAACTCCGCGTCCTGGCGGCCTAGCTCCGTCGACGGCTCGTCGCCGAACACGTACTCGCGCATGATCCGGTGCCAGTTGGCGGTGGCCCGGAGCTGGCCCAGGATCGCGAACACCCCGATCTGGACCCGCCGGGACCAGATCTCCTCTGGCGGCACCTTGACCTCCCGCAGGAGCCTGATCACCTGCGGAGACACCTCCATCAGCTGGGTCAGTGTCCGAGCCACGTAGTCCGGGTCGATGGTCAGCGTCTGGTCACGCAGCCACCAGTCTTCCGAGGCCAGTGTCTGGGCCAGCAGCCACTCGCCATCCACCCGGTCGGCCCGCCTCAAGTACCCGAGCTCCAGCGCCTCGTCCAGGTAGCGCTGGGCGTCTCCTTCGAGCACCGCCCCGAGCATCCGTCGCGTGCCCTCGAGCCAGTCGGGATCCACCACCTTGGTGTTCCCGAAGTCGAAGAACACCACAGTTCCGTCCTCCCGGACCCGGTAGTTGCCGGGATGGGGATCGGTGTTGAAGCGACCAATCCGGTGCATCGAGCCCAGGAAGAAGCGATGCAGAATCTCGCCGATCCGGTCACGGTCGGCCTGGGGGAGCTCGAGCGCCTGGGCGAAGTCCAGCCCGTCAACCCAGTCCGAGACCAGCACTCGGCGGTGGGACAGCGACGTGACCACGCCCGGAATCACGATGAACGGGTGCCCGCGGTAGGCCCGGGCGAAGGCTCGCTGATGCTGAGCCTCCAGCTCGTAGTCGAGCTCCTCCATCACTCGCTCGCGCAGCTCGCGGGCCACCACCTCCGGATCCAGTCCCGGCGCGATCGCCTTGGCCAGGCGGATGCCGATCGTGGCCAGGCCGAGGTCGGCCGCCAGGGCATCGGCGATCTCCGGGTACTGCACCTTGACCGCCACCTGGCGTCCGTCGCTCAGCACCGCCCGGTGCACCTGACCGATTGAGGCTGCGGCCACCGCCTCGGTCTCGAAGTGCTCGAACAGCGACTCCACCGGTTTCTCCCATTCCCGCTCCAGGACCTGCCGGACCTTGTCGAAGCTCATGGGGGGCGCCGAGTCGCGCAGGTCGGCCAGCTTGGACTGGTACACGGCCCGGAACTCCGGGGGCAGGAAGTCCACATCCACGAACGAGGCCAGCTGACCCAGCTTCATCGCGCCGCCGCGCATCTGGCCTAGCGTCTCCACCGCGTGATCCGCGATCTCCTCGTGGCGCTGCAGCAGCATCTCGTGGGCGCTCTCGGGCGATCGGGCCAGGTTCGTGGCCAGCGTCCCGAAGAATCGCAACGTGCTGGGGGCCAGCGCGGTCGTGGCCTGGGTGGCCCTCAGGGTCCTGCTGGTGGGAACGGCCTCGGGATCACGTGCCATCCAGAGAAATCTAGAAGCCCGGCGCGACGCCTGCGATGACCTCGGCCACCTGGTCGGGGTCCTCGATCTGCGGATAGTGGCCGAGTTCGGGCCAGCGGGTGACCGGCGCGCTTGGCCTCAGCGCCAGCACGGCCTGGAGGACCGCCTCGGTGCACACCGGGTCCTGACCCGCCCAGGCCAGGCTCAGCTGGCCGGGCCACTCCCGCAGCGCTCCGTGCCAGCGCGCGGCATAGGTGACGCGTTCGTGGAGGTAGTAGGTGAGACGGTCGATGATGCGGTGCCCGTCATCGTGGGCCAGCAGCGACCACTGATCGGCCGCCTCCTCGGCGCTGAGCGGATGCGTGGCCGAGAAGATGCGTGCGAACTGCGCCCGGAACGCCCGCTGGTTGCTCAGCCGTGCCACCAGCGGGCCGAGCCGGCTGCGCAGCGCCTTCTGAGAAATGGTCAGGCTGGCCCGCTCGATCACCATGCTCCCGTTGAACAGGAGCACGGCCGCCAGCGGGAAGGCCAGGCGGTTCTCGAGCGCCCGGGCTAGCAGCTCGGTGGCCACGGAGGTGCCCATGTCGTGGGCCACCAGCACCACCGGCTCGCCGGCGAACCGCCGGGCCACCGTCTCCACGATGTCGGCCTGCCGCACAAGCGAGTAGGTGACCTCCTGCGGCTTATCGGACAGCCCGAAGCCCAGAAAGTCGAAGGCCGTCACGCGCCGCCCGGGCAGCCGGTCAACCACCCGGCCCCAGTCGTAGGAGCTGGACGGATAACCGTGTAGGAACAGGAGCGGCGGCCCGGTCCCGTCCCAGTCGCGCACGAAGATCCGGTGCCCGGCGATCTTCTGCAGGGCGCCGCGGCGGCGCCAGGCGTCGGTCCGGGGGGTGAGGCCTGTCTGGCTCACTTAGGAGCCAGCACCCGCAGCCAGATCGTCTCCAGCGTGGCCAGCGCCACGTTTGGGTCGCCCAGCGGCTTCTTGCCGAAGGTGTCGAGCAGGAAGGCCTCGTTCATCAGGTTCAGCGCCCGGGCCATGCCCCGGACGTCCGGGATCTCCAGCCGACGTCGGGCCACCAGCGCCTCCAGCCCGTCGATGATCAGTTCCCCGAACGCGTCCCGGAACTGCCGGTAGCCGGACTCGAGCCTCTCGTCGCTGGCCGCGCCGTCGGCCACCGCGCGGACCAGCCGTCCGTGGCGGAGCATGAATTCAACGATCGCCTCGAGGCCCCGGTGGGCCGACCCGGGCAGATCCTCCGGCAGCTCCGCCCGCCAGCGTTCCCCCACCTCGTAGAGCTCCCGGCCCACGTCGGCCAGCAGCTGCAGCACCAGGCTGGGGATGTCGTCGAAGTGCCGGTAGAACGCCGTACGCGTCAAGCCGGTCTGGGCCATGACCAGGTCGACCGACAGTTCGCGGTACGGCTGCTCGCGGAGCAGGGTTCCGGTCGCCTCGATGATCGCCTGCCGGGTGTTCTCGCGCTGTTCGCGCTGCCGCGAGCGCTGGCCCGAGTAGCTCACGTTCTAGAGCATATCTCGGTGGTGACGTGGCGTTTGACACCACGTCACAGACGCGCTATCCCCTAGCCGGTGGCGCTATGGCCCAGCCCCTGGCCGGCCGAGGACGGCGGCCCCCGCCGCTCGCAGGCGCCGCGGGATAAGCCGGGTCTGGCTATCGCTCCGGGCGAGCGGTTGGCCTGCACGTCACGGCGTGCTGCCTTCGCCACCACGATGGTGGTGCTGCGCGAGCCCGGCCAGGTCTTCGCGTTGCGCCACACCCTGGGCCGGCGCCCGCAGGTCGATCCCACCGTGGCCTGGGTGGAGCGGATCGAGCCGCGGACCCTCGCGCCGCTTCACCGCTCTCCGGAGCTTCCCGCCGGGCCGTTCTGGCCGGGCGGGCTGCTGGCCCACGCCAACGGCTCGCTCTACGTGACCTTTGGACGTTTCTGCCACCGGCTGTCGGCCGAGCTCCAGGTTCTGGGCCGGTACGAGCTACCGCAGCCGCGGCCTTACAACTCGCTGGTCGTCCTGGGCGACGGGACGCTGGCCATGAAGGACATCGATCGCTCGGCCCGGGTGCCGGCGAAGCTGTCGCTGCTCGATCCGGAGACCCTCGAGCCCCGATGCCCGGACGTCGAGCTGCCCGAGGCCGTGGTGGCTCGCCTGTCCGCCGACGGCGAGCGGCTGTATGCCGTGGGCGCGACCACGGTCTACGGCTACGCCTGGGACGGCCGGTCGCTGGAGCGGGTGCTGGAGGTGCCGTATCTGAACCCGGGGCAGTCCTACGGCTGGGATCCTGTGATCGAGGGCGGGCAGCTGTGGTTCATGGACAACGGCGAGCATCGCTACTCGAGCACGATGCTCGGGGCCGGCGTGGCCGAGGGGCCCGTGCACCTCATCCGCATCTCGCTGTCCGATCCGGCCGACCGGGAGAGCGTGCCGGTGGGCCACGGCCGGCGGGGCGCGATCACCGATCCCCCTCTGTACGACCCGGAGCGCAGGATCGCCCTGGCCTACGATTCGGCCAACGGGATCGTCGCCGGGTTCCGGTTCGACGGGCGGCTGGAGCCGCTGTGGCAGCGGCGCCTGGCCCACTCTGCCCACATGATTCGCTACCCGGACACCGGTGAGGTTGTGGTGCACGACTGGTCGGGGCCCTGGCTCGCCCGCAGCCGCCTGGCCCGCGCGCTCGGCGATCGGGCCGGCTGGATCCCAAACCGGCCGCGGCTCCGAGCGGCGGCCGATCGGCGAGCCGGTGACGACGTCGTGGTGATCGACCTCGAGTCCGGCGCCGAGCGGGCGCGGGCGGCAGTCCCGACGATGTTCCAATCGGTGCTGTTCCCGTGTCCGGGCTGGGAACGGGACCTTTACTGGTGCACGTTCTCCACGCTGGCGCGGTTGGAGGTCGTGGCCGTGTAGCCTCGCCCGGAGGCCCCGGAGGGCGCCCTGTTTGGCACTCCCAGCCCGAGAGTGCCATGAAAACCGCCTTGAACCCCGGGGGAACGCTATATTGGTCGTATTGGCACTCGGCAGCAGAGAGTGCCAAAAATCGGTCCGTTTTTTACTCGGAGGTATTTAGATGAAGCTCAAGCCCCTTGGCGATCGACTGATCGTGCGGGCAATCGAGGAGGAGGAGACCACGGCTAGTGGGATCGTCCTTCCCGATACCGCCAAGGAAAAGCCCCAAAAGGGCAAGGTACTTGCCGTCGGCGACGGGAAGGTAAACGAGGACACCGGCAAGCGCACGCCGCTGGACGTCGCCGAAGGCGATGAGGTCCTCTACAGCAAGTACGGCGGGACAGAAATCAAGGTGGATGGCGAGGAGCTCCTCGTCCTCCGCGAGTCAGACGTGCTGGCGAAGGTCCAGT